>NZ_JAPDPH010000104.1 GCF_026013475.1 Micromonospora yasonensis | reverse complement strand
GGGCCCGGTGCTCCCCGAGCGGGCCGCACGGTGTCACCCCCTGGCAGCCCTCGTCGGCGAGCCACCGTACGTGCTCCTGGAGCCGGTCGTGGTCGACCGAGAGGTCGGCCCGGAACGGCGTGGGGAGGACGACGACGACGCCCTGCCAGGGCCTGGTTGCGGCCACGAGTGTGTTCCCTTCTCGGCCCCTCCGGGTACCCGGGGGGCACCACGTTAGGAGGGTCGCCGGCCGCGGTCTTCCGACAGATGCCGGAACCGCCGCACCCGGACCGAATACGGCTGTCGCGATGCCGGCCGGGGAGTGTGACCGCCGCCGCCCGGCAGCACTGCCGATCGCATGCTCGCGAAGCTTACTGAGAGGTAACGGATTGCGCGTCCCAGGCAACATCTCCGAAGGTAGGGCAACGGCCCTACCAGCACACGTCCAGGCCGCACCCAGCGGGAACCCCCGCGGGGGTCGGCCCGGTCCCGGGAGCAGCGCATGCGCATGGAACTGCAACGCCTCGTCGACCGGGTCGCGGCGCGGGTCAAACGGCCGGCGCTCATCGAGGACCGGCGCCAGCGGGTCGTCGTCTACAGCGAACACACCGGCGTGATCGACGGGGTGCGGCGCAGCTCGATCCTGCGCCGGCACACCACCCCGGAGGTGATCGCCTGGGCCCGGGAGAACGGCATCATGGAGGCCCGGCAGCCGGTGCGTACCCCGGCCTGCCCCGAGTTGGACCTGCTTCCCCGGGTGTGCGTGCCGATCCGGCACCAGGACCTGCTGCTGGGCTTCGTCTGGTTCATCGACGAGGCCGCCGGGATGACCGACGAGGACATCTCGACCGTCACCGAGGCGATGCCGGACCTGTCGCTGGCCCTCTACCGGGAGAACCTGCTCGGCGAGCTGACCTCGCAGCGGGAGGCGGAGGCCACCCGTACCCTCCTCGTGGAGTCCCCGGAGGCCCGCTGCGAGGCCGTCCGGTCGCTGCTGACCGACGGCGTGGTGGCCTGCGACGGTGAGGTGACCGCCCTGGTCGCCCACCTCGTCGCGGCCCCCGAAGAGGTGCTCGACGACGTGGCCCGGATCGCCCTGGAGCACGCCCTCGTCGCCACCCGGCAGTGGGTCGGGTCGCGCGAGACGCTGCACCTGGTCCGGCACGACCACGGGGTGCTGCTGCTCTGCGGCGGCCGGAGCACCGGGCGGGTGGCGGCGGCGGACGCCGCCGCGCACCTCGGCGCGGCCCTGCGCGGGGCGACCCGGGGCCTGCCGTCGGTGGCCCGTACGGTCGTCGGCGTCGGCGAGCGCCGCCGCCGCCTGTACGACAGTGTCCTGTCGTACCAGGAGGCGTTCCAGGCGGCCCGGGTGGCCGTCCAGCTGCCCGCGCTGGGCGCGATCGTGCCCTGGTCCGAACTGGGCATCTACCGGCTGCTGTCCGGGGTGGACGCCCGGCACCTGGATGCCGCGCGGGTGCACCCGGGGTTGGGCGGGTTGCTCGCCGACGAGGCGCACCAGGTGCTGCTGGAGACCCTGGAGGCCTACCTCGACCTGGCCGGCAACGCCCACGCCACCGCGGAACGCCTGCGGCTGCACCGGACGACGCTGTACTACCGGCTGCAACGGGTGGAACTGCTCGCCGGCACCGACCTGAAGGACGGCAACGAGCGGCTCTGCCTGCACCTGGCCCTGAAGCTCGGCCGGCTCACCGGCCAGTACCAGCCCGGCCGGTGAGCCGGCGGACGGGGCAGGGCGCCGGTGCCGGGCGCCCCGCCCCGAGGTCCGCTACAGGCCGGCCGCCACGGCCGCCGTCCGCCCGCCGACGACCGGCAGGGTGATCCGGCTCCGGTCGAAGTGGACGGTGATGTGGGCGCGGGTCTGCTTGGCCCGGCTGCTGTACCCGGAGTAGGAGCCCAGCAGCACCACCCCGATCTGGTGGCCGGCGTCGAAGACGTAGTCCTCGGGCAGCAGGTTCAGGTCGACCTCGGTCTTCAGCCCGGGCACCAGCGGCACCGACGTGGACAGCGAGGCGAGGTTGAGACCGTCGATGACGCCCTTGGTGACCAGTTCCTGCGGGTTGGTCGCGACGTTCTTCGCCACCTTGCGGTAGCAGGCGTCCTCGGCGAAGCCGCCCCAGTCGGCGGTCTCGCCCCAGCAGTCCTCCTCGGTCAGCGTCCGGACGCCGTCCCCGGCGGTGCTGAACCGCTCGCGGGTGCCGTAGTCGACGAGCAGGCCGGCGAAGCTGGTGTCCGCACCGTCCACGGTGGCGTTGATCCGGACCACCGGGGTGCCCGAGATGTGCAGCGGCGCGGTCAGCGGCGCGGAGAGGAACACCAGCCGGTTCTCGGTGTTCGCGGTCGGATCCGACGGGTGACGGATGGCGTTGGTCTGGGTCATGGTCGGCGTGTCCTGGAAGGTCGCCGACGCGTTGCCCGGACCGGAGCGGACGGACAGCCCGCCCGCGTTGCCGGTGGCCGGGGCCCGCAGGAACACCTGGATCGGCTGGGTGTCCGGCAGCGGCCAGGTACGCGCCGTCTCCCAGACGTCCGGCGCCCGCTCGATGCCGACGGCCGGCTCCCCCATGATCCCGTTGTCGATGCCCTGCAGCCAGTAGTCGAACCAGCGGTGCAGGGTGTCGACCCACGCGGCCCGGCGGAAGTCGAACGGGTCGACGTGGCCGGTGCCGGTCAGCCAGAGCTTGCGCGGCACGCCCTGCTCGCCCAGCGCGGTCCACCACTTGCTGAAGTGGTCCGGGCGGACGTTGTCGTCGTTGATGCCGTGCACCACGAACACGCTCGCCCTGACCTGGTCGGCGTGCGGCACGTAGTCCCGCTCGGCCCAGAAGTCGTTGTAGTCCCCGGTGGTGTCGTCGCCGCCCTGCCCGAGGGCCGTCCGCACCGGGGCGCAGTACGCCCGGCGGGCCGGGTTGGTGACCGTGTTGGCGAGGCTGCCCGAGTAGTTGTTCGCCCGGGTGACCAGGCCGTTGCTGCGGGAGTAGTCGTACCAGCTGGAGATGGCGGAGATCGGCACGATCGTGGTCAGCCCCTCGACCCCGTTGGCCGCGGCGGCGTTGGCCAGCGTGCCGTCGTACGACTTGCCGATCATGCCGGTGCGGCCGTTGTGCCAGTCGGCGACGACCTCCCGGCCGGCGGCGTCGTACCCGGGGCGACGCCCGTTGAGCCAGTCGATCGCGGTCGGCGCGCTGATGTTGTCGGCCCGGCCGCCGGTGACCGGGCAGCCGGTCGAGTTGTTGGTGCCGATCATGTCGAGCAGGATCACCGCGTAGCCGCGCGGGACGAAGTAGTTGTCGTAGAAGAGGGGCCATTTGTCGTTCAGCCCGTCTCCGTCGACGTCGGCCTTGCATTCGCTCTCGTTGCCCCGGCAGACCGTCGAGTAGTACGGGCTGGCATCCATCACCACGGGCACCTTGAGCCCGTTCTCGCTGGCCTTGGGCCGCATGACGTCCATCGCCACGACATCGCGCGCGCCGTCGCCGTCGGTGTCCACGTCCGAGGTGACGAAAATCCGTTCCCGGACCGCGTCGGCGTATCCGAAGGCCGGTTGGGTGACCCCACCCTCGATCACCAGTCCGGGTCGCTCGTCGGCCCCGGGCCGGGCCAGCGCGCCGGTCGCCGGCAGGCCGGTGGCCACCACCGCCAGCGCCACCACCGAGGCCCGCCAGGCTGTTCTTCCTCTTCGCATTCGGCTGCTCCTCCTCCGCGCGCCGCCCGTCGACCAGCGGGTACGGCCCCTCGTCGGCAGGGAGAGGGGACGCCGCCGCGACGGTCGCACCGAACCTACGAATCGACGCGGGTCCGGGTCATCGGACACCTGTGGAAGATGGCCGGCCTCGTCTCCTACGGCTGTCGCAGCCTCGCCGTCCGTCGTTGACAGACAACGAGCCGGGACCAGGACAGCCGGCGACGGTGGCGCACGAACGAACGCCCGAGGTCGCGGACGCGGGTAGACGCCGCTGGACGGAGCGCCCAGAACTTACCGGTAGTTGGTGACCTGCAGGCCCGGCGGGTGCAGCATGGCGCACATCAACAGGAACTCACCCGCTCGATCGGCACCACCAGGGCGGCGGTGAATACCAACCCCAGCATGGAAACGGCCAGCCATGGCCAGGGGTGCCTGCGGCGGCTCGACACTGCCCACCAGGCGACGGCGATGGACAGGAGCGGCGTCAACACCATCAGTGCGCTGAGTAGGATCCGGGCGAGCACCGCCCGTTGGAATGAGTCGCTGGATTCGTCCGGACATGGTTCCGAGGGAGCGAAGGCCACCAAGCTGAAGAGGCAGCCGAGAAGCACCGACAAGCCCAGCGGCACGGTCAAGAAGGCCGCCGTCACCACAGCCGCGCGGGATCGCATAGGCCGGAGGTTATGCATCCAAGGTCACGGATGCAGCACGACTGGGTGACAGCGGGGCGGTGACCGATCGACCGCCGGCCCTGATATCTCGAAAGCGTCTTGTAGCCGCGTCGTCAGGCAGCGAGGCAGCAAGGGGGCAGCGGTAGCCTCGACGCAGATCGGTCCGGAACGCAAACCGACGAGGCTCCGCACCTGCTCGTTGACGCGGGCCGCTACGAGCCGACAGCTTGAGACCCCATCCCACCTGCGGAGTTCGTTCCGGGTCGAGCCGAGTCGTCGGGACGCCGTGCGGCAGCGGCTCGGTGTCGCTGGTCGGATACTGGCCGGGTGACGGAGGAGCAGGTTAGCAGGTCGAAGCGGTGGACGATTCATGGTGAGCGGGTGGTAGACGGCAGCCGGCGGTCGCGGTTGAGCATTGCCGACGTGGAGTTGCCGGATGGGGTCCGCTTCGAGCAATACGTGATCCGGGCGCCCCGGTCGGCCATGGTTGCCGTGCTTGACGGCCAGGAGCGCCTGTTGCTGATGCGGCGACATCGGTTCGTGTTCGACCGATGGGTGTGGGAGCTGCCGGGTGGCTACATCGATGAGGGAGAGGATCCGGCGAAGTGTGCGGTCCGAGAAGTCGAGGAGGAGACCGGGTGGCGTCCGGGCGCGGTCGAGCCGTTGCTGTCGTTTCAGCCGTGGGTGGCGACCGCGGACGCGGAGAACTTGCTGTTCCTTGCTCGGAACGCGGAGCACACCGGCGCTGCGGTGGACGTCAACGAGACCGAGCGGGTGGCCTGGGTTCCGCTGGACGAGGCGCGGCATCTCGTCTCCCAGGGTGAGATCGTGGGTGCCGGTACGGTGATTGCGGTGTTGGAGCTGGTGGCGCGCAGGGCTCGGGGTGAGCTGTAGTCATCGGCGCTGGCTGAGCGCGGCGTCAACGCGGGTGATGAAGTGCCGTACTGCTGGTTGACGGCGGTGGGGCGTGAGATGGGTCTGCAGGTCGCGCAGGTAACGGACGGCACGAGCCGACCGTAGTTGCGTGGTCAGGGTGAGGGCTTGCCCGCCGATGGCGCTGGCGCGTTCCAGCTCGCCATGGCGGGCGTGGACGGTGGCCAGGAGGGCGAGGTTGAAGGCTTTGCCGCGTACGTAGCGTTCGTCCATCTGTAGGGAGCGAGCGGCGAAGCGTTCGGCTCGGCGGTGTTGACCGAGCGCATTGAAACAGTGGCCGAACTTGGCTGACAGGTACGCCTCGTCGAAGTAGCCGAGCCACTGGGGGTCACTGCTGCGGTCGGCTCGATCGAGGGCTTGCTCTGCTTGGTGCAGCGCGGTGGCGCAGTCGCGTTCGTGGAGGGCGACAGCATGGGCGTGAGCTTCCATGACCAGTGCTTCGGCAGTCAGCACGGTGAGGCCGGCACGGTGTGCTGTCTGTCGGGCGGCGCGGGCGAGGTCGACGCCGGTGGCGGTATGCCCGAGGTAGGTGGCTTGGTGGATCATGGCGGCGAGGATCTCGGCCCCCAGGCCGGCGTCGTCGGCCGTTCGAGCGAGGTCGAGGGCATGGGTGAGATAGCGCTGGGCGAGGCCGTGTTCGGCCATGTCGTACGCCTGCCACCCGGCGAGCTGGGTCAGCTCGGCAACGGCGGCGAGCAATTTGCGGCCAGTCGGCGGCAGACGGGATGGCAGCAGAAGCGGGAGGCGGTCAGGCCCACCACTTCGGATACCACCTCAGAACCTCTTCCGCAGACTTTGGCGGCTTGGACTCCCTTTCCCGCCAAGCGGCAATGGCAGTCGGGCCATGAAACACCAGCAGCCCGGCGATGAGGAGTAGCGACGTGGCCTTATCGGGCCAGTCCAGCCACAACCCGACACCCGACGCAAGCCAGAGCAGGAACCCCACAAGCTGCGTCATCCGAAGACGCGGGCGCTTCATGCCTGCAAGTCTACGTTTGATCGACAAGGAGGCCGAGTCCCCGACGTCGGCAGCAGTGTACGGATGGCAGCAGAGGCAGGGGCGCACGTGGCGACGTTCGCGCCAAGATCAGGCCGTCGCTAGGCCGTCAGATGTCGACCAACAATGATCACGAACAACCATCGATGCACGGAGATAGAACCAGCTCAGAGCCTTGATCGTGACTCTGAGCTGGTGGGCGACGGACGAGTCGACCTGTACGCCGGATTCAGCTGGCCCGCTAAGTCGGTGGCCGGCGAGACGATGGGCGGGGAGGATGCGTCGATGGCTCGATCGGGTGTTTTGAACCATGTCCAGGACCTCTGGGTCAGCCTCACTGGTGTCGCCACCAGCTTCCCGTCAGACGGCGTGCGGGTGGTTGTCGTTGCCGAGTCTCGGCTGTGTCCGCCGGCGTGGGCCGGCATCGTGGTGTTGGGAAGCTCAGGCATCGCCACTGCGCCGGACGTTGCTACCGCCCGGTTCTTGCGCGGATCGCTCACCGGGAGGCCGCTCCGGTCGGCGGTCGAGGCTGAGCGGTGGAGCGGGGAGCGCGGCGTGGTGGACGCGCTCGGTCCGGCCTCGTTGGCATACCTCGACGAGCAGGAGTTCCGGCCAGCGAAGGGGGCCGCAGACGTAGCCCAGTTGCCGCCAGGACACCCAGACCTTATTCGGCTGGTCGCAGACGTCTCCGAGGATGACGCTGCGGAGAGCGGGATCGACGAAATCACGTCACCGGTGTTCGTCGTTCGGAACCGCGCACGAGTGGTCGCGGCGGCGGGTTACCGCCAATGGCCACGCTCGGTCGCTCACCTCTGCGTGCTCACTAGCTCCCACCTCCGAGGTCGCGGACTGGGCAGTGCGGTGGCTTCCGCTGCGGTGGCAGAGGCGCTTCAGAACCAACTATTGCCGCAATGGCGCGCACGCCCCGAGCCCTCACGACGGCTCGCCCGCCGCCTCGGCTTCCGTGAATTTGGGGACCAGGTGAGCCTGAGGATCACGGCCCACCAAGGCGACAGCAACGGTGACAGACAACCGGCCGGGACGTGGGCGGCCGTAGACGGCGGTCAGCGGACAGTTGCCCGAGGTCGCACACGCGGACGAACACCGCCGGACGAAGCGCCCAGAACTTACAATCGAGGGGTCCCGGCTGCGTCTGACTGTAGGGAGGGCCTACTCGGCGACGAAGACGCCTACGCCGGGCAAGGTCTCCGTCATTCCCTTGATCCGTAACACCTGCATGGCGCGGTCGATGACTGGCTCGGTGACGCCGTAGTGCTCGATCAACTCTCGCCGACTGGGCAGCTTGGATCCCGGCGGGAACTCGCCGGACGCGATGCGTTCGGCCAGGTCGTCGGCGATCTGCTCGTAGCGGTAACGCGGTGGCACGGTGTTCCCCTCGGTTGGCAACACGAGTAGACCACCTACGTCAGCCCTTGACTACCCAACGGTACCTATGGGAGGTTGCCGAGGAGGTCGTTTCCCCCGGTTGGCGCTGTGGGCCGTCCTCGCCGGCGTGGATGTCCGGCGCATCCCCCGCGATCGGGCATCCACGCCTCTGGACACCTGCGGCACCAGGAGGCGGCAGTGCTCCCTTCCCATTCCCCAATCCGGCGGATATCGGACCCGACGGCTGTGGCGAGCCGATGAGGCGGGTCTCCTACGACGAGTACGTCTTGGCGGCAGCGCTCACCCTCGCCCGTCGCCACCGACCCGTGTGGTCCTGGCGGCACTGGCGATACATCTGCCGCTGCGGCGCGACCCTGCCCTGCCGAAGCCGTCACCGCATCCCGATCAACCGCTGCCACTGGCCCAGCCAGGACGGCCCGCGATGACCACTCACCACCCGATCAAGCCGACCTGGACGTGCGGCGGCTGTGCGGGGGAATGGCCCTGCCAGACCCGGCGGCGTGAGCTGCGAGCCGAGTACGACCGCGCCCCAGTGTCGCTGGCGCTCTACCTGGCCGCCCAGTTCGTCGACGCCGCCCAGGACCTGGCCCACGTCCCCGCCGGCCACCTGCACGACCGGTTCCTCGGCTGGACCCGATGAGCATCCTTCGGCCCGGTGACGAGAAGTTTCACTACAGCGACGGCTCCCACAAGTGGATCCCGCCGAACCCGGACTACGACCAGGAGGTTTGGGATGAGCAGGTCCGCCAGCACAAGCAGGGCCACCTCAGGAACGAGCGCCCGAAGGTCCGCATCCAGCGCCTCGTCTGATGCCAGCAGTACAGCAGCGAAGTACAGCAACTGTGCCAGCCGAACCGAGTCGGGAAGCGCGTCAGCATACCCTTTGACCTCGTACCAAGCCCGATCCGACCCGCTCGCCGAGAGTTCAGCCCGAAGCGGTCATGGTCTGGGACCATGCCTCGGTAGGCTGGGGCAAGGCATGTGGAGGATCGGCTAGGTCTGTACGTCGGGCGGCCGAGGTACGAGCGCGCGTTCTCGATGCTGACGGGATTTGACCTCGGGCGCGGCCGGGGCGAGCTGGCGGCATTTAGCGGAGGCCTTCGGTGACGGTGCCACTGAGGACCAGCTTGTCAGCGACGACGACCACAAGCGCGCCATCTCCAGCCTCTGCCGGCTCCTCCGCGAGTTCCTCGGGCAACAAGCGCCGACGGCCGATCGATGACGGCCCTGATGCTGTCGACAGCAACGATGACAGACGCCCGGCCACCGATCTCGTCGCCGACCCCGGGCAGCTGGTCAGCCGGTGGCCGGGGCGGCGGGCAGCAGCACGGTGACCGTGGTGCCGACCGCCGGATGCCGGCACTCACCGGCGAAGACGGCGCTGATGCGGTGGTGCGCCCCGGCCGAGCAGATCCACAGCTCGCCGTGGTGGGCGCGGACGATGGCCTCGACGAGGGAGAGCCCCAGTCCGGTCCCGGGCGAGGTACGGGCGGTGTCGGCACGGCGGAACCGCTCGGCGGCGTGCGGCAGGAACTCCGGGTCCATGCCCGGGCCGTTGTCGTGCACCATGAGCCGGACCAGCCCGTCCGCGCGGTCGACGGTGACGGTCACCGGCGGTGCGCCGTACCGGAGGGCGTTGTCCAGCAGGTTCGTGACGACCCGGCCGAGACGGGCGGGGTCACCCCGCACCGTGAGACCGGGGGTGATCCGGGTGCGTAGCGTGTCCGCCCGGGACCCGGCCCGGTAGCGGTCGGTCAGGCCGGCCGCCAACTCGCCGACGTCGACCTCGGCGGCCGCGCCCGGGACGGGTGGCACGCCGAGGGCGAGGAGCGTGTCGGCGAGGGCGATCAGGTCGGCCGTGTCGGCGGCGGCCGCACGCAGGGTCTGCTCGAGTTCGGCGGTGCTGCGCGGGCGGCGCAGCGCCAGTTCGAGTTCGGTGGAGAGCAGGGTCAGCGGGGTACGCAGTTCGTGGCTGGCGTCGTTGATGAACTGCCGCTCCCGCTCCAGCGCCGACTCCAGCGCGGTGAGCATGTCGTTGAGGGTGCGGCCGAGCCGGGCCACCTCGTCGTCGGTGGCGGGGACGGCGAGGCGCACCCCCGTCTCGCCGGCGGCGATGCGGGCCGCCTCGGCACGGTAACGCTCCACGGGGGCGAGCGCGGCGCGGGCCAGGCGGTAGCCGACCAGGGACGCCACGGCCAGGGCGGCCAGGTTGGCCAGGGCGAGCTGGCCGATCAGTTCCCGGAGCGCCTCGTCGCGTTGGTCCCGGCGCACGGCCGCGACGGTGACCGCCGGTTGTCCCGCCGCCGGCCGCGCACCGGCGTGGACCGGGACGGCGTACAGGCGCAACGGACGGGCGCTGATCGGCAGCAGGCTGCCCCGGTCGGCCCGTACCGGCCGGTGCAGGGCCCGGTCGAGCTGGTCGGGGGTGAGCAGGGAGCCACGCGGCAGGCCCGGGCTCGCGGCGAGGACGTGGTTGGTCGCGTCGAGGAGCTGCCAGTACTCCCCGGGGCCGGGGCGAGCCGCGGCAGCCGGCGGCGTCCCGGTCCGGGCGGCGGTGGTCAACTGCGTCGACTGGGCCGCCAGATCCTCGTCGAGGCGCAGGTCGAGGGCGTAGCGCACGCGCAGGTAGACGAACGCGCCCGCGCCGGTGAGCACCACCAGCATCGCGGCGGCGAAACCGGCGATCAGCCGGACGCGCAGCGGCAGGCGGCCCCACCGGGGCCCCCGGCGTCGCGGTCCCGGCATGTCAGCCGCCGTCCGGGCGGAGCCGGTAGCCGACGCCGCGCAGCGTTTCGATGGCGTGCCGACCGAACGGCTTGTCGACCTTGGCCCGCAGGGTGGCGATGTGGACGTCGATGACGTTGGAGCGGATGTCCGTCTCGCCGTCCCACACCTCGTCTAGGATCTGGTAGCGGGTCAGGCACTGCCCGGCCCGGGACATCAGCAGGGCGAGGATGTCGAACTCCCGCGCGGAGAGGTCGATCTCCCGGTCGCCACGGAACACCCGCCGCCGGGCGGGGTCGAGCAGCAGGTCGCCGGCGCGGGCCTCGACGGCGGGCGGCCCGGCGGAGCGCCGGTGCAGGGCACGCAGCCGGGCGAGGAGTTCGTCGAAGGAGAACGGCTTGGTCAGGTAGTCGTCGGCGCCGGAGTCGAGACCGGCGACCCGGTCGGGGACCTCCCCGCGGGCGGTGAGCATCAGCACCGGCACCCGGTTGCCCTGCTGCCGCAGGGTCCGGCAGACGGCCGTGCCGTCGAGGCCGGGCAGCATGACGTCGAGCACCACCACGTCGTGCGGGCCGGTGGCCGCGGCGAGCAGCCCGTCGGAGCCGGTGTACCGGATATCGACGGTGTGTCCGGCTTCGCGCAGCCCCTGGGCGAGCAGGTGGGCCAGCCGCCGCTCGTCCTCCACCACCAGGACCCGCACCGCGCCTCCTTCACCCCGTCCGGCCCGACCACAAGTGCAGCACACCGCGCCCGGCCTTCATCTGGCCTTCATGTCCGGATGTCTACGGTCGGGGGCGACGTGGGAGGGGACAGCATGAACACCCGGCTCTTCTTGGAGATCAACGATCTGGCCCGGGCAACACCGTGGCTGCACGACCCGATGGCAGGCTACGCGAAGTACGGCGTGGTGCTGTTCGCCGTGCTGCTGCTGGCCGGCTGGTGGACCGCCCGCCTGCGCGGCGCCGGGCTGCCGGCGGCGATCTGGGCGCCGATCGGCATGCTACTCGCGGTGGCGGTGAACCAGCCGATCGTGTCCGCCGTGCACGAGGCCCGCCCGTACACCACGCTGCCGGACATCCTGGTGCTGGCCGACCGGAGCACCGACCCGTCGTTCCCGTCCGACCACGCCACCATGGCCGGCGCCGTCGTGGCCGGCCTGCTGCTGGTGAGCTGGCGCCTCGGTCTGCTGGCGGTGGCCGCCGCCGCGGTGATGGGCTTCGCCCGGGTCTACATCGCGGCGCACTACCCGTTCGACGTGCTGGCCGGCTTCGCCCTGGGCGCCGCGGTGACGTTGCTGGGCTACCTGGTCGCCCGGCACCCGATCGCCGCCGGCCTGGACCGGCTGGAGCGCACCCGGCTGCGGCCCCTGGTGCGGGCGAGCGGTGGGGCAGCCGCCCATGGGGCAGCCGCGGCAGGCCGGTGAGCGCCGTCAATTTCCTCACCAACCTGGTGGCGCACTACGGCTACCTGGGCCTCGCCCTGCTGGTCGGGGTGGAGAGCTTCGGCGTTCCCGCGCCCGGCGAGACGGCGATCATCCTCGCCGCCGGATACGCGGCGCACGGCCAACTGGCCATCGTCGGGGTCGCGGTGACGGCGTTCCTGGCCGCGGTGATCGGGGACAGCATCGGCTACCTGATCGGCCGCACCGGCGGCCGGCGAATCATCCTGCGGTACGGCCGCTACCTGCGCCTGACGCCGGAGCGGTTCGCCCGGTTGGAGGCGGTGATGAGCCGGCACGGGCCGAAACTCGTCGTAGTCGCCCGGTTCGTCGAGGGCCTGCGGCAGTTCAACGGGATCATCGCCGGTGCCACCGGCATGCCGTGGCGACGCTTCGTCGCGTACAACGCCCTCGGTGCCGCCGCCTGGGTCGGCGTGTGGGCGACCGCCGGCTATGTGGCCGGGGACCACATCCGCGCCATCGTGGCGGATCTGCACCGCTTCCAGTGGTACCTGCTCGCCGCCGCAGTTGTTCTCGCGCTCGCCTACGCCGGATGGCGGCTCACCCGCCGCCTGGCCCGCCCCGGATAACCCCCGCCGACCCGCCGCACGGTTTCATGCTGGCTTCATGTGCGATCTTTAGCGTCGGCGGTCATGAGCGATGTGCTGGCGGTCAACGCCGTCAACCTCACCAAAGCCTACGGATCACTGACCGCCGTCAATAACATCACGGTGCAGGTGGCCCGAGGCGAGGTGTACGGCGTCCTGGGCCCCAACGGGGCCGGCAAGACCACCTTCCTGCGGATGCTGTTCGGGCTGATCCGCCCCGACAGCGGCACCCTGGAGGTGTTCGGGCGCTCCTGGCCGCGCCACGGCGTCAACTCCCTGTCCGGGGTGGCCGGGTTCATCGAAAGCCCGAAGTTCTATCCGGCCCTGTCCGGTCGACGGAACCTGCGGCTGCTCGCCGGCCTGGACGGGGGCGACGCCGCCGACCGCGTCGACGACGTGCTGGACATGGTCGGGCTGACCGCCCGGCAGCACGACAAGGTTCGCGGCTACTCGTTCGGCATGCGGCAACGCCTCGGCGTCGCCTCCGCGCTGCTGCGCAACCCGCGACTGCTCGTTCTGGACGAACCGGCCAACGGCCTCGATCCCGCCGGAATCCGCGACATGCGGGCACTGGTCCGGCGGCTCGCCGACACCGGCCTCACGGTCCTGCTCTCCAGCCACGACATGGGCGAGGTCGAGCAGATCTGCGACAACGTGACCATCATGAAGGCCGGCACGGTGGTGCACCACGGCTCGATCGCCGCCCTGAGAGAGTTGGCGCCCGAGCAGGCGCACCGGATCAGCACCACGGACGACGACCGGGCCGCCGAACTGGCCCGCGCCCGCGGGCTCGAGGTCACCACGGCCGACGACGGGCTGGACGTCCGCGGGCCCCAGAAGGACGTCGACGCGCTGATCGCCGACATCGTCGACACCGGTATCGCGCTGCGTGGCCTCACCCGCGACGAGACGCCGCTGGAGGCGCTGTTCTTCATGCTCACCGAATCCGCCCCGGCCGGACCGCCCGCCGGCCTCGACGCCGCCACCGGAGGCCGCCGATGACCGCCGCCGTACCCGCCGTCGCCCCGGCCGCACGCCGCCGGCCCGGCACCGCCACCGTGCTGCGCTGGGAGGCGACCAAGCTCGCCGCCCAGGTGCGCAGCCGCGCCCTGCTCATCGGCGCGGTCGTCGTCCCGATCGCGGTCGTGCTGATCTTCAACACCCAACTGCCGCCGAAGGACACCATCTACGGCCGGCACATCCACACCAGCGGCTACGCCGTCCCGCTGTTCGTGCTGGCGTTCGCCCACCAGTGGGTGCTGCCCCTGCTCGCCGCCCTGGTGGCCGGGGACATCTTCGCCAACGAGGACCAGCACGGCACCTGGAAGACCATCCTCACCCGCTCGGTCAGCCGCACCCAGATCTTCTGGGCCAAGACGCTCACCGCCGTCGGCTTCAACCTCCTCGTCCTGGTCCTGCTCGCGGCCAGCACCATCACCACCAGCCTGCTCGTCGTCGGCAGCCAACCCCTGCCCGGGCTCAGCGGCCAACTCATCCCCGCCGGCCACGCCCTGCCCCTGGTCATCGCGAGCTGGGCCACCGCCGTCGCGCCGGTCCTCGGCTTCACCGCCCTGGCGATCCTGCTGTCCGTCGTCACCCGCAACCCCACCATCGGCGTCGCCTCGCCCGTCGTCCTCGGGATGATCATGCAGCTGGTCGGCAGCCTGGGCGGGCTGAACAAGGCCCGCCGGCTGCTGCTCACCACCCCGTTCGAGACCTGGCACGGCCTGCTCACCGCGCATCCGTTCCACGCACCGGTCACCACCGGCGTGATCGTGAGCGCCGGCTGGCTCGTCGTCTGCCTGGCCATCGCCTATCTGTACCTGCGTCGCCGCGACATCACCGGAGGCTGATCATGACCCGTACGCGCACCCTCGCACTGGCCATCGGCCTCGCCGTCGCCGCTTCCGGGGCGCTGACCGGATGCGGCCAGCCCGACGTCACCAAGGACCGCCTCGAACGGGCCATCGGCCCCACCTTCGCCGGCCTCTACGTCCACCGGGCCGACCTGCTCGGCGAACACGGCATCACCGTGCGGAGCGTCGGCGCTGTCACCGCCTGCGACCGTGGCGGCCCCAAGGTCCCCGACGTCGGCCCCGGCCCGGACTGGATCTGCATGATCCACTTCACGGACGACCACGGGCAACCGCAGGACGGCAAATTCGAGGTACAGGTCCGGGCCGACGCCACGTACATCGCCGGCGGACCCTCGAAACTCATCGGGCAGGCCACCCTGACCGACAGCCACGGCCAGGATGTGCCCAACCCGGTGTTCGAGTGGGACGGCGCCTTCGACCCCGACCACTGACGCGGGCGGCAGACAGCCAAGGCTTGCCTCGCTGGCGGGCCCGGTCGCCGCTGGGCAGGATGGGCCGGTGAGCACAGAGGTACGGAACACGGACGGCGTCGCCGGGCCGACGGCGCACGGCGGCGAGCCGCACCACGCGGGCGGTCTCGCCGGCCGGTTGAACTGGCTGCGTGCCGGGGTGCTGGGCGCCAACGACGGGATCGTGTCGGTGGCCGGGATCGTGGTCGGTGTGGCCGGGGCCACCCCGGCCCGGGGGCCGATCTTCACCGCCGGCCTGGCCGGCCTGGTGGCCGGCGCGGTGTCGATGGCGCTCGGCGAGTACGTCTCGGTGAGCAGCCAGCGCGACAGCGAACGGGCCCTGCTGGACAAGGAGCGGGCCGAGCTGCGGGACATGCCGCAGGTCGAGCTGGCCGAGCTGGCCGCGATCTACGAGGCGAAGGGGCTGCGGCCGGAGACCGCCCGGCAGGTGGCGATCGAGTTGACCGAGCACGACGCCCTGGCCGCACACGCCGAGGCGGAGCTGAAGGTGGACCCGGAGAACCTGGCCAGCCCCGGCCACGCCGCGCTGGCCTCGGCGGTGGCGTTCGTGGCCGGCGCGCTGCTGCCGCTGCTGGCGATCCTGCTGCCGCCGCCGGCGCTGCGGCTGCCGGTGACCGTCGCCGGGGTGCTGGTCGCGCTGGGCCTCGCCGGGGCGGTGAGCGCCCGGATCGGCGGCAGCAGTCCCCGGCGGGCGGTCGCCCGGGTGGTGCTCGGCGGTGCGGTCGGCCTGGCCCTGACCTGGGGCATCGGTCACCTGTTCGGCACCGCGGTGAGCTGACGCGCGACGGTGCCGGGCACGGAACCCTCCCGTGCCCGGCACCTTGCGCTACGACTACAGGTCGCGGACCCGTACGTCGCGGAACTCCATCAGGTCGTTCGTGCCGTGGTTCTGCAACCCGACGAACCCGCTGAGGAACTGGCGCAGGTCGGTCGGCGGGTCACCGGCACGGGACGACGCCTTGCCCGGCGTGTTGTCGAACTCGTTGATCACCACACCGTTGCGGATGATCGTGTAGTGCTGTCCGACCACCCGGACCTCGTAGTCGTTCCACTGGCCCTTCGGGGTCACCCCCGCCTGGTCCAGCGTGTTCGGGTCGAAGTTGTAGATCGACCCGGTCTTCTGCGGTTCGCCGGTGGGACCGTCGTAGATCTGGATCTCCTGGCCGCAGTAGATCGCCACCCAGGCCTGCGACGAGCGGGCCGAGCCGACCGTGCCGCAGCTGCCTTCCGGCCGCTGGTCCAGCGGGGTACGCGGATCCGGGAACCGGGTGAAGACCCCGCTGTTGGCGTACGTGCTGCCGGCGGAGACGTCCCGGAACTTCAGCCGCAGCGAGAAGTCGGCGAACTCGTCCTTGGCGTACCAGAGCATGCCGAGCCCACCCGAGCTGCGGATGGTCCCGTCGCGCTGCAGGTTGAACGATCCGCCGGGCGCCTGCCGCCAGTCGGCGAGCGACGCCGCGGTGCCGTCGAACAGCGGCCGGTATCCGGCGACCTTGCCGATCTGCGATCCGGCGGCGGCGGTCTGCAGCTTCTGCGCCTCCCGGTTGTCCACCAGGTTGCCGGCCCGCAGGCCGTTGACCACGTCGGCGACGTGGCTGACGAACTGGCCGTGGTTCGACCAGTTCTGCTCGTCGTCGATCAGGTCGTTGATCGTGCAGCCGCCGCCGACCTCGTGGTTGGTCACGCCGGTGTCGGTGTCCAGCAGCTGCACCGTCTTGCGGTTGTCCGGCGCGGGGCAGCCCGTGGTGACACTGATCTTCGCGGTGGACACCGTGCCGTCGGCGTACGTCACCTTGAGGGTGGCCTCGTAGGTGCCGTAGTCCGCGTAGGTGTGGGTCGGGTTGGCCTCGTGCGACGGCGCGCTGCCGTCACCGAAGTTCCACTCCCACGCCACGCCGCCGGCCCGCGCCGACGAGAACGCGATCGTCTTGGGCTGGCTCGGCGAGACCGCCCGCCAGGCGGCGTCGCTGGCCCGCGGCGTCGCCTCGCCGCCGGTGTACGCGATCCGGATCAGCTTCTGGTTGCCGTGCAGGCTGAAGAAGCCACCCGCGTAGTCGAGCATGTAGAGCGCCCCGTCCGGGCCGAACTTGGCGTCCATCCAGGACTGCAGCTGGGTGCCGCCGCTGCCGGAACGGATGATCTGGCGCAGGTCCTCGGCGAACGCCGGCGGGCCGGCGGTGGCCACCTTGTCCGGGTCGACGGTGACGGCGATCCGGTTGTTGGCGTTGGACTCGTCACCGATGAACCACTTGTCGTCCCAGTACGCCGGCCAGGCCACGCCGCTGGTGGTGTCGACCTTGTCCCGGTGGTAGGTGGGGCCGTCCATGATGGCCTGCCCGCCGCCCTTGAGGTACGGCTGGGTGAAGGTCTCCTCGCCCAGCACGTACGAGGGCAGCCCGCTGCCGTCGGTCCGCTTCGGGAAGACCGGGCCACCGCCCTGCGGCGAGTACCAGATCATGTTGTCCCGGATCGGCGGGATGTTGACCAGGCCGGTGTTGCGCGGCGAGGTGTTCTTCGGGTTGTCGCAGTCGTACCAGCCGGTCAGCACGTTCGCGTCGGTGTTGTCGCGGTCGCGGTACGGCTGCCGGTTACCCATGCAGTACGGCCAGCCCTGGTTCCCGGCCGAGGTGATGATCGTGGCGGTCTCGTACTTCGCCGGGCCCAGGTCCGGGCTGGGCGCGCCCGCGTCGGGGCCGACCCAGGCGGCGGTCAGCCAGTGGTTGACCGGGTCCCAGGCGATCCGGGCGATGTTCCGCACGCCCATCACGTAGATCTCCGGGCGGGTCTTGCCGCCGCCCTCCTCCTTGCCGGTGAACAGGTTCCCGGCCGGGATGGTGTACGTGCCGTCGGCCTCCGGGTGGATCCGCAGGATCTTGCCGTTGAGGTCGTTGGTGTTACCGGCCGTACGGCGGGCGTCCTGGAACGAGGTGCCCTTGTAGTCCTGGGTCCAGTTGTTGCCCGAGTAGCCGCTGGAGCCGCCGGAGGAGTTGCTGTCGCCGGAGCCGATGTAGAGGTTGCCGCTCTCGTCGAACGTCATCCCGCCACCGGCGTGGCAACAGCTGTGGATCTGGGTGTCCCAGTGCAGCAGATCCTTGCGGGTGCTCTGGTCGATCGTCTGCTTCGCCGCGTCGTAGGTGAAGCGGGAGACGGTCCGCTGGCCGATCCGCCGGTCCCGGTCGATCGACTCGTGCGGCATCCAGTAGACGTACACCCAGCCGTTCTGCGCGAACTTCGGGTCGAGGGTGATGCCGACCAGGCCCTCCTCGTTCTTCACCAGCTCGCTGCCGCTGCCCCGGTTGCCCATCACGGCGAGCGTGGTGAGCAGCTTGACCTGCTTGGTCTTCGGGTCCCACTGGTGGATGGTGCCGCAGCCGAGGCCGACCTTCGGGTCGTCCCAGCTCACGATCGGCCCGGTCGGGCAGGCGGCCTTGCCGATGTAGAAGACCGTGCCGTCGGGGGCGATGGTCAGGCCGTGCGGCTCACCGATCTGGTCGAGCTGCCCGGACTGGTTGGTGGTGGTGAGCCGCTCGATGCGGTAGTTCGCGGCGATGGTGGCCTGGCAGTCACCGCGCACCAGGCCGGCGGTCCACTTGATCGCGCCGGCCAGGTGGTTCTGGAACCGCTCGTCGCTGGTCCAGCTCGCCTCGGTCCGCCCCATGCCGGTGTAGAAGGAGCGCCCGCCGTCGTAGTCCTGGCACCACGAGATCGGGTGGAAGGCCCCGTTGCCGCTCAGGCCGGCGTTGTAGGTGCGCTCCTCGACCTGGGCGATCGTGTGCACCTTGCCGATCGGGCTCGGGTCCCAGTTGATCCACTGGTCGGACCGGGTCCAGGTCAGCGGCAGGCCCTTGTTCGCCGGGTGCTGCCGGTCGGTGACGTCGACGGTGGCCTGCTGCACGGTGGACTCCGGCGCCGGGCCGGCGTCCGGGCCGATCAGCCACAGCTCGGCCAGCTGGATCAGCGGCTCCCCGCTGTTCGCGGTGACGTTGAGCCGGTAGTGCTGGTAGGCCGTGGTGTTGGTGAAGCTGTACTGCTTGGTCTGGAACCGCTGCGGGAAGGTCTCGTTGCTCCGGGTGTCCAGGTCGGTCCAGGTGGTGCCGTCCTGGGAGCCCTGCAGGGTCCAGTTCTTCGGGTCCCGGCCCGGGAAGTCGTTGGCCGAGGTGAGCGCGTACCGGCTGACCGCGACCGGCTTGGCCAGCTTCGCCGCCAGCCACCCGGTCGGCGAGAAGGTCAGCCACTTGGTGCCGGTCGACCCGTCGATGGCCCGCGCGGCGGTCTCGTTCGGCGGGTTCTCGCCGCTGGCAGTGGCCGAGACCGCCTTCTCCGCGTTGGGCAGGCCGGCGGCCGGCCGGGTGCCGATCAGGCCGGTGAACCAGGACGACTCCGGCTGGGCGCGCGCCGCGTCGTGCACGCCGACGAAGCCGCCGCCGCCCTTGACGTACGCCTGGAAGGCCGCCTCCTGCGCGTCGTCGAGGGTGACGCCGTTGGCGGAGAGGAACACCACCGCCCGGTAGCGGGCCAGGTTGCCGAAGGTGAACACCCCCGGATCGGCGGAGTCGTCGACGCTGAAGCCCTGCCGCTCGCCCAGCGCGCGGATCGACGCGGTGGCCTTGGCGACCGGGTCGTCCTGCTTGTCCACCGGGCCGTGGAAGACCAGCACCTTGACCGCCGCGGCGGCCTCGGCGGCGGCCGCCGGCGTCGGGGAGAACGTCTGGCCCGGCAGGGCCAGCAGGCCTAGCGCCAGGGCAGCGCTGGAGCCCAGGGCCGCGACCCGGCGGCGGGTGCCGGGGCGACGCGGCGCGGTCGACGGGGACGGTGTGGGTGTGGGTGTGATCGGTCCCGTGGGGTCGGCGGCGCGGCCGACCCAGCGGGAGAACCGGAAATGGCGTCTGTGGGCCATTTCGACTCCTTCTGGGTTGAAGGTTTCCGGGTTCGTCGATTCGGCCGGCGAGTGTGAGGCGCTCACCGGACGAGGGCGTACGCGTCCACCGGCGCCCCCCGTGGGCGGGTGGCCGGTGCGTGGTGCGGGTGGTGGTGGTCCGGTGGCTGCCGGTCCTCGCCGTTGAGGCCGGCAGCCCCGGATTCGTCAGTTGTGCTGGTGGGTGTCGCCGTCGGGGGCGGGAGCCGCGGCGGCCGCGGGGGCGGCGGCGCCGTGCTGGTGGTCCATGCCGGGCGGCATGTTCCCGTTCTCGTCCAGGACGTGCAGCATCGTCGACATCCCGGCGTCGGAGTGGAACTGCATGTGGCAGTGCAGCATCCAGTGCCCCGGGCCGACCGAGTCGCCGGCGACCACGCTGAGCCCGAACGAATCGCCCGGGCCGAGCGTCTTGTTGTCGATGACCGGGATGGTGTCGGCGAACGGCTGCCCGTTGGGCACCGTCCCGGTCCGGGTGGCCGCCCAGGAATGCCCGTGCAGGTGGAAGGTGTGCATGTCGTTGCCGATGCCGACCACCACGAACTCCACCCGTTCCCCCTTGCGGGCGACCAGGCAGCTCGGGCCCGGCTGCGGGTTCACCTCGGTGCAGGTGTCGGTGGCGGTGCCGCGGCGCAGGTTGATGCTCTGCCGGTCACCGAAGACCACCGTGTAGGTCCGGTCCGGCTTCGGGTCGCCGGGCCGGCGTACCACCAGGCCGCCGAAGAGGCCGGAGGAGAGCCCCTGGGTGCCGTGCGGGCCACCCACCACGTGGTCGTGGTACCACCAGTAGCCGGCGGTGCCCTGCGCCCCGGTCTTGTTGTTCCGCGGCTGCGCGTACCAGGTGTAGGTACGGGAGCCGCCCGACGGCACGTACGAGCCGCTCTGCACGGTGCCGTCGGAGTCCTGGGTGTACTTGACCCCGTGCACGTGCAGGGAGACCCCCAGCGGGTGGTCCGGGTTGGTGCGCAGCGCCGCCAGCGTGGCCTCGGGCACCATGTTGTGCAGGGTGATGGCCAGGCACTCCCCCTCCATCATCTCCATCAGCGGACCCGGGTAGGAGGCGGTCTCCGGGGTGAGGCCGTAGCCGAGCCGGATCTGCGTGCCGTCCTTGGGCAGTTCCACCGCGTACAGCTGGATGCTGCGGTCCGGCTTGACGCAGCCGTCCGGACGCTCGGCGAACATCCCGGTCCGCGCGGCGGCGAACCCGCCGGCGCCGACCAGGGTGAGCAGCACGACCGCCGCGACCACCAGGATCCGCCGGGCACCGGTACGCGGCCGCTCCGGCCGGGCCTGCGCCGGCTCGGCGGACCCGGCCGCCGGCTCGGGAGCCGGGTCCTCCACCAGCCGCCAGGCGCTCATCGGGCACCCCGCAGGTCGATCATGCGCTGGTAGCTGCGCTCGGCCGCGCCGAGCGAGCCGGGCGGGCTGGGCTGAGCGCCCGGCGCGGAGTCCTGCTCCCAGAGGAACTCGAAGCGGCCCCGGCCCTTGAGCTCGCCGAAGAACTCGGCGAACGGGATCACGCCCGCGCCGAACTCCACGTCGGCGTAGGAGTTGCCCTGCTGCGGGTTCGCGAACGGCACGCCGTCCTTGACGTGGAACAGCGGGTAGCGGTGCGGGTGGGCGTTGACGTAGTCGACCGGCCGGAAGCCCGGGTACTTCCGCGCCCCGCCGTACGCCCACAGGATGTCCATCTCCAGGAACACGTACCGGGGGTCGGTCAGCTCCAGGAAGAGGTCGTACAGCCTGACGTCCGGGCGGTCCGTGGCGAAGGCGAACTCGACGGTGTGGTTGTGCTGGTAGAGCTTCAGGCCCCGGGCGGTCGCGGCCTCGCCCCAGGCGTTGAACTCGGCGGCGGCCGCCTGGTAGCCGGCGATGGTCCGGTTGCCGGTGGGCGCCTCCGCGGTGCCAATGGCCGGCATGCCGAGGATCTCGGCGACGTCCAGCTCCCACTCCAGGTTGGTGCGGAAGTCCCGCAGCCCCCGGTGGCTGCCGGCCGCCTTCAGCCCGTTGTCGTCGAGCAGTTGGCGGATCTGCTCCGGGGTGATGGCGCCGACCGAACCCTGGGTGTAGCCGGCGAACTCCACCTCCCGGTAGCCGATCCGGGACAGCTCCTCGAAGACGGCGGCGAAGCCGATCTGGGTGATCTTGTCCCGGACGCTGTAGAGCTGGATGCCCACGTGTCCCTGCGGGATGAGCTTGCCCTGGCCCCCCTGGTCGGCCCCGGCCGGCAGCGCGCCGGCCAGGCTGGCCGCGCTGACCGCGACCGTGGAGCCGGCGAGACCGCGCAGCAAAGTCCGGCGGTCGATCCTGTGTCTTGCCATGATGTGTCCCTTTCGCTCGCTCAGCAGCAGGTGTCCCCGGCGCCGCCCGCACAGCAGGCGGTCAGCGGGGCGATCCGTACGTTCCGGAAGCTGATGACGTCACCGGTGCCGTGGTTCTGCAGGCCGACGTATCCGCTGGCGCTCTGCCGGCCCGCGCCGCCCGGGTCGTCCGCGCGGGGCGGGCTGAAGACGGCGTCGGGGGTGTTGACGTACTCGTTGATCAGCTTTCCGTTGCGGAAGACGGAGTAGTGCTGGCCGACCACCCGGATCTCGTAGTCGTTCCAGGTGCCCTTGGGGGTGACGCCGGCGCCGGCCAGGTCGACCCGGTCGAAGCCGTACACCGAGCCGCTCTTGTACTGGTCGCCGTCCGGCCGGTCGAGGATCTGCAGCTCATGGCCGTACTTGATGGCCACCCACTCGGGGCGGGACTCGGCCGGGTGGTTCCGCACGTCCGGGAAGCGGACGAAGACGCCGCTGTTGGCCCGGCCGTCACCCGGAGCGTCGTCGCGCCACTGCAGCTTCAGCGAGAAGTCGCCGTACGCGGAGACCGGGTACCAGAGCATGCCGAGCCCGGGCACCGCCTTGCTGGTGACCGACCCGTCGGCGTTGCGGTTGAAGCCGCCCGCGCCGACGTGCTGCCAGCGGCCGAAGGACGCGGCCGTGGAGTCGAGGATCGGCTGGTAGCCGTCCTTGCCCACCGGCTTGCCCACGCCGGACCGGCCGGCGGCGCTGACCAGCTTGCCGTGCTCCTGATGGGTGATGAGGCCGAGGTGGTGCAGGTGCTCACCGACGTCGCCCACGTACGAGACGAAGTCGCCGTGGTTGGGCCAGTCCCGATCCTCGTCGATGACGTCGTTGATGGTGCAGTCGCCCTGGACCACCCGGTTCGGCACGCCGCTGTCGATGGTGCCGACCCAGACGGTCGGCCGGGTGTCCTTCACGCACTCGGGCTGCGGTCCGCTGGCCACCACCGTGAAGGTGACCGAGGCGGTGCCGGAGGTGTTGCCGGCCTTGTCGGTGGCCCGGTAGCTCAGCATGTGCTGGCCCGCCCGGTCGACGGTGACCGGCGCGGTGTAGCGGGCGTAGGACTGCCCGTCGAGGGAGTACTCGATCCGGTCCACGCCCGAGCCGCTGTCGGCGGCGGTCAGGGTCACCGTGGCGCTGCCCACGTACGCCCCGTTGTCGTCGAGCTGCCCGGTGATGGCGGCGCTGGCGGTCGGCGGGGTGGTGTCCGGGGCGGGCGGGTCGACGACCGTGAACGACGCGGCCTGCGGCGACGAGGTGTTGCCGGCCTTGTCGGTGGCCCGGTAACTGACCGTGTGCTGGCCGACCTGGTTGACCGTGACCGGCGCGGTGTACGTGGCGTAGGGCTGCCCGTCGAGGGAGTACTCGATCCGGTCCACGCCCGAACCGCTGTCCGACGCCGAGAGGGTCACCGTCGCGCCGCCCACGTACGCGCCGTTGGCGTCCTTCTGGCCGGTCACCGACGCGGTCACGGTCGGCGGGGTGGTGTCCTTCGGCGCG
>NZ_JAPDPH010000103.1 GCF_026013475.1 Micromonospora yasonensis | reverse complement strand
CCAGGCCGACCACCTGACGGCCACCCACGGCGATCTCCCCGGTGATGGTGGCCCGCTTGGCGCTGTGCAAACCCAGGATCGCCAGCGACGTCACGCTCTTGCCCGACCCCGACTCCCCCACGATGCCGAGGGTGCGCCCGCGCTCCACCGAGAACGACACCCCGTCCACCGCCCGGACCACACCGTCCTCGGTGTCGAACCGCACCCCCAGATCCCTGACCCGCAGATAGGGGCCCGCACCCGCGCGCGGTCCCGGAAGCTGCACCATGTCGATCCCTCCCGTCAGTTCAGCCGGACCCGCGGATCGATGACCGCGTAGAGCACGTCGACCACGATGTTGGCGACCACGATGAAGACCGCGGCCAGCAGCACGGTGGCCATGACCACCGGCAGGTTGAGGAACTGCACCGCCTCCACCGTGGCCTTGCCCAGCCCCTGGAGGCCGAAGATGGTCTCGGTGATGAACGTGCCGCCGAGACTGGTCCCGATGTCCAGGCCGGCGATGGTGACGATCGGGGTGATCGCCGCCCGTAGGGCGTGGCGGACGTGCACCTGTCGCGCCGGCATTCCCTTCGCCCGGGCGGTACGTACGAAGTCCTCGGACAGCGTCTCGAGCATCTGGGCCCGGGACAGCCGGGCGTACAGGGCCGAGTTGAGGAAGCCGAGCGTCATCCAGGGCAGCAGCAGCCCCACCGCCCAGCGGGCCGGGTTCTCGGTCAGCGGGGTGTAGCTGGGGAACGGCAGCAGCCCGGTGGCGTACACCAGCAGGTAGAGCAGGATCAGGCCGAAGAAGTAGACCTGCATGGACGCCCCGGCCAGGGTGATGCCGATCGCGGCCCGGTCCAGGACCGTCCCGCGGCGCAACGCCGACACCATGCCCAGGGAGATGCCCAGGGTGAGCCAAAGCACCGCCCCGCCGAGGACGATGCTGAACGTCACCGGCGCGCGCTGGGTGATGATCTCGGTGACGGGCTGGTTGTTGCGGAACGAGTAGCCGAGGCAGGGCGCCGGACAGTCCTGGCGAAAGTCTCCCGAGCCGTACGTGCGGCCGACGGCGAGTCCCTTGACGAAGTCCGCGTACTGGCGGGGCAACGGCTGGTCGATGCCGAGCCGCTGCTCGACCTGCGCGATGTCCTCTGCGGTGCAGTTCTTGCCGCACATCACCTTGGCCGGGCTGCTCGGCACGGCGAAGAAGAGACCGAAGGTGACCAGGCTGATCACGGCGAGGGTCACGCCGGCGACGAGCAGCCGCCGGACCACGAAACGGAACACGGATTCCACCTCCCCGGTTGGACCGGGGTGGGGAACGGCCGGGCAGCCGTTCCCCACCCGGACGCTACTGCTTCACGAAGATGTTGTTGACCTGCATCGCGCCGAAGGCGTCGCTGAGGAAGGCGTTGCCGACCTTCGAGCCGCGCAGCTCGTACGCGGCGTCGTAGTAGCACGGGACCACCGGCACCAGGTCCCGCATTATCTTCTCGTCCAGTTCCATCCAGGCGGCGTCCTGCTCGGCGGCGGACAGTTTCCGGACCCGGTCGATCTCGGCGCTGGTCGCCGGATCGTCGAGGTAGGAGAGGTTGTTGTTCCCCTCCGCGACGATCTCCCGCCCGTCGTACAGCGGCGGGATGATGGCCGCTCCGGTCGGCCAGTCCGAACCCCAGCCGCTGATGTACAGGTCGTACGGGTTGTTCTTCCGCCCGATCTCGTCGTAGTAGCTGGACTGTTCGATCGACTTCATGGTGATCTTGAAGCCCATGTCGGTGAGGTTCTTCCGCAGCGCCTCGGCCTGCTGGGTGCGCAGCTCGGTGTTGACGTGGGCCAGCACCAACGACGGTGACTTTCCGCCGAGCAGTTCCTGAACCTTCTGCTTGTCACCGGTCAGCGGGGCGTTGAAGACGTCGTACTTCTTCCAGCCGGCTGTGGTGGGTGACATCAGGGTGGTTGCCGGCGTGCCGGCCGCCTGCCCGCCGATCGCCTTGAGCACGGCGTCCTTGTCGACCGCATAGTTCAGCGCCTTGCGGACGTTGACGTCGGTGACCCGCTGGGTGTTGATGCTCAGCACCCACGTGTACTGGGTCGGGCCCTTGACGACGCGTTCGGCGACGGCACCGGAGGTGGTCCGGGGCAGCACCGCGGGCGGCACATCCTCCCAGGTGATCGACGCCTGGTCGGCCGGGGCGTCGGCGACGAGGCGCTCGGCGATCTGCGCCTGCTCCAGCCCGAAGGTGATTCGGAACCCGTCCGGGTACGCGTTGCGCAGCGGATCGGTCTTCGGGTCCCAGTGCGGGTTGCGCTCCAGCTCCAGCGCCACGTCCCGCTGGTACGACTTCACCCGGTACGGCCCGGACGAGAATGGCCGCAGGTCGTACTGGGCCCGGGTGTCCTTGGCGGCCGGCACCGGGGCGCTGGTGGGCAGCGCCGCGGCGTACGGCATGTCGCAGTGCGCCTCCGGGAAGGTGAACCGGATGGTCCGGTCGTCGGGCGTCTCGACACCGTCCGGCGCGGGCTTGCCCCCGTCGTACGGGCCCTTGTACTGGGCGTTGTACGCGCCGCCCGGGTAGAGCCACTGCTGGATGTAGTGCGGGCCCTCGTTGAGACTCGGCGCGAAGGAGCGGGCGATCCCGTACGCGACGTCCTTGCTGGTCACCGGGGAGCCGTCCTCGTACTTCACCCCGTCGCGCAGGGTGAACTCCCAGACCTTGCAGTCGGAGTTGACGTCCTTGCCGGGGTTGGTGGCCAGGTCGCCGACGAGCAGCAGCTTGCCGCTGCCGTCCTCCTTGTAGCCGTTGAGCGACCGGTAGAGCAGCCCGCCGGTGAGCTGTTGCCGGTTGACGTAGTTGCGGGCCGGGTCCAGGTGCTCGAAGTCAGAGACCTGCATGACGGTGAGCGTCCCGCCCTTGGTGGCCCCGTCGACCGCCTTCGCCGGGCCCTGGTTGTCGGCCGCCTCGTAGGAGATCGAGCCGGTCTGGGTCTTCGTCTTCTCGTCGCCGCCGCCTCCGCCGTCGGTGGTGGGGCTGCAACCGGCGGCGACCAGCGCCGCGGCGAGGACACCGGTCAGTGTCCGGGTTCGTGCTCGCACGATGTGCTCCCTTCCGCCCGGCGGCCCCCGCCGCCCGGGCGTCTAGATGACCGGGGGTTACCGGGTCGACCGGGGATCCAGCGAGTCGCGCAGGGCGTCACCGAAGAGGTTGAACGCCAGGACCAGCAGGAAGATCGTCAATCCGGGGAACAGGGTGTACCAGGGGTCGCTGGCCACGTAGCCGATGCTGTTGTAGATCATCCGGCCGAGGTCGGGCGTGGGTTCGGTGACGCCGACGTTGACGAAGGCCAGGGCGGCCTCGATGGCGATGAACTGCGGCACGTTCAGCGAGACGGTGACCAGGATCGGCGCCCAGATGTTCGGCAGCAGCTGCCGGAAGAGGATGTGCCCGGTGCCGGCGCCGGCGGCACGGGCGGCCTCGACGAACTCCCGCTCGCGCAGGGAGATCACCTGGCCGCGGACCAGCCGCGCGGTGTACGTCCAGCTGAACAGGCCGAAGGTGGCGATGATCAGGGCGACCCGGAAGGCCGGCGACGGGGCCTCCCGGTCGGAGTAGAAGCGGTCCTCGAGGATCGGGATCACCGCGAGGGCGAAAATGAGGAACGGAAACGCGAGGGTGAGGTCGATCAGCCAATTCACCACGCTGTCCAGCCAGCCCCGGGCCCACCCGGCCACCACGCCCACCGCCACGCCGACGAAAGATGCCAGCAGGGCTGAGGCGAACGCGATGAACAATGACGTACGGAGGCCGTAGACCAACTGCAGCAGGATGTCCCGTCCGCTGCCCGGTTCGAGACCGAGCCAGTGGTCGGGACTGATGCCACCCGCGTATCCGACGGGCATTCCGAAATCGTTGAGCCGATCGACGAACTTGTCCGTCGGGTCGATCCCGGTGAGCCAGCCGAGCAGCGGCGCACCGAGCGCGACGACCGCGGCGGCGAGCAGGGTCAGTGCGCTGATCCGGGCGGTCCGGTCCCGCTTGAGCCGTAGCCAGGCGAGCTGGTTGGGCGACCGGCCGATGATCTCCGACCGGCTGGCGGCCGTAGCCGGGAGTTCGGCCGCGACTGCCGGGTCCGGGGCCGCCGGCTCACCCGCCGCGGTCAGGGACGGGGGATGGGACAGGTCGCTCATGAGGGGTCCTCCCGCCGGCGACGAATACGTCCTTCCACCCGACGGTAAACCGGCGACGGACCGCGAATTGAATCGTTACGGTAACGGCCGAATAGGTTGTCGCGCATTGACAACGATCTGGTTTACCGAATGACTCGCTGCAATAACGGACCGATTCGGTTGTCATCCTTCCCGACGGTTGTGCCACCGGATCAGAAATGCGCGGGACCGGGGTGTCGCTCCGGTTGTCAACCGTTCGGGCATTCCCGCCCTGGGCCGCCCGCCGCCGGCGGCCGCCAGGTGCGGGCGCCGCACCCGGCTCAGCGGTTCAACGAGACGGAGATCCGGTCGAGGTACGCGATCGCGGCGGCGAACGCCGCCAGCGCCACCACCACGCCGAGCGCGATGGCCGGACCGGCCGACATCCCGCCCAGCCCGACGAGCAGCGTCACGCCGAGCCCGAGCAGCAAGGCGGTGACCACGCCGACCAGCGCGGCGGCGGTCAGCAGCAGGTGTCGGCGGCCGGGACGGGCGCCCACCGCCGCCCAGGCCTCCTGCGGGCCGCTCCCGCCCGACACCGCGTCGGCGAAGAAGTCCTCGTCCCTGACGAGCCGTCGGTGGTAGTAGGCCCGGATCTGCTGGATCCGCTGCAGGTCCAGCGAGTTCTCCACCATGTTCTGCGCCAGTCGGGCGAAGGTGAGCAACCCGGTGACGATGAGGGTCGGCAGCACCGCGCCGAGGTACGGCCGCAGCAGGTGGCTGCCGCTGGAGACGAATCCCAGCCCGATCAGCGCGGCGGAGAGCGTCGACAGGAAGACGGTCGCCCGGCCGACCGATTCGGCGATGGTGGCGCTGCGCGAGGTCTGGAGCACGAAATGCTCCGTGGTGAGGGCGGTGAGCAGGGCCTGCTCCCGCGCGTCCTCGTCCATCCCGCCGCCCCCTCCGGTCACCGTCACGATACGGAGCCGGGCGACGCCGCCGAGGGGAAAGCGGCGGTCCCGGTGCCACCCGCTGGCCGGGCGCGCCGGTGGGGGCGGAGAATGGGAGCCGGACGCGCGACCTGCGCGCCCAGCGGCAGGGACGGGGGTAGGCGTGTCGGAGGCGGTGGAGCGCGGGCCGCAGGCCGGTGCCGATCACGAACTGGCCGCCGACTGTTCGCGCTGCTTCGGGATCTGCTGCGTCGCGCCGGCGTTCGCCGCCTCCGCCGACTTCGCGATCGACAAGCCGGCCGGGCAGCCCTGCCCGAACCTGGGTGCCGACTCCCGCTGCGGCATCCATCAGGACCTGCGGCGGCGCGGCTTCCCCGGCTGCACGGTCTTCGACTGCTTCGGCGCGGGCCAGCACCTGGCGCAGGGCACGTTCGGCGGGCGGGACTGGCGCGACGACCCGGCCACTGCTCGGCGGATGTTCGACGCCTTCGCGGTGATGCGGCCGCTGCACGAGCTGCTCTGGTACCTGACCGAGGCGCTGGCGCTGACCCCGGCCGGCCAGCTGCGGGACGACCTGGCCGCCGCCCTGGCGGAGACCGGGCGGCTCACCGACGGCACCCCGGACGAGCTGCTCGCCGTCGACGTGGACGCCCACCGGGACCGGGTCAACCGGCTGCTGTCCCAGGCCGGCGAACAGGCGCGGGCCGGCCGGCCGGGCGTGGACCGACGCGGGGCGGTGCTGATCGGGGCGGACCTGCGCCGGGCCGGCCTGTCCGGGGCGAACCTGCGGGGGGCCTGCCTGATCGGCGCGGACCTGCGCGGGGTGGACCTCGGCGCCGCCGACCTGACCGGCGCGGACCTGCGCGGCGCGGACCTGCGCGGGGCCGACCTCCGGCGCTGCCTCTTCCTGCACCAGTCCCAGCTCGACTCGGCCCGCGGCGACCACCAGACCGTCCTGCCACCCAGGCTGCGCCGCCCGACGCACTGGTCGCTCACCGTCACCCCGGTCCGGCGGTCCGGTGGCCCCTCGCCGTCCGGGCGATCCTCCACCGGCCGGTCGGCGGGTCACCGCAGGCGCTGATGTGCCCCGCCCGACCGGGCCGCCGGTGATCGACTCGGGTTGCGGCAGAGCGGAGTGTCCGGGCGGCTGGGGGCCCCGAGAAGCCGCAGGCCGGGGTCGATCACCCGGCCCGGCACGTTTCGTGGCGGCCGGCCCGGGTAGGCGACACCGCGGCGAGGCACGGACGGGAGGCGGACGGGTGGGATATCGGTCACGGCAGGGCGAACAGCCGGTGGACCCGGCGCACGCCGAGGACGAGGCCGGCCAGGCCCGGCTGGTGCAGGTCGAGGCGGACACCGACGTGCCCGCGCCGGAGCCGGGCGCGCCGAAGCCGGACGAGGTGACCGAGGACGACGGATCGGGGATGGCCGGCGGCGCGTCGGGCAGCAGTTCGGGCGGTTCGAGCATGCCGACGCACCCCGACGCTCCCCGCTGAGCGGGCGTTTGCCCCCGGCGCACCTGGGCAGGAGTGCCACATGACGAGTGAAGAGTCCTTCGGTCGCGCAACCACCGACGAGCCCGACGGCGCCACCGCGTACGAGGCGTCGCTGCGCCCGCCGGGCGAGTCCCTGCACACCACCGACGACACCGGCGACGACTTCGCCGACCTGCCGGCCGAGGAGGCCCGCCCCGCCCGGGAGACGAGCCGGGCCGGCTACGACGTCGCCGACGTGTCCGGCACCAGCGACCCGGCCGTCGAGGGGTACCCGACCGAAGAGGAGGAGTGACCCGGAGCGCCGGATCGGGTTCGACCCGCCCCGGCCGGTCAGCGGGCGGCCACCGCCCCGGCCCGCGCCTCGGCCATCCCCCGGTTCGCGAGGGCGTCGGCCCGTTCGTTCTCCGGGTGTCCGTTGTGGCCCTTCACCCACAGCCAGGTCACCTCGTGCCGGGCGCAGGCGGCCTCCAGCCGCTGCCACAGGTCGGCGTTCTTGACCGGCTGCTTCGCCGCGGTCACCCAGCCGTTGCGCTTCCAGCCCGCCAGCCAGCCGGTGATGCCGTTGCGGACGTACGTGCTGTCGGTGTGCAGCTGGACGGTGACCGGCCGGGTCAGGCTCTCCAGCGCGCGGATCGCGGCGGTCAGCTCCATCCGGTTGTTGGTGGTCGGCGTCGCCTCGCCACCGCAGAGTTCCCGCTCGTGCCCGCCCCAGCGCAGCACCGCGCCCCAGCCGCCGGGCCCGGGGTTGCCGCTGCACGCCCCGTCGGTCCAGATCTCCACGACCCTACCGGTCACCGCCTCCGCCATGCCGGCAACCTACCCGGTGCGCCCCGCCGCGGGACCAGCCGACCCGCCCGCACCGCGAGAGCTCGCGCGGCCGGACCTGCCTGAGTGGTTCACGGTCTCTCCCGGTGGAAGGGACGCCGCTGCCATCCGGCGGTGGGCGGCAGGGTCCGCGCCCTCGACACCCTTGCCGACCACTCGGACGGGTCCGCCGACCGGACGCAGGCGCGGTCGCGCCGATCAGGTGCCCGCCCCACGCCGAGCGGCCGTGTCCGCAATGGCCTGCTCGGATATCGAATGCAGCGGCGAATCGGCGGGCATCGCGAACCGTTCGGGGAGAATTGCCTCCGGACCCGGTGGACAGGTACCGCGTTATTCGGTGGGACGTGTTCGCCCGAACGGCCACCCGGTTCCGCTGAATCAATTCGCCAGGCCGTCGCTGTCCGTGAACCCAAATGGCAGCACCGCGGCCGTCCGCTCGGGCCGCCGCATTGCGTTGCTTCGTTACCCGGAAAGGTTTTCAGCTTGATTTCAGGTTGCCTTCAGCCGTCGACGGCAGCCTGTCATTGCCCCTGCTGATCGATCACGCAGCGCGACAAAGGCGTTGCGGGGACGCGCGAAACGCCCGTGGACGCGGTGCCCGAACGGCCAGAGTTGCGGCCGGGCCCCTGTCGGTTTCTTGACTGTTCAACTGTTAGACACCTCGCGTTCGCGTTCGTAAGGTCTGACGCACCGCAGCCACCCCGCCATTTCCATCGCGTCCAGACCGACCTGGTCCGGCGCATTCTTTCCGTTCGACTGGCTTCCGTCGCCGTTTTCCGCGCCATCTTTTCGGCGGCCCGTCAATGCCCGGAACCGCCACTGCTGGAGGGTCGAATGACCGACGTCGCGAAGGCACCGTCGACTGCCGGGAACGAGGAGGAGGCCGGGAATCCGGACAGCGATCTCCGATCGCGCCAGAACGGCTCCGGCCGGCACCTGGCACCCCACTACCTGCGCCGGCCTGGACCGGACCAGCCGGTTCGGTTGAGCGTGGTCGTACCGACCCGCAACGAGGCGGAGAACGTTCCCGCGCTGCTGTCCCGGCTGGGTCCGGCGCTCGCACCGCTCGGCGCCGAGATCATCGTGGTGGACGACAGCGACGACGACACGGTGGACGTCCTGACCCGACACGCGGCCGACGCCCCGGTTGCCGTGCGCCTGCTGCACCGGCCGCCGAACGCCCGCACCGGCGGGCTGAGCAGCGCCGTGGTGCTCGGCGCGCGACACGCCCGCGGCGAGTGGGTCCTGGTGATGGACGCGGACCTGCAGCACCCGCCGGAATCGGCCGGCCGGCTGGCGGCCGTCGCGATGCGGCACGACGTGGACGTGGTGATCGGTACCCGGTACGCCGGGGAGGGCTCCAGCGAAGGGCTGGGGGGCAGCGCCCGCGCGGCCACCTCGTCGTGGGCGACCCGGCTGGCGAAGAGCCTGTTCCCGCGCCGGCTGACCACGATCACGGATCCGATGAGCGGCCTGTTCGCCTTCCGCCGGGCCGCCGTCGACCTCGACCGGATGAACCCGATCGGCTTCAAGGTGCTGCTGGATCTGCTCGTCCGCCACCCCGGCGCCCGGGTCGCCGAGGTCGCCTACGAGATGGCGCACCGGCACGCCGGCCGCTCCAAGGCATCGGTACGGGAGGGGCTGACCTTCCTGCGGCACCTGGGGCGGTTGCGCAGCCAGCGGCTGGTCGGCCAGATGCGCGAGCGCCCCGCGGGGGCCGGCGACCGGCTGCGGGAGCTGGCCCGGATGGTCGCCTTCGGGCTGGTCGGGCTGTCCGGGATGGTGGTGAACACGGCCGCCCTGTGGATCTTCTACGAGCCGGCCGGCCTGCATCACCTGCTCGGTGCCGCGCTGGCGACCCAACTGTCGACCGCGTGGAACTTCGCCCTCGTGGACCTGATCATCTACCGGCGTAACCGGCAGGGCTCGTGGGCCGCCCGCGCGGGCCGCTTCCTGCTGCTGAACAACCTGCTGCTCCTGTTGCGCCTACCGGCGCTGCAGGCCCTGATCTGGGCCGGCGTCGGGATCCTGACGGCGAACGCCCTGACGCTGGTCGCCCTCTTCCTCGTCCGGTTCCTGATCAGCGACCGGGTCATCTACTCCGCCGAACGCGCCGGCCGGCGCGACCCGGTCCGGATGCTCGTCAACCTGCGTGCGCCCGAGGCCGCCGCCGCCCCCTCCCGCAAGCGGTACCAGTACCTCAAGTACCGGTACGACGTGGCCGGCGTGGTCACCATCGGTTCCCAGATCATGCTGCCTGAACTGGAGTTCTTCCGAGCCCAGTGGGTCGCGGACCCGGACGTCGACATCGCCGTACGGGTGAGTGACGTCGGGGGTCGTGGGCCTCGACGGCGGGCCGCCCTGACGGAGTACGCCAACGAGTCGGTCCTGCGGTACGAGGAGCACCTGGGGCGGTTGGGCGCGAACTTCCGGGTCCGGCTCGGCTCGCCGATCGACATCCAGGTCGGGCCGCTGTTGGCGCGGTCGCCACACGTGGTCTACACCAACATCATCGAGGCGCTGCTGCGGTTCGTGCTCGTCTCCCGGGGCCACATGCTCCTGCACTCGGCGTGCGTCAACCTCGACGGCGTCGGGGTGATGCTCTCCGCCCTCACCGACACCGGCAAGACCGCCACCGTGCTGCGCCTGCTGCGCGACCACGGCGGGCACTTCCTCTCCGACGACATGACCCTGATCAGCCCCGACGGTGTCGCGATGTGCTTCCCGAAGCCGCTGACCATCAGCGCGCACACGCTGCGCGCCGTGCAGGCCCAGGATCTGACCCCGGCCGAGTGGCGCCGGCTGCAGTTCCAGAGCCGGCTGCACTCCAAGGGCGGCCGCTCGCTGGCGCTCGCGCTGAGCCGGTTCAACGTGCCGATCATGGGCATCAACGCGATCACCCAGCGGCTCGTCCCACCGCCCAAGTACAGCGTGGACCGGCTGGTGCCCTGCCGCATCGGCACCAGCACGCGGGTGGCCGAGCTGTTCATCATCGAGCGCGGCACGCCGCGGCTCAGCGATCTCGGCAAGGACGAGACGCTGGAGCGGATGATCCAGAACACCGACGACGCGTACGGGTTCCCGCCCTTCCGCTACCTGGCGCCGGCGATCACCATCGGCGGGCAGGGCTACGCGCAGCTTCGCCAACGGGAGCGGGAGATCCTCACCGGGTTCCTGTCCCACGTCCGCAGCCGCGTGCTGGCCTCGGACAGGTTCGGCTGGGCGGACGAGATCCCGCGCCTGTTGCAGGCCGAACGGGGTGACCTGTCCGTTCCGGAGCAGGTGGTCCTGCCGGCCTGGCCGAGGTGGGGTGGGACACTGGCCCCGAGCGGAGTTCGCGCGTGAGCGTGACCCGCTCCCCGGTCGAGGAGGTGGAGCACGACCGTCGCGTCGCGACGGTCGTGCTCCACGCCGTCGGCTCGTCGTCCGAGGCGACCCCGGACTCCCGTAACACCGGCCGGGAACGCGGGTGGCGCCGGTGGGCGGTACCCGCTGCCCTCGTCGGCATCGCGGCGCTGGCGTTGTTCCTGCGGGTGTGGCAGTTGGATGCCCTCGGCTTCAACAGCGACGAGGCCGTCTACGCCGGGCAGGCCGCCTCGCTCGCCGGCAACCCCAACTACACGCCGTTCTTTCCGGTGTTCCGCGCCCATCCGATGCTCTTCCAGACCCTCCTGTCGCCGTTCTTCCGTACCGGCGAGGTGGACGTGGCCGGGCGGGTGGTCGTCGCGACGCTGGGTGTGGCGACGGTGCTCGCCGTCCACCTGCTGGGCGCCCGCCTGTACGGCCGGCGGGTGGGGCTGGTCGCGGCGCTGTTCGTCGCGGTGATGCCGTACCACGTGATCGTCACCCGTCAGGTCCTCCTCGACGGACCCATGGTCCTGTTCGCGACGCTCACCCTGTACTGCCTGGTGCGGTTCGTCCAGGGTCAGCAGGTGCTCTGGTACGTCGCGACCGGCGCCATGCTGGGCGTGACGATGCTGACGAAGGAGACGAGCGTCGTCATGGCCGGTGGGGTCTACGCGTTCCTGGCGCTGACCCCGATGGTGCGCCGGCCGGTACGGCTGTCGGTGCTCGCCGTCGCCGCGATGCTGGCGGTCTTCCTGACGCACCCGGTCTCGCAGGCGCTGGCCGGGCGCAGCCAGACCGGGAAGAGCTATCTGGTCTGGCAGCTGTTCCGGCGCCCCAACCACTCGATGGGCTTCTACGCCGAGACCGTGCCGGCGGCGATGGGGCTGCTCGTGGTGGCGGCGGCCGTCGGTGGCCTGTGGTGGTTACGCCGGCACCGCTCCTGGCGGGAGACGCTGCTGCTGTCGTGGATCGCCGCGCCGGTGGTGTTCTTCCAACTGTGGCCGGTCAAGGGTTTCCAGTACCTGCTGCCCGCCGCGGCGCCCGTCGCGGTGCTCGCTGCGCGGGCGCTGACCGGAATGCCGGTGCCGGAGCGGATCCGCCGTTTGCTCCGCCGGGCCGACCGGCCAAGGGACGCCGGAGCGACCCGTGCCGTGCGGGCCGCGCTGGTCGCGGTGGTCGCCCTGAGCCTGCTCGTCCCCAGCTGGAACGCGGTCAACCGGGCCGACAACGCCACCTTCCTCGCCGGCTCCGGCGGGGTGCCGGGCGGCCGGGAGGCCGGCCGATGGCTGGCCGCGAACACGCCGAAGGGGTCGGTGGTGCTCACCCTCGGCCCGTCGATGGCCAACATCATCCAGTACTACGGCCACCGCCGCAGCTACGGGCTCTCGGTCAGCCCGAACCCGCTGCGGCGTAACCCGGCGTACGAGCCGCTGCCCAACCCGGACCGGTGGCTGCGCAACAACGAGCTGCAGTACGTCGTGTGGGACTCCTTCTCCGCCGGGCGCTCGGCCTTCTTCGCCGAGCGGCTGATGGTCCTGACCCGCCGTTACCACGGTCGCGTCGTGCACACCGAGTACGTCGACGGGACCGACCGCACGGGGGCCCGCGTCCCGGTGCCGGTGATCATCATCTACGAGGTGCGTCCATGACCGACCCCACTCCCCCGCGCCGCCGCGCCGGCCGCCTGGTGGCCCGCGCGCTGCTGATCGCCGGCCTGCTGGCGCTCGCCGATCCGGCCGCGGTCGCGCACGCCGCACCCCGGGCCGTGCCCGGGCCGAGCCCCACCACGCCGATCGACCACTTCGTCTTCCTGATGCAGGAGAACCACACCTTCGACAACTACTTCGGCACCCGGCCCGGCGTCGACGGCATCCCGGCCGGCACCTGCATGCCGGTCCGCCGGGGCCAGGCCGAACCCTGCGTCCGGCCGTTCCACCTGGGCGAGTTGGGCAGCCTCGACCTCGACCACTCCGCCGAGGCCTTCCGCGTGCAGTACCACGACGGCCGGATGGACGGCTTCGTCGAGGGGGTGAGCACGCAGGGCAAGAACGGCAAGCTCGCGATGGCCTACTACGACGACCGCGACCTGCCGTACTACTGGAACATCGCCGACGAGTACGTGCTGTTCGACCGCTTCTTCAGCTCCGCCAACTCCGGCAGCATCCGCAACCACATGTACCGGGTGACGGGCAGCCCGGGCGCCACCGGGCCGGCGGAGTCGATTCCACCGGGGGGCTGGGGCGACATCCCCACCATCTTCGACCGGTTGGAAGCCGCCGGGATCAGCTGGAAGTTCTACGTGGAGAACTACGACCCGACGATCACGTACCGCTCCCGCACCAGCGAGGAGGACGTCGACCGGGGGGCGCAGGTGATCTGGGTGCCGCTGCTCGCGTACGCGCGCTACGTCGACGATCCCCGGCTGTTCGGCAAGATCGTCGACCTGGACCAGTACTACGAGGACGCCGCCAAAGGCCAACTGCCCGCCGTCTCCTTCATCGCCCCGGCCGGTGACAGCGAACACCCGCCCGGCAGTGTCCGGGCCGGTCAGACCCTCGTCCGTACGCTGCTGACGCAGCTGATGCGCTCACCGAACTGGAACTCGTCGGCCTTCCTGTGGTCCTACGACGACTGGGGCGGCTGGTACGACCACGTGCCGCCCCCGCAGGTCGACCGGTACGGCTACGGCTTCCGGGTGCCCGCTCTGCTGGTGAGCCCCTACGCGAGGCGGGGCTACGTGGACTCCACCACCCTCGACTTCACCTCCGCGCTGAAGTTCATCGAGGTCAACTGGCGGCTGAAACCGCTGGCCGAGCGAGATGGCAAGGCCAGCACGTTCCTCGACGCGTTCGACTTCGACCGACCACCACGGCCGGCGGTCTTCCTCGGCACCGAACGCAAGCCCGCGGTCGTGACCAGGCCGGACCCGGTCCCGGTGTACGCCTCGTACGCGATCACGGGCAGCCTGGTGGTGGCGCTGGTCGGCGTCGCGGCGCGCCGGCGGCGGCAATGGACGTGACCCGGCGGATCGTGCGGGCGGCCCTGATGTCGCTGCTCGCGGCCGTGCTCACGGTGGTCGTGCTGCCCACCGCCGCCAGCGCGCGGCCCGGGCCGGCCCGGCCCGGAACGCTGCGCCTGCAGACGGTGCCGTCGCTTCCCGGCGTGGTGGTCAAGGTGGACGGGCAGGTGGCCCGCTCCGACGCCAAGGGTCGGATCCAGGTCCGCGTCCGCAACTTCGTCGGCCTGGACAAGCGCCTCGTCGTGCCGCAGACCCGGATCAGCCCGGATCGCACGGTTGTCTTCGACCGGTTCCGCGGCAACCTCGACGCCGGCGGCCGCGGCAAGGTCGTGGAGCTGGGGGTACGTACGAGCCGGCTGGTGTCGTGGAGTTTCATCGACCGGTTCGGCAAGGACGTTCCGGCGGGCCGGGTCACCGCCATGCGCCTGCGCAGCAACACCGGCGAGATCCGCGACCTGGCGGGCGCCGAGCTGTCCCGACCGCTCTGGGTCGCCGAGAGCCGCACCCAGCAGGGCCCGCAGGGGCTGGTGTCCAAACAGCTCTACTACGTGGTCGACAGCGCGATGGTCGACGGCACCTCGGTGGTCAACCGCGCCGGACAGAAGTTCGTGCCCTGGGAGCAGCAGGCGTGGGTGGTGCAGTTGCTCTTCTTCCGGGTCTCGTTCACCGCGACCGACATGTTCTTCACCCGGCAGGCCGGCAAGGGCATCGAGCTGACCCGGGCCGACGGGGGCGTGCAGCGGCTGCCGTTCGGCCGCGACGGCACGACGGTGGTGCCAGACCTGCCGCGCGGCACGTACACGATCACGGTCTTCGGCGGTGGCGTCTCGTTCGGGCGGCCGGTCAGCATCAGCAAGGACCAGCAGGTGACGCTCACCGTGATCAGCCGGGCCGACCTGGCCCTGGTGACAGTCGCGGTCCTGGCCGTCGCCGTCGGCCTGGTGCTGTTCGGACGGCCGCACCTGCTCGCCCGGCTGCGCCGGGCCGGCCGGGTCGCGGCGACCCGCACCCGGGACCGGCAACGCTCCCGATCGAGGCATCGCCGGCGGTTGCGGACGCGGCGGGACCCGGCCGGCCCGGAGCCGGTCCGGGACGCCGCGGAGCAGCGGCCGGAACGGCTCGGCGCCGGGATCACGCTGCTGGTGGTGCTCGCCGCGCTGGCCGGCGCGCTGCTGCCGGGGGACGCCGCGCGTGCCCAGGTCGGCCAGGACTCCCCGCACCCGTCGGCGGCGCCCGTCCCGGTCCTCGCCTACTACTACATCTGGTTCAACCCGACGTCCTGGAACCGCGCGAAGATCGACTACCCGTTGCTCGGTCGGTACTCCAGCGACGACGTCGAGATCATGCGGCGGCATGTGCGGATGGCGAAGTCCGTCGGCATCAACGGGTTCCTGGTGTCGTGGAAGCACACGCCGCAGCTCGACGAGCGCCTGGCCAAGCTGGTCGAGGTGGCCCGGGAGGAGCACTTCCGTCTGGGCATCGTGTACCAGGGGCTCGACTTCTCGCGTACGCCGCTGGCCTTCGACACCGTCCGCACCGACCTGTCGTACTTCGCGACCCGGTACGCCACCGACCCGGTCTTCGACATCTTCGGCCGGCCGGTGGTCGTCTGGACCGGCAGCGACCGCTTCACGGCGGCCCAGATCCAGGCCACGGTCGGCGGCGTACGCGGGAAGCTGCTGGTGCTCGGCAACGCCAAGAGCCTCCAGGCCGTGGAGTCGAGCCAGGGGGTGCTCGACGGCCAGGCCTACTACTGGTCCTCGGTCGACCCGACGGCCGGTGCCAGCGGCCAAAAGCTGGCGGCGATGTCCCGGGCGGTGCACCAGCGCGGCGGCCTGTGGATCGCCCCGGTGACACCCGGCTTCGACGCCCGCCTGGTCGGTGGCCGGCGGGAGGTGCCCCGTCGCGAGGGGCAAACCCTGCGCGCCTCCTTCGCCGCGGCGCGTCTGTCCGAGCCGGATGCGATCGGAGTGATCAGCTGGAACGAGTTCAGCGAGAACACCCACATCGAGCCGAGCGAGCGCTTCGGCACGCTCGACATCAACGTCCTCGCCGGCCTGCTCGGCGCCCAGGCCCGCGTGGACGTACCGGCGGACAGCAGCGACCCGGGCGACGGCCACTGGGGGCTCAGCGGCGGCAGTGCGCTCGTCGTCACCGGCGCGGCGGTCGTGGCGTTACCGCTGGGGGTGCTCCTGCGGCGACGTCGCTCCCCGGCCCGCGATCCGCGCGACCGGCCGGACGACACCGACGCGGACGACGACGCCGCCGACCGCTGATGCCGATCGGCTCCTGGGGAGGGTGCGGCACCGCCGCGCCGGTGGCTCCGCTTCTCATTCCGAATCGCGGGAACACAAGCTGGAGGTCTTCCGATGAAGCTGGGCAGAAAGATCCGACCGCGGGTCGCGTCGGCGGCCGTCGCCGTGACCGTCGCGGCCGGGCTGACCCTGGTCGAGAGCGGTCGCGCGGAGAGCGCCTCCCCCACCTGCCACACGTCGACCGCGCCCGCCGGATACGCGGTGCTGCTCTGCCTCACCCAGCCGTCGGCCGGTAGCACCGCCGTGGGCGACACCCTCGTGGCGGCGACCGTCAACGTGACAGCCGGCACGAGCCCCGGGGTGGCCAAGACCGAGTGGTTCATCGACGGTCAGTACCTGCTCACCGACTTCCAGTCGCCGCACCAGTTCTCCCTCTCCTCGGCCGACTTCGCCGACGGCGCGTACACGATCGGCGTCGCGGCGAAGATGCGCGACGGGTACGTCACCCCGGAGGCGGTCATCACCGTCACCTTCGCCAACGGCAACCCCACCGCCCCGCCGAACACCCGGCAGTGGTCCGTCCCGCCGGTCAACGCCCGCGGTCCGCAGGAACCCTTCGTGGTGGCCGCCGTCGGTGACGGCGCCGGCGGCGAGACCAACGCCCAGAACGTGACGAACGCGATCGTCGGCTGGAATCCGGACCTGTTCCTGTACCTGGGCGACGTGTACGAGGAGGGCACCCTCACCGAGTTCAAGAACTGGTACGGCGGCCCCACGGCCTACTACGGCCGGCTCCGCGGCGTCACCACCCCGGTCGTCGGCAACCACGAGTACAACGGCAACGTGGCCGACGGCTACTTCAACTACTGGGACAACATCCCGCACTACTACAGCTACGACGCCAACGGCTGGCACTTCATCGCCATCGACTCCACCAGCAACTACAACCGGGTCGCGCCGGGCACGCCCCAGTACGAGTGGCTGGCGGCGGACCTGGCCGCCAACCGCAGCCCCTGCACCGTGGTGTTCTGGCACCACCCGCTGTTCAGCGTCGGATCGGAGGACCCGGCGCCCCGGATGCAGCCCATGTGGGACCTCATGGCCGCCAACCGGGTCACGCTGCTCGCCACCGCCCACGACCACAACTACCAGCGCTGGGCCCCCCTGGGCGCGGGCGGTACGCCCACCGCCGACGGCATCGTCGAGCTCGTGGTGGGCGGCGGGGGCCACTCGAGCCAGGGCTTCACCACCTCGGACCCCCGAGTGGTCAAGACGAACAAGAGCTACGGCGCGATGCGCATGGAACTCTTCGGCAACCGCGCCGACCTGCAGTACTACGCAACCGGCGCCACCAGCAGCACCCTGGTCGACTCGTCGACCGTCCCCTGCAAGGGCGCCGACCGGCTCGCCCCGACCGCACCGACCGGCGTGACCGCGACCGGGAACCCGACCCCGTCGGTGAGCCTGGCCTGGACCGCGGCGACCGACAACTACGGCGTGACCGGTTACCGCGTGTACCGCGACGGCGTTCCCGTGGCCAACCTGCCGACGACCGCGACCTCCTGGACGGACACCGCCGTCGCCGGCGCGACCCGCTACGAATACACCCTCGACGCCGTCGACGCCGCCGGGAACCGGTCCGACCGCAGCACTCCGGTCGCGGTGACCATCCCCGGCCCCGACACCACCCCGCCCACCACGCCGGGCGGGCTCGCGGCCACGACCTCCCCGGACGCGGTCACCCTCACCTGGTCGCCCTCGACGGACAACGTCGGCGTCACCGGGTACCAGGTGCTCCGCGACGGCACCCCGGTGGCGACCGTGACGGCCACGACGTACACCGACAACGCCGTGCCGGCGAACGAGCCGCACAGCTGGACCGTACGCGCGGTGGACGCGGCGGCCAACGTCAGCGCGGAGGCCGGCCCGGTCACCGCCACGCGGGACACCCTGGCACCGTCCGCCCCGCCGAACCTGCGGGTCACCGGCGTGGCACCCGGAACGGTCAGCCTCGCCTGGGGCGCGTCGACCGACAACGTCGGGGTCGTGCGCTACCAGGTCTTCCGAGACGGCAGCCGCCTGGCGTCGACCTCGTCCGGGCCGGCGTTCGTCGACGACACGGTCGGCAGCACCGGCACGTCCCACACGTACGCGGTGACGGCGGTCGACGCCGCGGGGAACATCTCCGCACCGAGCAACCCGGTGACCGTCACCACCGCCGACGCCAGCCCGCCCACCGTGCCCACCGACCTGCTGGCCGTCGCGGAGGGCCCGAACCGGGTCGGCCTGTCGTGGGTGCCGGCGACGGACGACGTCGGGGTGGCGGGATACACGGTGTACCGCGACGGCACAGCCCTCGGGACGACGACCGCCGCGACCTTCACCGACACCACCGCCCTGTCGGAGACCACCTACTCGTACGCGGTCTCCGCCTTCGACGCGGCCGGCAACGCCTCGGGCCCGGGCACGCCGGCCACGGTCACCACGCCGCCGGCCACCCCGTTCGCCGCGGTGGCCGACACCTACGTCAAGGCGTCCAGCCCGACCAGCAGTTACGGCAGCACCCCGGTCGTCCGGGTCGACGGTGACCCGGTCACGAACGCCTATCTGAAGTTCACCGTGACCGGGCAGACCGGCACGGTGCTGCGGGCCCGGCTGAAGATCCTGGTGGCGGCCGGCTCCTCCAGCGGCTTCGTGGTCCGCCCCGTCGCCGATTCCACCTGGTCGGAGACGTCGACGAACTGGAACAACGCCCCGGCGCTCGGCAGCACGGAGATCGCCGCCAGCGGCCGGACGACGAGCGGCACCTGGGTCACCCTCGACATCACGTCGCTGGTCAGCGGGAACGGCACGGTCACCATCGGGCTGACCTCCAGCGGCGCCTCGTCGAGCAGCTACGCCAGCCGCGAGTCCGGTACGCCGCCGCTGTTGCTGCTGGACACGACCTCATGAGCGGGCACCCAGCCGGGCGACGGCGTCGCCGAGCACCGCGCCGGCCATCGGCAGCAGCGGGCTGGACCGCATCACGGCCAGGTCCTCGGCCGGCGAGGTGGCGCCGTCGAGGAAGCGCAGCACCCGCTCGGCCGGGTTGCGCTCGAAGAGCCGCTCGAAGAACTCCACCCCGCCGACGTGCCCCCGGTCCAGGGCACGCAGCGCCACCGCGTCCATCCACCGGTGCCGGCGCGGGTACGCGGGCGCCGGCACCGGCGGCCGGCCGGCGGCGAGCGCCCGGGCCACCTGGTCGGCCTGGCGCAGCATCGCGGAGAAGGTGAAGCCGGTGGAGGCGCGGGTGGCGCCGCCGGCGGTGCCGATCCGGACCACCCGTGCCGACGGGCGGGGCACGAACGGGCCGTCGGTCATCGGGATGACGCCGTTCTCCACCTCGCGCACGCGCAGTGCGGTCAGGTCCAGGTCGAGCAGGGCGGCATAGGCGCGCAGCGCGGCGTCGTAGGCCGCGTCGGGCAGCAGGGCGGGTGAGAACTCGGTGTACTCCACCAGGGCGTACCGGTCACTGACCGGGAGCACGTAGCCGAACGAGACGCCCCGTTCGGGTTGCGGGGTGCGCAGGTCCATCAGCACCGCGCGGGTCGGGTCGAAGGTGGGCCGCTCGGCCGACAGCCACCAGCCGCGGAAGTGTTGGAGCCAGTTGGTACGCCCGGGCCGCCGGGGCGGGTGGGGGCGGGAGTCGAGCACCCAGCCGGCCCGGACCAGGGGCCGGCCGGCCGGGTCGTGGACGGTCACCCGGTGGCCGTCGTCGCGCAGCTCGCCGGCCGGCGCGGCGATCCGCACGGCGCCCAGCCGCCGCTCGGCCTCGGCAGCCCGGTCGTAGACCGGGCCGGAGCGGACCATGGCGTACCGGAGGGGGGCGAGCGACAGGACGCGGCGGCCGGCGGGCGTGACCACGTCGACCTGCGACCAGGCGGCGCTCAGCAGCGGGTCGAGGTCGGTACCCGGGATGCCCCAGAACGCCCAGGTGCGGTCCTGGCCGCGCTTGTGGACCGGGTCGACGACGGCGACCCGCAGGCCGGTCAGGCCATGCCGGTCCAGGGCGGCCAGGACCAGCGAGCCGGCGCCGCCGCCGCCCACCAGCGCGAGGTCGACGTCGACCAGGGATGCGTCCACCCGCCCACGCTGTCACACCCCACCGGCGGTACGGCAGGCGACGGGGTGCTTCTCAGGCGACGGCGGCCGGGGTGCCGCTCTCGGTGGGGGCCGGGTCGGCGTACGCGGCGGCGACGGTGGCCCGGTCGAAGACCCGCCAGGTAGCGGCGATGACGAGCAGCGCGACCACGAAGCCGACCCAGTAGGGCGCGGTGATGCCGAACCGGTCGGCGACCACGCCGCCGAGCAGCGCGCCGACGCAGTTGCCGCCGGCGGCGAGGAACAGGTTGGTGCTGCCCACCCGGCCCAGCAGCGCGGGCGGGGTGAGCCGCTGCCGCAGCGAGTTCGCCACCATGTTCCACAGCGAGGAGTGCACCCCGAAGGCGAACAGCGCCACCCCGACCACCACCGCGGTGCGGGAGGCGGCCAGGGCCAGGTGCAGGCCGGCCTCGATCAGCAGGCCGATCCGGACGGTCCAGGTGGCGGTGATCGCCGCGATCAGCCGATCCCCGACGGCGGCGCCGAGCAGCCCACCGACCGCCAGGCAGGTGAACAGGGCGCCGTAGCCGACCGAGCCGAGGCCCAGCCGGTCGGTGGCGAGCAGCACCAGCACCGCGAGGGCGGCGGTGAGGGTGACGTTGAGCAGGCCGATCAGCAGGGTCATGGTGCGCAGCAACCGCTGCGACAGCAGCCAGCGGAAGCCCTCGGCGACCTCCGCGCGCACCGAGCGGCGCGCGTCCGTCGCCACCGAGCCCCGGTACGTGCCGGCGACCAGCCCGACCAGCACGGCGCTGAGCGCGTACGTGCCGGCGTTGACGGCGAACGGGATGGCGGCCGCGACCAGGAAGAGGAACCCGCCGAGCGGGCCGGCGACCATGTTCTGCATGACCTGGGTGCCGCCGCCGAGCCAGCCGTTGGCCCGTTCGAGACGGGACCGGGGCACCACCGCCGGCACCACCGCCTGGGCGGCTGCGCGGAACACCACCTCGCCGGTGTTGACCACGAAGAGCACCGCGTACAGCAGGACGATCCCGGCGTGGCCGGTGACCATCGCGGCGGCCAGTACCGCGAGGACGGCCACCCGGACCCAGTCGATGACCACCATCAGCCGGCGCCGGTCGACCCGGTCCACCAGCACCCCGCCGGGCAGCGCGAAGAGCAGCCAGGGCAGCCACGCCACGGCCGAGCCCGCCGACACGACCAGCGGATCGTCGGTCCGCGACGCCACGTACAGCGGCGCGGCCACGGTGGCCATGCCGCTGCCCAGCGCCGACATGGTGCTCGCCGTCCAGAGCCGGGCGAAGCGCCCGTCGAGCCTGTCCCCCGTCACGGCGAGGAAACCTACCAGGATTCGGGGCCTGCTCCGAGCGGGTTACCGGGCCGGCCACCGCAGCACGGCGGGCACGAGGGGACCGGCCAGGTCGAGGTCGCGCTCCAGCGCGCGTACGGGCCGCCTGGCCGGTCATCCACGCGTCGTCGGGGCCAGCCGGCGGATCTCGGCGAGGACGTGGTCGACGTGCGGCCGGACCTGGGCGGTCAGCTCGTCGCTCCACCGCTCCTCGGCTTGGCCGAGGTAGATGGCGCGGGCGTGGGCGAGCACCGGCCGGTGTTCCGGCGGGAGCTGAGCCAGGGCCCAGTCGGCGGCGGCGTCCTTCGGGACGATGTCCCCGGTGGCCAGGGTGGTCCAGATGCGGGCGAAGGTGAGCAGCACGTTGCGGGTGTCGTCGTCGAGGTTGGCGAGCAGGCCCGGGATCCCGGCGACGATCGCCCGGGCCAGGTCGGCGGCGGAGACCGGGTCGAGCAGTTCGGCCGGCGGTGGTCCGGCCAGCGGGGTGTTGCCGCGCCTGACCATGGTGACCAGCGGCGCGAGGTCGGGAGTCTCCTCGGGCTCTGGCGCCCCGCCCGCGGCGTACTCGTCGCGCAACCACTCGCCGTACAGGAACTCGCCGCGCGGCGGGTAGCGCCAGGGCTGGACGTCGGGATGCGCGACGACGGTCAGCTCGACCGGCCGGGCCGGCCCCCGGAAGGCACGGCGGCCGGAGATCTCGAACAGCCCCTCGACGAGTGCCCGGCGCTGCGCGGCGGTGGTCCGCCGGCGGGAGACCACGAACACGTCGACGTCGCTGGCCGGACGCAGCCCGCCGAGCACCCCGGACCCGTGCAGGTACGCGCCGAGCACGGCGGCGCCGAGCACGGCGTCCACCAGCAGCAGCACGTCCTGCAGTTGCGCCCGGGTCACCGGGTCGAGGGCGGGCCGGTCGAGGTCCATCGCGCCATGATGGCCGGTACGCTCCGGGGCCGCGGCCCGATTTCGACGGGCCGGGTGCGAGGATCGCTCATGCCCGTCACGAATCCCTGGCTCGCCGGCCCCTCCCCCACCGCCCGTCTCGACCGGGCCCGGCTGGCGGAGCGGATCCTCAACCTGCTCTCCTCGCAGAACATGTGCGTGCTGGCCACCGCCGGCCCGGACGGCCCGCTGGCCACCCCGGTGCGCTACTTCCACCTCGACTTCACCCTGATGTTCACCGCCGTGGCGGAATCGCCGAAGATGCGCAACATCGCCGCCGACTCGCGGGTCTCGGTCGGGATCTTCGCCCCGCTGGTCGGGCAGGCCAGCAGCCGGGGCGCGCAGGTCTTCGGCCGGGCCCGGGTACTCGAGCCCGGTGACCCGGAGTTCGCGCACCACTGGCCGGCGTACCGGTGGCAGGCCGACCACGTGGAGCGGTCCCGGTCGCTGGACGAGCCGCCGACCGGGCCGCTCGTGGTGGTGCCGGCGGAGCGGATCGTCTACACCGAGCACTGGCTGCGCCGCGACGGGTACGCCCCCCGCCAGTTCTGGCGGGCCACCACCGACCCCCGCTGATCCCCGGAAACGCCGGCGGGCAGACCTATCCGGATCGCCCGTTTCCGGTACGCCTCACCGCCGCATGGACCACAGTGGTGGCGTGGCTGGAGGGGTGGCATGACGGGACTGCGTACCGACCTGTACGAGCTGCGGATGGCGGCCAGCTACCTGCGCCGGGGTATGACGGAGCCCGCCACGTTCAGCCTCTTCGTCCGCCGGCTGCCGCACCGGCGCGGCTTTCTGGTCGCCGCCGGCCTGGCCGAGGCCCTGGCGTTCCTGGAGAGTTTCGCCTTCGACGACGCCGAACTGGGTTACCTGCGCGACGCCGTCGGCTTCGACCAGCCGACCCTGGCGGCGCTGGCCGGGCTGCGGTTCACCGGGGACGTGTGGGCCGTGCCGGAAGGGCGCGTGGTCTTCGCCGACGAGCCGTTGCTGGAGGTCACCGCGCCGATCGCGGAGGCGCAACTGGTGGAGACGGGCGTGCTGAACCTGATCACCTTCCACACCACGGTGGCCACCAAGGCGGCCCGCTGCCGGCTCGCCGCCGCCGGCGCGCAGCTGATCGACTTCGCGTTCCGCCGTACCCACGGCATCGAGGCGGGCGCGGC
>NZ_JAPDPH010000102.1 GCF_026013475.1 Micromonospora yasonensis | reverse complement strand
GCCGGCCAGCCGGACCACCAGCCGTTGGCTCGATGATCCGGCGCTGCAGCCGGGCGAAGCTGGTCCGCCCCCGCTCCCACACGATCAGCTCCCCGTCGAGGATCACCCCCGGTGGGAAGGTGTGGCGGATCGCCCGGGTGATGTCAAATGGCGACGTCGGTTATCGGAACTGTCCGAATGCCTGTCGTATGGCTATCTCCGCGGCTTCGGACACAAGTTGAAACCTCGGGCCTGGCGCTGCACGATCGTCGTCGGATTCGTGTCGGCGAGTTACGAACCACGGCGCTGTGAGGTCCAGGGCTGCTCCGCTTGCCGTCGGATGGCAAGCTCGTGTCCCATGATCGAGGATTTCGCGAAGAGCCATCTGCACGGCCAGCTCAGGCGGACACGTCAGGCGCTGGTCTGGAAGCTCGATGGCCTGTCCGAGTACGACGTCCGGCGTCCCTTGACAGCGACGGGGACCAACCTCCTTGGCCTGGTGAAGCACTTGGCGACCCTGGAGGCCTGGTATTTCGGTGAGGTCCTCGGCCGCCCGTACCCGGAGCCGCTGGGGCGATGGCAGGACGCGGACGGCAGCGACCTGTGGGTGACCCCGGACGAGACCCGCGAACAGATCATCGACTTCTATCAGCGTGCCTGGGGGCATGCGGACGCGACGATCAAAGAGCTTCCCATCGACGCGCCTGGCCACGTGCCGTGGTGGTCGCGGCCCGACGTCAAGCTGTTCAACATCATGGTCCACGTCCTTCAGGAGACCACCCGGCATGCCGGACACGCCGACATCCTGCGTGAGCAGCTCGATGGCCGGACCGGGATGATGGCTGAGTACGAGGAGCAGATCGACACGGCGGCCCGGGAGGCGTACTGGGCGAAGATCGAGCGGGCTGCGCAGGAAGCGGTCGGCGGCTCGCATCATGCCGACCTATCCGACACGCATTGCGCGGTGGGGACGCCGTGAGAAATCCGGATCTCGGGGAGGTTCGCCCGTGAGGGCGGTCATCGTCGCGGCCGCGGTCGCGTTCATCATCTCCCTGTTCGGCACGCCGGTGGCGATTCGCGTCTTCACCGCGCTCAAGGCCGGCCAGCCGATCCGATCCATCGGGCTCGCCAGCAACCAGGGCAAGAAGGGCACGCCCACGATGGGCGGCGTCGTCTTCATCGTGGCGACCGTCTTCGCCTACGTCGCCGGGCATATCGCCCTGGCCACCCTGCCTGAGCGGCAGATCGCGCAGGAGGGGCCGACCATGACGGCCCTGGTGCTGCTCGGGCTGTTCGTCTTCTGCGGCGCGGTCGGCTTCTTCGATGACTTCCTCAAGGTGCGCTGGCGCAACTCCGACGGACTGTCCGCCAAAGGCAAGCTGCTCGGTCAGGCGATCGTCGGCGGTGGGTTCGGCATCGCCGCGCTCTACGTGCCGAGCACCAACGGCCAGACCGTGGCCAGCGAGCACATCTCGCTCATCCGCGACATCAGCTGGCTGAACGTCGGCAAGGTCGGCGCGGTGATGGTCTTCGTCTTCGTGATCATGGCGATGTCGAACGGCGTGAACCTCACCGACGGCCTCGACGGCCTGGCCACCGGCGCGTCGATCCTGGTGTTCGGCGCGTACGCGCTGATCGGCTTCTGGCAGTACCGGCACTGGTGCGCCGACGACGCGTACGCCCGCGTGAACGACTACTGCTACCAGGTCCGGGATCCCCTGGAGATCGCCATGATCGCGGCGGCGGCGGCCGCCGCCTGCGTGGGATTCCTGTGGTGGAACACGTCCCCGGCGCGGATCTTCATGGGTGACGTGGGCTCGCTCGGGCTTGGCGGCCTGATCGGCGGGCTCGCGGTAGCAACCCGCACCACGCTGCTTTCGATCATGATCGGTGGGCTCTTCGTCATCATCACGACGACCTGGGTGATCCAGATCGTCTCGTTCCGGACCACCGGTAGACGTGTCTTCCGGATGGTGCCGCTGCACCACCACTTCGAGTTGGCCGGATGGAGCGAGGTCAATATTGTAGTCCGGTTCTGGATCGTGGCCGGCGTCTGCGTGGCGGTCGGCCTGGGCCTGTTCTACTCGGATTTCTTGGCAGTCGTTGGATAAAAGCCACGCGACAAGCCTGTGTCGTGCCACCGGCGCCTGGCGCACCAGCCACACATCCCGGCGCGCCAGGCGCCCCCACACCTCGTTCCACCACCTCCGGACCACCTCCTGCACCAGGTGATCGTACGCATGTTCGAAAGCGGTGTGAGGCGGGGTGGAAAGAAGTCGGCGGACTCGGCGGGGTGTAGGTCACTCGCAGCGGTCCTCGGCGCCTCGACCATAGGGCTCGCAGCAGTCGGGACGGTGGCGGTACACACGCAGATCACGCCCCTGCCGAAGACCGCGCTCGGACGTGATCTCGTACAGGCACGCCCCCCACACCACGGTCTCCCCGCCGCCGGGCACCACCTGGCCGTCACCCGGCCCGCCGCGCAGCAGCACGTCCATTCCCCGACCGTACGTAATCGGCGACAACCCGACCCGGCTTACCCGCTGTCAGCGCCAGTTCATCGGCCGGCAGCTCCTACTGGCCTCAAGGATGCAGGCGCAGCGCGGCGGCGATCATGCAGCACCGACCAGGAGGTGACCCGTAGGGGAGTAGTCGATCTTCCAGTCGGCGTAGACACCAAGGACACCATCCCGGGTACAGCGCAGCCCGACGCTGACCCACCGGACCTCACCATCAGCGCGCAGAGCGAACCCGACCGCGACCTGGAAGGCTTCGCCGCCGCACGGGCACGCGCACTCCTCGGGGTCGGCTTCCTGCCGGTAGTCGGCACTGTCTGCGACCAAGGCACGGTCACCGCAGGTCACGCACCCTGTCTGCGCGCACCCGCTCTCGTCGTCGACATGGACCGCGAAGGTCGTGCCGCCGCACCGGTGGCAGCTCACCTCCTTGACAACAGGCTGTAGTCGGCTGGCGTAGTCATCCAGTGGATCTGATCAGGCTGTCCGCCGCTACTGTCGGGCGTTGGCACCGTTGAGTGGTTGACGTAGTCGTCGACTGCCCGGAGCTGTAATGCACCTGTTCTTCGCAGACGAGCGGACGGTCCGTAAGGCTGGTGGTGCCCCGGGGCTGAGTGCACCGGAGATTTCCGATGTCCTCGCGAGGTTCGCGCCGATCCCGGGTACGCCGGTGCTGCTGTCGGAGTCAATGTGGCCGGTAGAGCCGCTGTGCAGCTGGTTCCGGGAGTTGGCGCTGAACCGGCGCAGCCCAAAGGCGATGCGCGGGTACGCATATACGGCGTTGATGCTGCTGCGGTTCCTGCAGGCCCGAGGGCTCGACCCGGCGTCAGCTTCTGAGGCTGACGTCCAGGACTTCCGGCGTTGGCGGCTCGACGAGGCCGAGCAACGGTCGGTGAGGCGGCCTGGGATCGCGACGCGGCAGCGATCGGCTGCCTCTACGACTTCCTGCTGCGGCAGGGCGTCGTTGAGCGCCGGCCATGGCGGGCGACGACCCGCCGGCAGCGAACGCTGGCCAGCGGGACCCGCCGCGACATGCGGGTGCGGCACATGGAGCTTGAGCTTGCGGTGCGCGCCTGGCGCCGGCAAGCGGAGAGCCAGCTATTGGCGCCATTGCTGGCCGTACGGACACCCGGTCCCGCCGATCGGCGTCACGGTGATGGCTGTGGCAGTGCCGATTCGGCGGGCGGCAACCCTAGCCGGGATGAGGATGCTTCAGCAGCGCTGTCGCAGTATGGTCGCCGGGCTGGCCTAGGCCGATGCGGGCGTGGGGAGTTGGCGGTGGGGGAGTTGATGGCGGCGACTGTGCCGTTGAATGCGATCCAAGGCGACCGGGCTGCCGGTGTTCTCCTCGCGGCGGCGTGCGGTGACGCGTTGGGCGTGCCGTACGAGTTCCAACCGCCCCTTGCGGCCGGCGAACAGCCCGAGATGCGCGGCGGTGGACTCGGCCCGTACGCGCCGGGTGAGTACAGCGATGACACCCAGATGGCGGTATGTATCGCGGAGGTATCCGCCACCGGGGCGGACCTGCCCAGCAGCGACTCCCTGGACCGTATCGCCGGCAACTTCCTACGGTGGAGACGGGAGGGCGCCAGCGACATCGGGGCCCAGACCCGCCAGGTCCTCGACGCGGTCTCACAGGCGAGCGGAGCGGGCATCGCCGCGGTGATGCGGGACGCGGCCGCGGAGTTGCACCGGCGGACTGGCCGCAGCGCCGGTAACGGGTCCCTGATGCGCACCGCGCCGGTTGCGCTGGCCTATCTCGGTCAGCCGGAGGCGCTCGCAGAGGCCGCCCGGGCAGTCAGCGAGTTGACCCATCACGACCCCCTGGCCGGGGACGCGTGTGTGCTGTGGTGCGCGGGGATCCGCCGGGCGGTTCTCGACGGGACCTTCGACGGGGTTCACGAGGGTCTGGACCTGCTGCCCGCGCAACGCCGTGACCAGTGGTCGGGCTGGTTGGCCGAGGCGGAGTCCAAGCCGCCGGAGCAGTTCCGTCCCAACGGATTCGTGGTCGCCGCGTTACAGGCCGCCTGGTCGGCGATCACCCACACCACCGTTCCGGACCACAATCCGGGCCGCGGCCGTTTCCCCTGCCAGCATCTCGAACGCGCTTTGGCGGCGGCAGTGCGCGTCGGCAACGACACCGACACGGTTGCGGCGATCGCCGGGGCGCTGCTGGGCGCCCGGTGGGGCTCCTCCGCGGTGCCCCTGGCCTGGCAGCGCGTCGTGCACGGTTGGCCGGCGCGGCGCGCGGCGGACCTGATCCGCTTGGCCATGTTGACGGCCCAGGGCGGCCAGGCCGGCCAGGGCGGTTGGCCGGGCTGCGCCCACGCGCCGCGACCTGCGGTTGCGCCGTTGATGTTGACGCATCCGCGCGACCCCGGCGTGATCCTCGGCAACCTTCACACCGACGCGGCCGCGGCGCGCGTCGGCGCGGTCGTCTCCCTGTGTCGGGTTGGCTGCGACGACTTTGACGATGTGGCCGTCGGCAACCGGGTGTCGGTGTGGCTGGTCGACCAGCCCGGCGCCAATGCGCAGCCGCACTTCGTGGTCGATCAGGCCGCCCGGATGATGCTTGAGTTGCGCAAGGAGGGCCATGTCGTGCTGCTGCACTGCGCCGCCGGTCAGAGCCGCACGCCGGCGGTCGCCGCCCGCTACACGACCTTGACCACCGGCACACCGGCGCGCGCCGCCCTGGCCGAGCTGCGCGGCCTGCTCGACACGCACGGCTGGACCCTCAACCCGGAACTGCGGCAGGCCGTCGAAGAGTTGTGACCGGTCTCGCCACGGCTCCCGCTTGCCGATACTCGCCGACTCCGCTGCCGGTCACACACGGTAGCTGCACAGGCCTTATTAAGAGGACCTGTTCTCGTTCCGTGGCCCGCCCGCGCTGCGGAGTGCGCGGACTTCGTGACCATTCCGGTCTTCCAGACTGGCGCCACTCAGCGGAGGGATCAGCTGTATGACAACGGAGTTCGCCCCAGGAGTCACGGTGCGACTCGTTGCGCGGCCGGATGTGATCGGCGTGATCACCGGTTCCCGGGAGATCGGCGGCGTGCTTCGGTACGACGTGTTTCACGACAACCGGACACATGGCTATTTCGGCTCCCAGGTCGAGGTGGTGCTGCCGGACTCGAAGGAACAGAAGATCTCCGCGGCAGCTCTCCGGGCGGGTCTGACGTCTGAACTGATCAGGGATAAGAACACCAGCTACTTGCACGCCCGCAACGTTGGACGCATCGACTACGAGCCCTACCAGTTCCGGCCGGTTCTGAAGATCGTGCAGGCGGACCGCCCACGCCTGCTCATCGCCGACGACGTCGGCGTGGGCAAGACGATCGAGGCCTGCCTCATTCTCAAGGAACTCCAAGCACGCCACCGCGTCCGTTCGGTTTTGATCATCTGCCCGAAGCCGCTGGTGGTCGATGAGAAGTGGCGCAACGAGCTCAAGCGGTTCGACGAGGACTTCGTGCACCTTGATGGCTCCGACCTGCGCTTCTGTATCGAGGAGGCCCTGCGCGAAGGGGAGTGGCCGGCTCGGTTCGCAAAAGCGATCGTTCCCTACTCACTGCTCGACGAGCGCCTGCTCGTGGGCAATGACGCCAACGGCCGGCTGCGGCAGGCCGGGCTTGTCGATCTTGCCGGTCCACGCTTTGACCTGGTGATCGTCGATGAGGCTCACCACATCCGCAACCGCGCCACCTTCGCCTACCAGAACGTGAAGCGCCTAACCGCGTCGGCAGAGGCGGTCGTGCTTCTCTCTGCTACACCGCTGCAGACGCAGAGCCGGGACCTGTTCACGCTGGTTAACCTGCTGCGCGACGACCTTGTCCCGACCGAGCGTGACTTCGCTCAGATGCTTGAGCCGAACCACCACCTCTACGAAGCCATCGAGGCCGCCCGCGGCGGACAGGACGGATGGCAGGACGAGGCCGAGCAAGCCCTCAACGACGCGCTCTCCACAACCTGGGGACGCGCCGTGACGGCCGTAGACCCGCGAGTGGAATTGGTCCGTGAACTACTGACCGAAGACCCCGGGGACGCGCGGGCACGCGTTCGCGTCGTGCGCACGCTTGAGGAGCTCAACACCTTCTCCTCCATCGTCAGCCGAACCCGTAGGCGCGACATCGGAACGTTCACCACACGCAAGCCCAGCGCGCCGGTTGTTCCCTTCACTCCCGAGCAAGAGGTCGTCTACAACGCGGTCATCGATCTGGGACGGCGCATCGTCGAGCGCCAGACGCCGGGCATGCCGGTGGCCTTCCTGTTGTCTATGCTTCGGCGCCAGGCGGCCAGCTCGATCAGCGGCCTGGCGCCGCTGGTGGAGCAGGTGCTGGAGAACCGGCTCGACAAGGTCGAGTTCTCCGAGATCGGTGACGACGCGCCGGACGACGTCCCCCCGTCGCTGGGCGAGCTTCGGGCGGAGATCCGCGCCATCGGGCAGCTGGCCGAGGGCCTCAACGGTCTTCCCGACCCAAAGGTCGACGTCCTCCGGCAGCTCGTCACCGACAAGCAGGCGGAGGAGAACAACAAGGTCCTGGTCTTCAGCACCTTCCGTCACACGCTGCGCTACCTCCAAGAAAAGGCCAGCGCGTGGGGTGTGCGAGTAGGTGTGGTCCACGGTGCCGTCCCGGACGAGGACCGGCATTCACTGCGCCGGCGCTTCAAGCTGCCGAAGAGCAATCCTGACGCGATCGACTTGATGCTCTGCTCGGAGGTCGGCACCGAGGGCCTGGACTACCAGTTCTGCAACACCCTGGTGAACTACGACATCCCGTGGAATCCGATGCGCATCGAGCAGCGCATCGGCCGCATCGACCGACGTGGGCAGCAGAGCGAGTCCGTCGCGGTCATCAACATCCTCACCGAGGGGACCATCGAGGCGGAGATCTACGACCGCTGCCTACTGCGTATCGGTGTTTTTCACCGCGCATTGGGTGGCAGCGAGAGGATCCTCGGCGACTTGACGACCGAGCTGCGCAGGATCGCGGACGATCTGTTTCTCTCCGACGCCGACCGGGAGGAACGGCTACGCCAGATCGCCGACAACGAAGTGGCGCGCATCCAGGAGCTGGAACGGATCGAGGACCAACAGGGAGTGCTGCTCGGGCTGACCACCGAGTCGTTCGAATCGCGGGTCGCGGAGGCGAGCAGCGAGTGGCTCTCCGACGAGAAGGTCGGCGACCTCGTCCGGGCCTACCTTGAGGCCGTCCTACCGGGCCGCCGGCTGGCACTGAGGCCGAACAAGGTCGCCGTGGTGCGCTTGGACGAGAACGCCGCTGCCCGCGTGAGCGGCGACCTTCATGCCGCAGTCGGCGGCGACGCCCGGCTGGAGCGGCAGTTACGCCGCAAACCGGCGGTCCTACGGGTCACCACAGATCCCGAGTTGGCCGCCGACGACACTGACGTGGAGCTGCTCAGCGCGACTCACCCGCTGGTGCTACTCGCCGCCCAGCACGCGGCGTTGCCGGGCGCACCGATGGCGTCGTTGCGGGTTCGCTCTGACGTCGTGCCACCCGGCAGTTACCCGATCGCGGTCCACGCCTGGACGAGGCTCGACGTCCGTGACAGCCTTACGCTCCGCTACATCAGCACGGATCCGGCAGTGGAGGTCGCCGCGGACAGCCTCCTGACGCTTGCCGTCGACGGCGACGCAAGCGTGGCCCTCTATGAGTCAGATGTGGACGCGCTCGAGCAGCGGCACCAGCGGGAGTGGGAGGTTGCCCGTAACCAGCATGTCGCTCGGGCGAGAGCCGCTGGTGCCCAGCGGGTGGCATCACTGCGGGCACAGCGAGATCGGCAGCTTCATGTCGTCCAGGAGAACGCCGACAAGGTCAGCGACCCCAAGATCGTGAAGATGCGCCAGAGCGAGCTGATCGCCGTCAGAGACAAGTTCGACCGGCTCATCGCACAGCACGAACGTGCAGTCACCGGCGCCGACCTCATCACCCGTCATCTGGCGACCGTGTCCCTGGAGGTCGAAGCACCGTGACCACGTTCGACGCACTGTCCGCGCGGCGCAGCGCCTATGTCGTGGCGGCGCGTGACAACGGCTTCGAGGAAGGGCTACGCCGGCTTCTCGCCGACCTCTACCCCGACAACGCACACTTCATCTATGAGCTGCTGCAGAACGCGGAGGACGCCGGTGCTCACCAGGTGGTCTTCAACCTGAGGCGCGATGGCCTGCTCGTCGAGCACGACGGCGCCCGCCTTTTCGATCTGCGTGACATCGAGTCGATCACCAGCATCGGGCAGTCGACGAAGGCGGACGACGCGACGAGTATCGGCAAGTTCGGCGTCGGATTCAAGGCGGTCTTCGCCTACACACAGACACCCCGTCATCCACTCGGGCACGCACTCGTTCGCCATTCGCGATCTGTTCGTCCCCGTTTACGTACCCGGCCGCGGGCAGCCGGGGTGGACCACGTTCTGGTTCCCATTTGACCGTCCCGACAAGCCTGCAGACCGTGCGGCGGCCGAAGTCGCGCACGCGCTGCGCGAGCTTTCCGGGACGACGCTGCTGTTCCTGAACAACATCATGTCGATCGCCAGCTCCGTGCTCGGCGATGAACCGCGGCACCTCGATCGGCGTGCCATCGGTGGCAACGTGATCGAGATCGCCAGCTCCCACGACAAGGCGGGGCCGGCGCGATGGTACCGGATCAGCGGTGACGTCGAGATCGACGGACGTCCCGTCCCGGTCGCGGCGGCGTTCGCTCTCGAGGCACCGGCCGCGAAGCCTGACACGTCGCAGAAGCCGAAGCCTGACACCGCAGAGAAGCCAATGACCCGGTCCAAGGGCTACGCGGTGGCGCCGGTCGACGGCCAGGTGTCGATCTACTTTCCCGCAGTCAAGGAGACATCGGGGCTGAGGTTCCACATCCACGCGCCGTTCGCCTCGACCGTGGCCCGCGACAGTGTTCGCGACGATCCAGGAAACGACGCGCTCATCGACGGGATCGGCAGCCTCATCGCACAAGCGCTGCCGGTCATGCGCGATACCGGCCTGCTCACCGACGGCCTGCTCAGCGCGCTCCCGAACGCTGACGATGGCCTGCCGGCACGGTACCAGGTCCTGCGCGAGCGGATCATCGAAGCGTTCGACAACAAGCCGCTCACGCCGGTGGCCGGCGGCGGACACGCACCGGGGAAGCAACTACTCAGATCTGACCGCAGCCTTCGCGAAGCTCTCACGGTCAAGGACGTGCGCTTCCTTCTCGGTCTCGCCGAGCTTGATGACCGCGAGGCCATCACGGGCTGGATGCCGGCCCGGGAGGGCAGAGCACGGGCGTTCCTCGACTCGCTCGATGCGATCGACTTCGGTCCCAACGAGCTTGCACACGCGTTGGGTCGCGCAGCTCGTGCCTACGAGAACGTCACTCGATACGGTTTTAACCTTCGCAGAGTGCCGTGGCACGTCGAGAAGCAGTACGAGACGTGGCAGGGCTGGACGAAATGGATTGAAGCCAAGCCCGATGAGCGGCTCCGGGCTTCCTACATCGCGTTGGGCACCCTCGCCGGCAGGCTCAAGGCGAGCCACCCCTACAACCTCACACTGGCCAAGGCGCCCCTACTCCGGGTTCGGGACGGCGCCGCGACCCGGCACGTGCCAGGCAAAGAAGCCTACCTACCGACGGCGCCGGGCCTGCACGTTGACGGCCTCGTGCCGGACTCGCTGCTGGTTCCAGACGATGACGGCGACGAGGCGACGAAGGACGTGACCAAGGGCGCGCGTCGAGCCCTGCACGACTTCTATGAACATGCCGACGTCCAGCCATGGGATGCCGCAGCCCAACTGCGGGCCCGGTTCGAGACCTACGACCTCCATCCCGCATCCGTGACCGCGCGACACGTCGACGACCTGCGTCAGCTGAAGCGGCTGCTCGACGACGACGTCGTCGAGGCGAAGGCCTTCGAAGGCCTTGCCATCCTCGTCGCCGTACAGCGCGACGGCGAACACTACTGGGCGCCACCCCGCGACGTCTACCTCGACCAACCGTTCATCGCGACCGGTCTCGCCGCCCTCTATCAATCGCAGCAGTACCGAGGCACCCCACCCGGCCGGCTCGACCCCGCGTACGCGTCTGAGGACTTCGATGTCACAGGCCTCGCCGATACGCTCGATGTCACGCGCGGGCTCTCGGTCAGGCCCGCAGACATCTCAGACAACCCGAAGTTTCAGAAGTCGTGGTCGCGAGGCAGACAGCGCGCGTATACCCGGGTCGCGCAGGACTGGCAGATTCCCAACTTCGACCTGATCGTCGCGACCGAGGACGAGGACCTGTTGCGCTCCCTTTGGCGGGCAGTCGTCTTCGCCAAGGCATCCTTCGCAGAGGCCGAGTTCCAGGCGAACATGACCAGCCCCCGCTACGCCATCGAGTCGCAACTGCTGCAAAGCCTGCGCCACACACCGTGGGTCCTCGACAGCGACGGCAACCTTCGGCTCCCCACCGACATCACCGCCGACGAGCTGGCGGAAGGCCTTATCGTTCCCGACGCCTCACCGATGCTGCAGCACGTCGGCTTCGGCAGGAACGCGGCCATCGCGGTCGAGGAACGCCGAGAACGCGAACTGCAAGCCAAGGCACTCGGCTTCGAATCCGTCGACGTTCTGCTCGAGATCGCCGAGGCCTACCAGGCGGACCCGGACAGCATGCGGGCCTGGCTACGTGAGCGGAAGAACCTGGCACTGCCGGAAGGTGCCTCGGCCGACCCGGAACAGCGGGCCCGACGCGCGGGCGAGAACGCGGCGGATGCACCCGAGCGCCGGTCTGAGAAGCGCATGCGCACCGTCCAGATCCAGGTGCCGGGCCTCCAAAGTGCCGCGAGGGCCTACCTCACCCAGATGTACACCAATGACGAAGACGTCATGGTCTGCCAGGTGTGCACCTCGGCAATGCCCTTCAAAATCGGCGGCGACTACTACTTCGAGGCGGTCCAGTTTGTCAAGGACAGCACCCGCGACCTGCACGAGAACCGCCTCGCACTGTGCCCAACGTGCGCGGCCATGTACCGCCACGCCCGGGACACGCCGCTAGAAGACCTGCGGGCATCACTGCTCGCCCACCACGTCGGCGGACAAAGCAGCATCACCATCGGTTTGATGCTCGCCGGCGAGGCCGCGATGATCCGTTTCGTCGGCAAGCACGCCATCGACCTCCAGGCTGCACTGGAGGCAACGAAAGGCATCCAGAGCGAGGACGACGAGCCGGAAGGTCCGCTCCCACCCGACGTGTCGCGAGGCATGGCAACCACATCGGCTCCGACCTCCGCAGCTCCGCGTCCCGCAACCGCCTCGCCGCCTTCGTCGGGGCGTGCGCATCGCCCAGCGGAATCCACGCAGAGCTTGGGAGACCGCCCGATGGCGCCGGAACACCTCGTTCAGCGCCGATCGGAAGCAGGGGCGCCGGGCCCGGCCCGCGGCAAGCACATCACGGAGACGGTGATCGGCGTAGCCGCCGGCGGCCATTTCTACCTAGTCCGGTGCTCGTGCGGATTGGAGAGCCAGCCGCTGGACGATGCCGACCAAGCTTTCGCGTACGCAGACGCTCATGTGTGGCGGAAGCCACTGCCGCCATCCCTACTATGGGAAGGCAATCCGGAGGGGCCGCATGTCGCGGAGGTCATCACCGCAACTGCGAGCGGTAGCAAGCTCCACTTCGTGCAGTGCATATGCGGTTACAGAAGCAGGGTGGACGGAGACGCAAAGCGAGCAGCCTTCTTCGTTGATTCGCATCCGTTCATTTCGCAACAGGCTGCGCGGTGGAAGGAAAGGGCGGCTGCGGAACGGCAGCGCGCGGCGAGGCGGAACGCAGCAGCACGGGAGACGCTGAAACGGGATCCGCGGGTCTACGGTCCGATTGCCTACGACCCAGCGCGCGAGATGGTGGTGATCCCACCGGTCCAGTCGCCGCATCCGGCAATCTTCGGAGTGTGGGACGATTCGCTGGCTGCTATGAGGGGCTTCGTGCTGGACACTCTGGCACGCGTCAAGCAGTTCACCGATTTCGTCGAGGCTGACAATCGGGTCGAGACGAGGGTGCCGGTGATCGTGAACCTCGTGCCGCGTCCTGACAACCCTCACACCCGCGAGGCGATCTCTGTAGCCCGTCCGCCGGGGGACGGCGGTTCGGTGGTCGAGCGGCACATGGGCTACGTCTACAACCATACGCTCAAAATATGGGGCGAGAGCCTGCACAGGCTGGCTGTGGCCGCCTCTCCGGCCCCGATCGGCTGTCATGGCTGGATTTCACTCAGAAAGATCAAGAAGGATGCAGTCGAGCGGGGAGAACGGCTGGTCGACTTAGCAGAGATTGAACCCGGGGACAACCTGTGGTCGTTCAAATATTGGGACTCCGACTGGGAGGTGCGCCGGAACTCACCCTTCTCACGCGCCGAAATGCTTGAGATCGGCTACCGAATCGACCACATCTACCTGGACATCCCGCTTCCGTCGCACCTTAAGAAGATGGTGGCCGTCTATGTAAAGAGGGTGGCGAGCGCGGGCTAATGGGACCCGGCCCCGAACTGTGGGTGAAGGCGTTGATCGGCAACGAGCTGGGCACCGTCACGGAATCGATGACGCTGATGACGACGGAATAGGCATCCACCCGCGACCCACGCTGGCCTGCTCGAGCTGACGTATGCCTGTTGGTGACGACCCTTGTCGATGGGGATGGTTGCTGGCGCCGTACCTCCGCGTCCCGGCTGGTTTGATCTTGCGCTTGGCGGCGCATGTCCGCACTTCCCTGGGCCATCAATCGGAGGGCCGGAGGTGCTTGACGCCGTGTGCGCTACTTGCCGTGGCGGGTTCTGGCTGGCGTCATCCCGGCATCGAGAGAATCGAGTCCTCCGCCCGCCGGTGAGCGTGACGACCGCGCCTGGTTCGCTCTGGACCCCAGATCATCCTGTTTGAACACGGTCTGCGCCTGCATCAGCAGGATCCGGACTCTCCTCTGTCGCGCGATGGCGAGCCGTATCCGGACGATGACCGCCGGCGGCATCGACCGCGGAGCCGGAAGGATCGGCGGCTCGACGGCGCCGCGTTTCTGCGAGCCTCGACATGCACTTCGGCAAGGCCGATGCGGCACCGTGCGAACTCGCCGATGCGTTCCACGATGTCGTCGTCCCGATCCGCCACAACGAGCACATCGCTGCCGCGGCGCTGCGCGGGCCGGCAGCGGGTGCGGCAGACCGGCCAGTGGTGCGGGCACAGCATTGATGGATGCTCCGCGACGGCCGGGCTGGCGCTGCTCGCCACGGATTGGGCGGAGGAAGACATTCCGCTGATTCAGACCATCGGTCTGCTATCGGACCGGTCCGGGCCGTTGGCCCGAACGGGTCTGCGGCAAGGGCCGCTGGGAGGACGTCGTCTTGCCGGTGGCTACCGATAGCCTTTCGCCAAAGACATGAAAGGGATGGCGATGGACCTTCGTGACGTTGGGCTTGGACGGCTGAAGGGCGTTGCTGACGCCGCTGGACGGATGGTTGCCGACAGCACGAGCGCCGCGTGGCAGCTTGTCGCTGATGCTGCTGGCGATGCCCAGGAGAGAGTGAAGCAGTCCGCCGAGCAGGTGCAGGCGAAGGTTGCAGAAGTCACGGACAGCATGTCGGCGTGGTCGTCCCGCAACACCGCTAATTTCGGCGACTTGTCCGCGCTCAGCGTCGACGGGAAGTTGCTCTATTGCCGCGTGTTGGTGAGCTTGGCGCTGGTCGACGGCCTCCTCGATCCTCGCGAGATCGCGAATCTGTACTTGTTCGCATCGACGATTGGTCTCGACGGCGAAGCGCGATCGGAGTTGCGCAGGGAAATCACTGGGGCGCAACGCGATGCAGCGAGCGACGCAGGGGTCCCCGACGCCACGGTGGAGCTGTCCAGGGAATTGCACGACCTCCTCGAGGAGGATCAGCGCGAGCCGGTGTTCACGGTGCTGGTGCGCGATCTGGTGCGAATTTCGCGAGCTGACAGGCATGCTGCGGACGCTGAGCGTGAGCGGATCGTGCTGGTCGCAGGACTCGTGTTCCCCGAGTCAGCTGACAAGGTCGTGGAGGCAACCGAACGGTTCGTGATTGCGGAAGAGGAGTTCGCTTCCGGCAAGATCACGACCAGCCAGTTGGAGACCACCACCAAGGACATTGCTGCCAAGGCGGCTGCGTTCGGTGCCCCGATCGCCGCGGTCAGTCTTGCTGGCAGCGTCTCCGGCCTCAGCGGGGCGGGAATCACCTCGGGTTTGGCGGCCTTGGGGTTCGGCGGTTTGCTGGGCTTGAGCGCGATGGTCACCGGGATCGGCACCGTGGTGATTCTCGGGGTCGCGGTCCATCAGGGGGCGCGTTGGGTGCTGGCCACCAACGAGCGTGAACGAGAGAATCGGCGCGAGCATCTGATTCAGCAAGTCATCAAGAATCACCAGCAGGCGATGGCCGAGCTCACCGACGATATCGCGGGGCTCGGTCACCGGATGGAGGCCTACCTCACCCAGACCACGAGGAACGAAGAGCGACTCGCCACGCTCCGGGCTGAGTTGGCCGCGTTTCAGTTGGCCTTGGTGAATCTGCAGACCAGCCAGGAGGCCTTCGAACGGCGGGAGCCGCTCAGTGTCGAGTGACCAGCTTTCGGCTGCTGCCGCGGTCGTGGCTTACCAGGCCGTCACGCTGACCGAACTGCGGGGCTTGTTCGACCAGGTGGAATTCGACCTCAAGGATGTCCTCGAACGCGAACTTTGCGTCAGCGACACCCTGGACTCGGTCGAATCCGAGTTCGACGCGGTGCGCGCCCGCCTCCAAGCAATGGGCATCCTCGTACCAGACCAAGAGTCCCAGGCGCGCGCGGTGACCACCGTGAGTGTCGAGACACCGAGCTACTCCCGTTACGCCGTGCCCATCGTCCCGGCTGAGGGCGACTTCGATCAGCTCGTCAGGCTTGCCGAAGCCCGGTTGGATCTGCTGGGTATCGATCTCACCCGGGACCCGCTCCAGCAGGTTCTTCCCCCCGGCCAGATAGCCCGCAGCCTGCGCAGCTACACCGAGGAACATGGCGACATCAGCTGGGACAAGACCGACTGGACGGTCATCCTGGTTGCCGGAGCCCTCGCGACCCTCCTTGACGTCATCCTCGTCCGCATCCCCCAGGACGCCACCTTCCTAGGCAAGAAGTACACGGGATCGCCGCTCACCAAATGGCTCAAGGACAAGGATCGGGCTCATGACGTCCACGTCCGATTCTTCAAGGGATTCGAAAAGCTGGCCAAAGTGCCCTATGACGCCTCCACCACGAAGGCCACCGATGGCCTGGTCAGCGGCATACGGCCGGCTCTCCATCGGCTCCAGAGCCTCGGCCACGATCCGGCCCTGGGTTTCCTCTACGGCGTGGCAGATCTCATGCACGGCACCGGCACCTACATCGACAAGGCAGGGCAACTGGTCCAGGTCGCCACCAACCACGATCCGGTCGACCTGATCACCGCCCTCATCACCCAGGTGCGCCATCTGCTCTCGGACGTCTACACACCTGCCGGCCTGCAGCCCCCGTTCTTCAGCCTGCTTCAACTCGGCCAGGTCAACTCGCCGTTCGCATTGGGCGCCTCCGGTGTCAAGGTGCCCTGGACCGACGTCGCCCGCTACATGTATACGAACGGCTACGACCTGCGCCATTTCTTCACCATGGGGATCACTCCTGGCCTCGTGTCCGCGATCATCCGCGGGTACTGGCTTCTCAAAAGCTATGCCAACGGCGGTACCGCAGCGCAACGGAAGATGGAGCACGCCAAACTCACCTCCATGCTGCTGCTCGGGCACACGATCGCCACCTCAGGCACACTTCTCAAGACCGGGCTGCTGTTTGGCATGAACCCGGCCGCCCTCAACTACAACCAGATTCTCGCTATGGCGCCCGCCACCATCGCCTGGTTCAAAGAAGCCATCGCCCGCGACCATCGAATCAATCAAGCCCTGGAGAAGGAATGGGAAATGCTCCTCACCGAATCCGAGGGACAATCGTGATCAGCGAGCCGAGTCACGAGCCTGGGCAGACTGTCAATCTGACGGCCCCGACGTGCTCGAGGCGCTCAAACTGACCGGCGGCACCAGCCGCGGCCAAGGTGCATCCGCTGGCGACGTCCGGATCAACCTCCCACTTCGACGACCTCGGCAGCGGCCGTCACTCCGTGGTCGATTCACGACGGGTGGCCGCAGCTGTACAACCCTCTGCCAGCGCCCAATGGTGGGCAAGCCACTGATCGTCCTCGACGGTGCGGGCACGCGGTCGGCCGCTGAGGACCGCCTGCAGTTCACTGATGGACATCGGCCGCTTCACGACGCCCCCCACCGCCCCTGCCCGCACTGCTCGGCTGCTCGACGCTGCTCCGTTTGTCGCTTGCCGTACCTGTATGTAAGCCAGCCGATGAAGGCCGGGACACCGAGGAACAGGAACAGCCCGCCAGCAGCCGGGCCGAGTGCCGACGTATGCCACCGGCGGCCACCATCCCGCCGCAGATCAACATCATGAACAGACAACCCATGATCCGACCCTGCTCAGTGAGCGTTACCACTCGCTTAGCGCCGAGAAGACGCGACTCATGATCATGATGGCAGCACTGATGCTGCGCGGCTTGGTTCCATCTGTCCATCTCCTGCCTCCTTGCCGAAACGCGGCCTCCAGCGGCCGCTGCTACGGCTCGCCGAAGTAGCCCTCTTCCTCGCCGAGCAGCAGCGGCACGTCGTATACCGACATGTCCGGCCGGGCCCGCGCGTACCGCACTCGATGCCGCCAGCGGCCGTGCTCGAACGCGACGTCGGCGTCGATCTCCGCCACCACCGTCGGCTCGACCTGCACGTACCGCAGCGGCTCCGGCCTCTCGAGCTGCCCCGACCAGGACGCCGGCAGCGGCTCCGGCCACGGGCGCGCCACGGCGGCCAGGCGGTGCTGCAGAGGGTGCAGCGCCGACAGCAGCCCACCGAGCTGCTCCTGCTGGGCGCCGGTCAGCGGGTGGGTCCGCCCGCTGTACCGCAGCCGTCCCCGGCGGTCGAACCGGCCGAGCAGTACGGTGTCCGGGCTGCGGATGCTGCCGGTCACGCCGCCGACGATCGCCTCGGTCACGATCCGGGTCCGGAACTTCCACCAGCCGCGCCGGCCCGGCTCGTACCTGGAGCCCAGCCGCTTGGTCACCACGCCCTCGATGCCGGCCGCGACGGTCCAGTTCAGCAGCCAGTCCGCCACCTCCCGCATGTCGGTCGTCTGCGGGGTCACGGTCAGCTGCGCCGGCGGGTCGACGAGCAGCTGCTCGAGCCGGGCCCGGCGCTCCGACAGCGGCAGGTCCAGGATCACCTCCCCGCCGACGTCGGCCAGGAGATCGAACAGCACGTAGTGGGCGGGGCATTCGTGGACCAGGCTGAGCAGCCCGCGGCCGGCGGTGACCCGCCGCTGCAGCAGCGCGAAGTTCGTGCGGCCGCGCTGCCACACGATCAGCTCACCGTCCAGCACTACCCCGGGCGGGAGCGCCCGGATCGCCCGGGTGATGTCCGGAAAGTAACTGGTGACGTTCCGGCCCGCCCGCGACTGCAGGTAAACGCCGTCGGTCTCGCGGAAGGCGATGCACCTCCACCCGTCCCACTTCGGCTGATGGATGAGGTCGGGGCCCTCGGGCACGGCGTCGACCGGCGTGGCGAGCATCGGCGCGACCGGCCGGCGCAGCACCGGGTCCGCCGCCGCGCTGGTCCTCACCTTCGCATCGTGAGGGAGCGGGCGCTCGGCGGGCAGCCGTGTCACCCGATGTCACCTTGGCGAGGGAACGACCGCCGGGGAGGATCCCGGCGTGGACGAGCTCGAGGCGGTGGCCGCCATCGCGGACCCACGGACGCGGGCCCGCCGCGGCGGCGAGCTCCTCACCGAGCACCAGCGCGCGGTCAAGGCCCTCTCGCAGATCCGCCGGGCCGCGCTCGAGGCGGTGACCTGCCGCCAGTCAGCGACCCGCAGATCCTCATCGATCTCTTCCCAGACGCGGTCCTGGACCGCCTGTTCCAGAGTCCGGCCACCGAGTAGCTGGTCACGAAGTGTCTTCCTGAGCGTCTCCGGGAGTTCGACCGCCTCGAGCGGCACGTGCAGGCGGTCGGCGAGGTCGGTGGCCAGCGTCTTGCGCTGGACCCGGGCCGCGAACAACTCGTCCTGCAGCAGCGCCTGTCGCTCCTCAGGACGCATACCCATCCGCTCGGCATCACCAGGGAAGTAGTCGAAGAACACCGCGCCCCGCGACAGCGGATCGATGTCCAGGAACCGCAGCAGGTCGGAGCGCTTGAGGGTGATCGGCGCCCAACGAAACCCGGAGGACGGCGGCGGGCCGACAGCGCCAGCCGTCCCCGCTCGTCCTGCTCCAGCGTGCGGCGCACCTCCGACCCGTCGGACAGCAGAACCGTGGCAGTGGCCGGCGTGTCGGCGTTGAGGTTGCGTAGAGCCGGCGCGAATGCCGAATCGAAGTCGTGCGACCGCCCGACCCGGATGCCCCGCCGTCGCAGCGGCGCGTGGATTCGCGGGCTGCCATACGTCTGCCCGGACCGGTCGTGGGTGTCGATGATCTCCGACAGCAACCCGCGGTCGGCGACCTCCGCAGGCCGGGGGCGGCCTCCCGGGCCAGCCAGCCGTAGTAGGTCGACGGGGCGATCTTCAGGACCCGGAGGATGGGCTCGACCCCGAAGCGGTCGCGCAGCTCGCTCACGAGCGTCATGACCTCGCCGGGTCGGGCCGAGTTCCGATGCGAAAAAAGCGGACGCGGCCTTGAGGATCTCGTTGGCTCTGCGCAGCTCAGCGACCTCTTTGCGGAGCCGCCGCAGTTCCTCGGCCTCGGCGGTGGTGGGCTGGTCGAAGCGCTCACCGTGATCAGCCTGGTCCTGGCGGATCCAGTTGCGCAGCGCCTCGGGATGCACGCCGAGTTGCTCGGCCAGACGCTTGATCACCGGCTTAGGGTCGGACTCCCGATACAGCCGCACCGCACGCTGGCGCACCTCGTCCGGGTATTTACGAGGGGCGGGCACAGAGAATCCGAGCTACCGGGGGAACCTCATGATCATCCCGTACCGCAAGGGCAGCCCGCTACCGGTCTGGAAGCAAGACCTGAACGCCCAGCAGGCACGATCCGAGCGCAGGTCGAACACGCCCTGGCCAGGATGAAGAACTGAAAGGTCCTACGCGACTACCGCCACGCTGCCGGCACATTGACCGACGTTGCTTCCGGCATCGCACACCTGCACAACATCGCCCTGACCTGGTGACAACCAACCCGGCTGCAGACAACGGCTTCACCCAGTTACGAGACAGCCCTTAGCGAGAATGTGGCCCCGGCGGCGGGAAGCTGCCGGGGCCGCATCTGGCGTCCGTCGTCTGTTACGAGGTGAGGTCGATGAAGCCGACGTCGATGGTGGTGTCGCTGCCGGCGGTTACATCGATCACGGCGCTGTTGCCGGCGTCGATGCCTAGGTAGATTTCCCGCTGAATGGTGACGATATCGGAGTCGGTGGCGTCATCGCCTACATCGGGACGGGTGAAGTCACGGTACCGGGACTCGATCTGCACTTGGACGATGTACGGGCCGGGCTTGAGGGCCGCTGAGTAGGTCCCATCCGGGTTCAGCACGCCCGTGACCTCCGTCGGATCCCCGTCGACAGGGGCCTGCGGCAGGAACAACAGGGATCGGATGAAGGCGCTGCCCGGCTCGTCGGCGTCCCGTTGTCCGTCGCGGTCCTGGTCGATCCACAGGCTGCCGCGGATGGTGCCCGGTTCGACGACGGCGACGCTGGCCTGCGCCGTGTTGTTGGCCGTCGACACCTCGCCGTCGACCGGGCGTACCTTTGCGGTGGCCGTTTGCGCCTCACCTGGCGTGCCGCTGTCCACCCTCGCGCGGAGCCAGGCCGGTTCGAGGACCTGACCAGGGTAGATGGGGCCGCGGTGCACGCAGTAGTAGTCCCCGAAGCCAGGCGCCGGGTTCAGCAGGACCTGACAGTCCCAGTCACCCTGAGGAAACCCGGCCGTCGGCGTCATCGTGTCGGGGAGGTAGACATCCAGCTGGAAAGCCCCGGTAGTCTCGCCGGCGCCTATGTTCTGGACGTTGAGCGTAAGGATCACCTCGCCGCCGACGATCACCTCTTCAGGGATGGCCGTCATGCCGATTGCGAGGTCGGCAGCGGCGTAGTGCACCGTCACCTGGTCGGTGTTGTTGGTGGTGGTCAGCTCGCGGCTGCTCGTCGTCGCCGCCGCGCCGATCGTCACCGCCTCGCCGTGGGCGCCGCCAGGCAGGTACAGATCGAACCTCAACGACTCGGCGACCGCGCCGGCGGCCAACGGCCCGTGGATACAGGTCCACGTCGGTGCGGTGGAGACATCGCACTTCCACTCGGCGAAGTAGGGCGGTTCGGTGGCCATGCCGGCGCCGGGCGGGAGGGTGAGGGTCACGGTCACGTCGCTGGCGGCGTCCGTGCCGACGTTACGCACCTCGGCGGTGGCGGTGGTTACGCCGCCCGTCGCGGTTACTTCGGTGGGGCTTGCCGTGAGGGTGACGGCGACGTCAGCACGGCGGGGGCCGGCGAGCGCCGGACTGGCCGGGGCGACCGCGGCGACCGTGCCGGACAGCGCCAACAGGGCGCAGCCGGTGCGCAGTGCTCGGCGGCTGCGCTGCCCGATGGAGGTGACGATCGACGCACTCCCCGCGAGTGCGCCGAGCAGCTTGAGACGTCGTTGCTGGTGCAGAGACATGGAATCCTTACGCCAGAGGGACGCGCCGGAGGGTTCCGGCCCGGACAGGGATCGATCCTGTCTGTCTGCACAGCGCCAAACTGATGACCTTCGTTACGTCTGTCCATAAAGGAGCCCTCGTGTGTTGGCCGGGCCGAGAACCACCACCAGTCGGCAACCCGCTTGCCTTCCGAGCCGGGTGCCCGGGCTGCCGTACCTAGTCTGTTGAGCGGACCAGCGAAGGCCGGTCGCGGCAAGTCCGGGGCCCGCCCTTCGCGTGTGTCGCGGCCCCGCCGACCCGCGGGTCCGCCAGCACGTCGGCAGCGGAGCACCAGGTGCCCGCCGCAGGAGCACGGCCACGTGCGTAGGGCGACGGACAGAGATTGGGCATCAGTTCCCTGAGCCGGGTGATCAGCGGTAGCACCGCCAGGCGTATGGATCGCCGGAATTCGATGTTCGTGCGTAGGTGTCCGAACCGTACGTGTCGCGGCAGGCGACGTTCATGTCGACGGTGGACGCAGACAGAAGCCTCGTACATTGCCAACTGCCGTCGTTGCGGGGGTCCGCGGAGCTCCCGGCGGCGTGCCGATCGCAGTATCCCTGGGCCATGTTCGCCACCCCGCCGTTGCTCGATGGCCCGAGCAGGAGCGGACTCGCGCTTCGGGTTTGCGTCGGCGTGGTCACGGAGCGTGTCGGGGGCGGCGCGGCGGGGCGGGTGACCGACGGTGCGGGGCTAGGCGAACGGGTGACCTTCGGTGTGGTCCTGGGCGTGGCGGAGGAGCTCGGGGTCGCGGAACTCGGCGTCGCCGTCGGCATCTCCGGGACGGCAATCGGCTCCTCAGATGCGTCCGGCGGGATGGTGGCTGTCACCAGCGGCAGCGCGCCTTCCGGCGGCCCGCCCGACCTCCAGGTAAACGTCAGAGCGCAGACCAGCGCCCCCACCGCGAGCCCGCCGACCGCGATCAGCCAGCGTCGCCGGCTGGCCGGCCGCGGGCGGGCATCAAGCTCCAGGTTGTGCAGCACTCGGGTCGGAGCGTCTTCGATCGCCTCGGGGTACTGCGGGGCGGACCCGCCGTAGCGGTACTCGTTGAGGTCGGCGTCATCGTCGTGCGGATAATGCTCCTCGTGGGCGTAGCCCACCTCCGGTACGGCGTAGGTCTCCTGCAGCCCGACATGCGCGTCCTCGCGCACCGGGCCGGCGTCGTTCGGTCCGTACGGCGCCTGGGCCCGCCGTTCCTCCCAAGAGGCCTGCTCGTGCTCGTCGCCCCGGAAGGTCTGGTCGGGCTCGTAGCCCGCCGGTGCGGGGTCGGCCCCCGGCTCGGATCCCCGGTACGCGTAGTCGTGCTGGCCGTAGGCCCGGTCGTACTGCTCGTATTCCTCGTACTGCTGGCTCGCCCGGTGTCTTGCGTGCCGCGCTTCGTGCTCCGGGTTCGTGTCCTCGGGCTGGTAGGACTCCTCGTACGGGTCCGGCACGTCCTCGCGCCACTGCGGCGCGGCGGCCTCCGGCCACTCGTCGTACGTGTCGGAGTCGCTTGCTGCCGGCCGCGACAGGTGAGCGGTCCAGCTGTCAATTTCACTTGGGTCGTCGTCTTGGGCAGCCCCATCGGCGGGGCGAGCGGTCGATTTCTCGGCCACGGTCGCCGGCCTCCTCTGAACGCACAGGTGCGGACAGCTAGCTGACCTTACTCACCATCAGCCAAAAGTCCACCCAGCTCATCCGGCGAACAGACAACAGGCCCCCGCCGTCGGCCGCGTGTTGCTGGATCACGTTGACCAGGTCCGAGTGATCATCGAGTCGGACCGCACGCTGCCGTGAGCTGGCCGACATTCATGCGCGCCTTGCAGAGCTCGCGGAGCAGATCCGACGCCATCGGCAGCGCGGATAGCCAACCGGCTGCGCGACCCGAGCTGCCCGGATGCCTGTGCTGGCTGGCTGCTCATCGCGCGGAAGGCCCCGTTCTTGGGGGTGAACGCGGCCTTCCTGTGCGCCGTACGGGAACCCGGGGGTCGAGGGGCACCCGCTCCGGATGGTGGCCGTGCACCCCGACCTCTCAAACCGGTCACCGACACATCCGGGGAACATATTAGGCAGGACTCGCGGCACCTGCAGAGCGGGCACGCGCTTGAGCCAGGCCGTGGTCGGGCGCGGCCGGTTTCGCTGGTGACCCGCTGGAGGACTTCGTCTTGGCCGTGCACGAGCTGGTCACCAATATTGTGCGCCATGGTGGCGGCGGATGGCTCCGCCTGCTGCGCGACGCCCCATCCGTGTCCTGCCAGGTCGACGGTGGAGAGCGACAAGAACGTGGTGAAGGCGCGGTCGGAGCCTCCGTTTGAGACCGGTCCGCCGGAGGTGATCGTCTTCGAGGTGGCCACCGCGCGGCGCGTCGGCGTGCAGCCGTGCTACAACACCGTCGCT
>NZ_JAPDPH010000101.1 GCF_026013475.1 Micromonospora yasonensis | reverse complement strand
CCCCCCGCCAGAGGCCGCGGGCCGGTTCCCTTCGGGGAGCCGGCCCGCGGCCTGTCGCCCGTCCGCCGTCGGCCCCTCACCCGGGCCGGGCCGTGTCCTGTCCCTCACCGCGCCCAGCACTCGGGGCCGGGCGCACCACCCCGAGCGCGCTTGCGCGGACGCGAGGATGCCCGGGGCCCCACGCCCCGGGCATCCGCCGATCGATCCGCCCGTCGCTACTGGCCCTCGGGCAGGTTGCCGGTCTCGGTGCCGGCCCGGTACGGCGTGGTCACGCCCTCGTAGCCGAGGTGCATGACCATGCCCTTCTCGGTGTGCTGCAGGTTGTGGCAGTGGTCCATCCAGATGCCCGGGTTGTTGGCCTTGAAGGCGATCTCGTAGATGTCGCCCTTCTGCACCTCGAGGGTGTCCGTCCACCACGGGCTGCCGGTGATCGGCTTGCCGTTGTGGCTGAGCACCAGGGCCTGGTGGCCGTGCAGGTGCATCGGGTGGTTGACGTGGCCGCGGCCGACGATGGTCACCTTCACCAGGTCGCCCTGGCGCACCATCAGCATCGGGGTGTTGGGGAAGACCTCTCCGTTGATCTTCACCATGACGTCGAACTTGCCGTTGAAGAAGCCCGGCCCGTCGTCGAGGACCAGCTTGAACGTGCGGTCGAAGTGGCTCGACAGGCCGAACGGCGTCGACGCGGGTGCGCCGTAGTCGTCCCGCTTGAACAGCGGGCCGTCCGCGGCGAAGGCCGGCGCCGGCGCGTCCGCGGTGCCGTCGGGGCTGAGCACCAGGCCGGTCGACGGGTTCTCGATGTTGGTGAGGCGTACCGGGCCGTTCGGCATGGTGAAGGTCAGGTCGGCTCGGCCGCCGGTGCCGATCACTATCCCGGTCCCCGCCTTGATCTCACTGGGCTGGTCGACCTCGGTACCTTCGGTCGCGGCGACCTTGAACGGGGTGCCAGTGAGCACGTACGTGGGGGACTTCTCGTCGTTGACCGCGCTGGTGCCGCTGTTGACGATGCGCAGCCGCACCGGCGAGCCTGCCGGCACCGCCCGCTTCTCCACCCCGTCGGTCTGGTCGAAGGTCATGTACGACACGTCCCGGGCCAGCTCGTTCTCCTTGAGCAGCTTCCAGTCGTGCGTGGTCACCGTCATGTCGTACGGGTCGGACTTGGCGCCCTTGGGCAGCACCACGAGCGGGCCGAACAGGCCCCGGTCCACCTGGGCGAAGGCGCTCTGGTGCGAGTGGTACCAGTAGGTGCCGGTCTGGTGCACCCGGAACCGGTAGACGAACTGCTGGCCGGTGCGGACCGCGTCCTGGGTCACGCCGGGCACGCCGTCCTGCGAGTTCGGCACGTCCAGGCCGTGCCAGTGGATGGTCACCCCGATGTCGGGGATCTGGTTGATCAGGGTGACCTGGACCAGGTCGCCGTCGTTGACCCGGATCTCCGGGCCGGGGATCTGCCCGTTGTAGCCCCACGCCTCGATCTGCTTGCCGGCCACCGTGATCGTCTTCTTCATCGCGGTCAAGGTGAAGGTCTTGTCCGGCGTGCCCTGGGTGTCCGCCCCGCCGTTCAGCTCGCTCACGCTCAGCCCGCTGTGGTGGCCGGTCATCCGCATGCCCATCGCCTCGTGCTGCTCCGAGCGCGGTCCGCCGCCCCAGTCCATGTTGTGGCTCATGCTCATGTCGTAGTTGGGCGGCAGCTTGCTGAGCTCCTGCCCGGCCACGATGACGGCGCCGACAGCGAGGACGACCGCCGCCACGCCGGCCAGGCCGCGGCCGACCCGCAGCAGGAAGCCGGGCCCGCGGCGCGGCTCCTCGCCACCGAGGATCCGCTGCCGGCGGGTGTGCCGCAGCCAGAACAGCGCGGCGACCGCCAGCAGGATGCCATTGACCGTGATGATGTCGATGGTGTACGGCGTGACCGGCCGGTAGACCATCAGCACGTACACGCCCAGGAACCCGGAGATGCCCAGCAGTTGGACCGGCACCACCAGCCGGGGGTCGGCCGCCGCGTACCGCTGCTCGGCGGTGAGTGCTGTCGTCTTGTCCCGCGCAGCCTCCCGGCGCAGCCGCGCCAGCCGGGGTACGGAGAGCACCCAGGTCGCGACGGCCGCGATCGCCATCGGCGGCAGGCCGACCAGGAATCGGTTGCTGGCGAAGTCCCAGCCGAACTGGACCAGCGGCGCGGAGAGCGCCGGCAGCGCGAGCACGCCGATGGTCGCCACCACCAGCAGGACGAGAGTGGTCAGCACCGAACGGCGCAGCGCGGCCTGGTGCCGGCGGCGGACCAGTTGACCGGCCCGGTAGCCGGCCAGCCCGCCGAAGATCATCGTCAACAGTGGAATGATCTCGGAGAAGTTCAACAACGCTTCAAACATGGTACCCGTGGCCTTCCTCGGAACAGGCGGATGAGTGACGAGCGGCTGCGGCCCTTCGGTGGTGGGCTGCGGTCACCGAGGTGCACCACCATCTCCTCGTCTTGGCTGGTGCCGGCGATGCCGAGGGCCGGCGCCGGCCCCTCCACTGTGGCAGTCGATCGCCTTTCCCCGCAGTGACGACGCCAGTGGAGGGCGGGTGGAAGTCACCCGGAAAAGTCGTGCAAAACCCATATGCCTGCGGTGGTCGGCGGCACTGGGCGACCGGATGCGCCGATTGAAGAATTCTCCTTCTTGGTATCGGCGCTGGTCAACGTAAGGCGGTGTGCATGTCAGCCAGTCCTGGCCTCGAGGTCATCAGCCCGGAACCCCCGTCCGGCGCCTCCGGTGGCACCGGGGAACGGTCCGCCCCGGCCCGGCCACCCGGTGCCGGCCCGGTGGACCTGAGCCACCGGCAGATCATGACGATCATCAGCGGCCTGCTGATGGCCATGTTCCTCGCCGCGCTCGACCAGACGATCGTGGTCACCGCGATGCGTACCATCGCCGACGACCTGCATGGCCTGAGCGTGCAGGCCTGGGTGACGGTCGCCTACCTGGTCACCTCCACCGTCACCGCCCCGCTGTACGGCAAGCTCGGCGACCTGTACGGCCGACGGCCGTTGATCCTCACCGCGATGGCGATCTTCATCGCCGGCTCGGTGCTCTGCGGCTTCGCCGGCTCGATCTACGAGCTGGCGGCCGCCCGGGCCCTGCAGGGGCTCGGCGCCGGCGGGCTCTTCTCGCTGGTGCTGGCGATCGTCGGTGACATCGTGTCGCCCCGGCAGCAGGCCCGCTACCAGGGGTACTTCGTGCTGGTGTTCGCCCTCTCCAGCCTCCTCGGCCCAGTGATCGGCGGCTTCCTCGCCGGCCGGGACGAACTGCTCGGGCTGAGCGGCTGGCGGTGGGTCTTCCTGGTCAACGTGCCGGTCGGCCTGGCCGCGCTGGCGGTGGTGGCCCGGGTGCTGCGGCTGCCGCACGCCCGTACCGGATCCCGGGTCGACTGGCCCGGCGCGCTCGCCTTCATCACCGCCATCGCGCCGCTGCTCGTGGTGCTGGAGCAGGGCCGGAGCTGGGGCTGGGGCTCACCACGGATCCTCGCCCTGAGCGCCGTCACGCTGGCCGGGCTGGTCGCCTTCCTGCTGATCGAGCGCCGGATGGGCGAGGACGCTCTCCTGCCGCTGGGTTTCTTCCGCAATGGCACCTTCGCCGTCGGCAACGCGGTCAGCCTGCTGGTCGGGGTCGGCATGTTCGGTGGGCTGGTGACCTTGCCGCTCTACCTGCAGATCGTGAAGGGCGCGCAGCCGCGCGCGGCCGGCCTGATGCTGCTCGCGCTCACGCTGGCCATGCTGGCCAGCTCGGTGGTGTCGGCGCAGGTGGTGGCCCGCACCGGCCGGTACAAGGTGCTGCCGGTGGTCGGCTCGGCGCTGCTGGTGGCCAGCCTCGGCCTGCTGGGCACCGTCGACGCGGACACCCCGCTCGGCCCCACCGGCTGCTACATGGCCGTCTTTGGTTTCGGTCTCGGGCTGTGCACCCAGCCGCTGGTGATCGCGGTGCAGAACTCGCTGCCGCCGCAGCACCTCGGCATGGCCACCGGCTCGGTGACCTTCTTCCGGCAGATCGGCGGCACCATCGGCGTCGCGGTCTTCCTCTCCGTGCTGTTCTCCGGCGTACGCGGCCGGATCGACGGCTTCTCCGGCGCGCCCGGCTTCACCGAGGCGGTACGCGACCCCGCGGTCCGGGCCGACCCGGCCAACGCGCCGGTACTGCGGGCGCTGGACCACGGCCGGCTCAGCGACGTGCCGCTGGACGACTCCTCGTTCATCGGCCACCTGGACGCGCGGCTGGCCGGGCCGTTCCGGCTCGGGTTCGCCGAGTCGATGTCCGGGGTCTTCCTCACCGCGATGGCCGTCCTGGTGGCCGGCTTCGTGCTGGCTCTGCTGCTCAAGGAGCGGCCGCTCGCCGACCGGTCGGCCCTGGCGTCCCGTGCCGAGCAGGCCGGCGTCGAGGGCTGACCGAAGGCCGGGGCGGGTGGTGATGCCACGCCATACTGGTCCGCCATGGACCTGGACGAGTATCAGCGCGGCGCCCTCCGTACTGCCGCTTCACGTGACAAGAGGAACGAACTGCTTCACCTGGTGCTCGGACTGGTCGGTGAGTCGGGTGAGATCGCCGAGAAGTTCAAGAAATGGGTCCGCGACCTGGACAGCGACGAGTCGCGGATCGACCGGGCCGACATCGCCAAGGAACTCGGCGACGTGCTCTGGTACGTGGCGGTGCTCGCCGACTACCTCGACCTGTCGCTGGACGACATCGCGACGGCCAACCTGGCCAAGCTGGCCAGCCGCCAGGGCCGCGGCGTGCTGGGTGGCAGCGGCGACAACCGCTGAGCCAGGGGCTTGTCCATGTGGTTGCCAAGCCGCGTGAATGGGGGTGGCCCGGAAGGCTTCTTGCCTTCCGGGCCACCCCGTCGTACCCGTGCACCGTCAGCCGCTGTCACACCACCTCGAACTGCGCCATCATGCCCGCCGCCGAGTGCTCCAGGAAGTGGCAGTGGTAGAGGTAGCGACCCTTGAAGCCGGTGAAGGTGGCCTGGACGCGCACCGTTGACCCGGGCGGCACCGCGACGGTGTCCTTCAGCCCGGCCTCGCCCGGTCCAGGCGGTACGCCGTCGCGGTCCAGCACCCGGAACTGCACCAGGTGCAGGTGGAAGTTGTGGGTGATGCCGTACTTCGTGTCCATGTTGGTGACCTGCCAGATCTCGGTCGTGCCGACCGGGATCTGGGCGTCGACGCGGTTGGCGTCGAAAGTCTGGCCGTTGATGGTGAACGAGGCCAGGGTCGGCTGGAAGCTCAGGGCCACGTCGCGGACCGTGGTCGCCGGCGGCAGCGCCGGGAGCGCTCGCAGCTGCGACGGGAGTTTGCTGTCGTCGTCGGCCCGGGCAACCACGTCGAAGGCGAGCACCGCCCCGGCGGTGGTGTCCTCCAGGACCAGGCGGCTGCCGATCGGCGCCTGCCGGAAGTCCACGACGATGTCGGCGCGTTCGGCCGGCGTCAGGGACAGTTCGGGGCGGAGCACCGGCGCGGGCAGCAGCCCGCCGTCGGTGGCGATCTGCATGATGTCCACGCCAGGCAGCCGCAGCTGGAAGAGCCGGTGCAAGGCACCGTTGAGCAGCCGCAGGCGGTACCGGCGGGCTTCCACCCGCAGCACCGGCTGAGGCTTGCCGTTCGCCAGGATCGTCTGCCGATCGGCGAACTTCGAGTCGAAAACGAGCGTGCCGTCGGCCGCAATCGCGACGTCGCTCAATGCGATTGGGATGTCGTATCGGCCCGACGGCAGCTTCAGCTTTGCTTCGTCGTCGTCCTCGATCACGTAGAAGCCGCGCAGGCCTCGGTAGACGTGTTCAGCCTCCATGTGGTGGCTGTGGTCGTGGTACCAGAGCGTCGTGCCTTGTTGCTGGTTCGGGTAGTGGTATTCGCGCAACGCGCCCGGATCGATGCCGTCCATCGGGTGTCCGTCGTCGACTGCGGCCACGTACCCGCCGTGCAGGTGGACGTTGGTCGAGTGCTGCAGCTGGTTGCTGACTCGCACAATCGCCGGCTTGCCGCGCTTGGCGCGAATGGTCGGGCCGGTGAAGAGGCCGTTGTAGCCAAGGACCGGGGTCGTCACGCCGGGCAGTATCTCCGCTGTGGTCTCCCGTACCGACAGGTCGTAGATCTCGGTGTCGCCCTCCACCGCCGTCGGGCGCAACACCGGAGGAATCGGCAGCTCCACGGTGAACGGCTCGGCCGTCGTGACGGCTTCGCCGGCTCCCGCGCCTCCGGTAGCGGTATGCCCGAGGTGTACGGCGGCGGCGGTGGTGTCACCGCAAGCCGGCAGGAGGCTGACCCCTCCGACGGCCAGGCCTCCGAGCGTGATGAAACGTCGTCTGTCCATATCTGCTCCTCGTGCCGTGCGGGTGCCTCGCACCCTTGACCGGTTGTCCCCGCCGGTCCGGTCCGCTGGTGGTACCGGCCCGATCGGCCGATCTCATGCAAACAAGCGACGCTCGAGGCGTGCTCGACTGCGACTGGGTCCACGGGCCACAGCGCGCAGCGGGCGTACGCCGCGGCGCCCCGGACCTGCCGGGGCGCCGTGCGGTGCTGATCCATCGAGTAGGGGTGGATGTCTCGGTCAGCGGCGACCTTCCCGGCTGAGAGCCAGCAGCGGGCTCACCAGCTCACGCAGCAGATCGATCCCGTGCTCGGTCAGCACCGACTCCGGATGGAACTGGACTCCCGCGAAGGACGAGCCGCGAAGGGCGTGGACCTCTCCGGAGCGCGGGTCGCAACTCGCCTCGACGCCCGGCAGAGGCGAGTACACCGCCGTGAACGTCGAGTAGAAACCCACCCGCTCCATCCGGCCGAAGAAGTCGATCTCGCGCTGCATGCCCTGGTAGGGGGTCTCCTTACGGCGCAGCTGCAGTCCGAGAGCGCCCGCGAGCACCTGGTGGCCGAGGCAGATCGCGAGCATCGGCTGCCGCGACGCCAGCAGCTCGTCCACGAGCCGCCGCAGCGCAGCGATCTTCGGGTCGGCCAGGTTCCCCGGATCGCCCGGGCCCGGGCCTACCACGACCAGGTCGAACCCTTCAAAATCACAATCTTCACGGTACGAGCGGAGCGTGACCGAGAACCCCAACGCTCGCAGTTGGTGGTCGAGCATGCCGGTGAACGTGTCTTCGGCGTCCACGACGAGCACCTGCCGGCCGGCGAAGACCGGCGAGTGGACCAGCTCCCGAAGCCAGAAGTCGGCCAGGGTGGCGTTACGCCGCTCAAGCTCCGCCCGTACCTCCGAATCGGCCACGAACAGGGCGGGTGTCGTGTCACCGGCCCGGCCCCCGAGGCCGAGCGCGGCCATGACGCCGGCCGCCTTGGCGTAGGTCTCGGCCACCTCGTGCGCGGGCGTGGAGTGGCGCACCAGCGTCGCCCCGACGGGAATCCGCAGCGCGCCGTCGGCGGACAGCACGGCGGTACGGATCATGATCGGCGCGTCGAGGGTCTGTCGGCCGAGGGAATCCCGGCCGATCAGCGCCAGTACACCCCCGTAGTAGCCGCGTCCGCGCTGCTCGTGGCGGGCCACTACCCGGCAGGCGTTCTCGATCGGGCTGCCGACCACGGTCGGCGCGAACATCGTCTCCCGCAGCACCTCGCGCACGTCCTTCGGGCCCCGCCCGACCAGCAGATACTCGGTGTGGGTCAAATGTGCCATCTGCTTGAGGTACGGCCCGACGACCTGGCCGCCCCGGTCTGCGACGGTCGCCATCATCTTGAGCTCCTCGTCGAGCACCATGTACAGCTCGTCGATCTCCTTGCGGTCAGCGAGGAACGCCAGCAGCCCGTCGCGGTCGGGGCCGCCGGCGGGGTGGCGGTACGTACCGCTGATCGGATTCATCATGACGAGGCCGTCGTCGACACTGACGTGTCGTTCGGGGGTTGCGCCGACGAACGTCCGTTCGCCGGTGTGCACCAGGAACGTCCAGTACGCGCCGCGCTCGTCGCGCAGCAGCCGGGCGAAGGCCGCCAGGGCGGTCTCCAAGGGATCACCGTCGACAGACGACTCGAAGACCCGGTGGATGACGAAGTTGGAGCCCTCTCCGCCGCCGATCTCGTCCCGGAGCACGTCTTCGACGGTCTGCGCATACGAATCGTCCGGAATGTCGAAGGCGCCACTGCGGACGCGGGGCGGCGAAGACGGCAGCGCCGCGAGCACCTCGTCGACCGGCGCCTCGGTACAACCCCCGATCCGCAGGTATTCAAGCGGCGCGCCGTCGTCGACAGCCTCGAAGCCGCGCTCGTACACCTGCCGGTAAGGGATCAGCGCGAGAACGTCGGGACCGGCCCCGGTATCGCGCAGCGGGAGCCCGGCGAGCGACGAGGCGGTCTCGATCGGGCCCGTCAGGATCTCGACGTGGTCGCGGCCCTCGCGGCGCAGCAGTGCGAAGGGACCTGTGGGGATGTCCATGGTGGTTTCCTCTCGGTCGGGCCGCCTGCCGGGGCGCCGCGCGACGTGCGGGTCAGGAGCGGTAATGGGCGGCGGCCAGAGCGGGCGTCGCCGGTGCGACGCCGTCGGGCGACAGCAGCGACGGCGCGTCTTGGAGCACGTCCTGGTGCAGACGCTTGAGGCCGGGCGAAGGGTCGATGCCGACCTGGTTGCGCAGCGACTGGCGCAGCCGCTGGTAGGTCTCCAGCGCCACCGTCCGTCGTTCGCTGCGGTAGAGCGCCACCATCAGCTTGGCGTGCAGGTCCTCGTTGGTCGGGTGGCGGGTGACCAGCGCCCGCAGCTCGCCGACGAGTTCCCGGTGGCGCCCCAGCCGCAGGTCGATCTCGATCCGCAACGTGGTGGCGTCCAGCACGTCCTCCTCGAGGCGGGCGGCGATCCCGGCGAGCAGGCGCCCCTTGCTGAGCCCCGCCAGCACCGGACCACGGTGCAGGCTCAGCGCGCGCCGCAGCTCGCAGCTCGCCTCCGCCAGCCGGCCGTCCGCCAGCTCGCGTCGCCCGGCGGCGAGCGCCTCCTCGAACACGGTGAGGTCCAGCGTCTCCGGCTCGACCGTCACCGAGTAGCCCCCCGGCCGCGACCGGACCAGGTCGGTGCGGCGCGAGGGGCCCTGTGCCAGCAACTTGCGCAGCTGGCAGACGTACGTGTTCAACGTCATGGTGGCGGTTGCCGGCGGGCGGCTTGGCCAGAGCTCGTTGATCATGACGTCGCGGGAGACCGTGCGATTGTGGTTCACCAGGAGGATGGCGAAGATGCTCTGCAGCTTCGGTGCCGTCGGTGTGACGGGAACCCGCTCGTCGAGGACCTCCAGCGCCCCCAGTACTCCGTACTCCATGTGGTCGCCCCACTTCCTGCATGCCGCGATCGTCGGCCGGTCGTGCTTACCGGTTCTCCCAGCGGTGCGAGTAGTACTCGAATTCGATGGCCTGGCCGTCGAGCGCGGCGTGCACCTCGGCGATCGCCGCCCGGGCCGCCGCCCGGACCGCGGGCACGTCGCAGGTGGCGGCGAGCCCGTGCAGCTTCTCGTAGCAGTCGACCAGGTCCTGCCGGTGCCGTTCGGTCAGGAAGCCATCACCGTTCGTCATGGAACCGCACCGCCTTCGCTTCGAAACGGGGAAGTATGCCGGGACCGACCAGTTCGACCTCCGGCTGTAGACCGATCTTGCGCTTGACCTCCGCGCGGATCCGCTCGTCCAGCCCGGTGACGCCGAAGCCGGTGTGCGGCTCGACCCGGATCAGGATCCCGTCCAGGCCGCGCACCGTCCGCAGCACGGACTGGAACTCGAAGACCTCGGGGAAGGTGCGCACCACGTCCTCGATGAGCACCGGGGTGACCGGGATGCCGCGGATCTTCCGCATGTCGTCGTGCCGGCCGATGATCCCGCCCGCGTACCAGTCCCAGCTTCGCCCGCAGCCGCACTCGCTCCACGGCCGCTTGATCACCACGTCCTCGGTCCAGTAGCGGAACACCTGGATACCCTCACGGCCGAGGCCGGTGGTGACCCGCACGCCGCGCTCGCCGTATTCCACCGGGCGGCCGGTCTCGGGATCGAGGACCTCCTCGATGTAGTTGTTCTCGATGATGTGCGGGGAGCCGGAGAGGCACTCGAACATGAAGATGGTGCCGAGCTCGGTCATCCCGGCGATGTCCGTGATCGGGGCGCCGAAGCCCTCGGTGATGGTCCGCCGGGTCGCCGCCGACATCGGTTCGGCCGAGGCGATGACCCGCTTCAGGCTGCCGTCGCGGGCCAGGTCGATGCCCATCTCCCGGGCCGTGTCGAGCAGGCGCAGCGCGTACGTGGGGGTGGAGGCGAGCACCTCGATCTTCTTGTCGACCAGCAGTTGGACCCGGGTCTTCGAGTCCATCGCGCCGGTGGGGTAGATCTGGCAGCCCATCCGCATCAGCGCGTCCTGCATGCCCCAGAAGCCGATGAAGAGCCCGTACCCGAACGCGACGCAGGCGCGCTGGCCGGGGCGGATGCCGGCTCCGTGCAGGGCGGTGCACCACATGTCCACCGCCCAGGCCCAGTCCCGTGCGGTGTCGAAGGTGCGCAGCGGGGTGTTGCCGCTGGTGCCGCTGGTCTGGTGGTAGCGGATGCCGAGCGACGGGTCGGTCGACGGCAGCGTGCCGTACGGGGGCGCCTCCGCTTCGGCGGCGATCAGGTCCGCCTTGCGCAGGATCGGCATCCGCTCGGCGTAGTCCTTGAGGGACGAGATGCCGTCCGGGATGCGGGCCGCCCAGAACGGGGAGCCCGCCTTGGCCCGGGCCAGCGCGCGTTCCAGCTTGCGCCACTGCCAGTCCGCGAGGTCGGCCCGGGGCATCGTCTCGGTGACGGGATTCCAGAACTTGTGGAGCGTGGAGCGGTCCATTCCTTCACACCTCCTGGTGCGATGAGCAGAACGTGGCGGTTCAGGCGGCCGGCCGGGCGGCCGCGCCGAGGATCCGGGCGACGCTGGCGGAGCGGGCCAGCATCACCAGGCCGACCAGCAGCGCGGCGCCGGCGAGGATGCCGAAGTAGACCGGCAGGGGCAGGACCCCGAGGAGGCGGGAGTACTGCGCGCCGAGCCCGGCGCCGAGCGCGCTGCCGAGGAAGTACAGGCCGATCATCTGGCTGCGGTGGCCCGGCGGGGCGATCTCGCCGGCGATGTTCATGCCGACCGGCCCGAAGGTGATCTCACCGCAGGCCTTGGCGAAGTACGCGGCGAGCAGCCACCACGGTGAGACCTTCGCCCCGGTGGCCACCAGCAGTCCGGCCACCGCCATGATGGCGAAGCCGAACCCGGAGGTGACCAGGCCGCCGGCCAGCTTGGCCGGTGCGTTGCCCCGGGCGCCCAATCGGATCCACAGCCAGGCCGACAGCGGGGCCAGCAGCAGCAGGAAGAACGGGTATGCCGACTGGAACCAGGCGGCGGGCACCAGGAAGCCGAACACCCGCCGCTGGGTGTGCGTGTCGGCGAAGTAGGCGAAGCTCGAGCCGAGCTGGCTGAAGAGCATCCAGAACAGCGCCGACGGGGCGAGCACCCAGAGGAAGCCGCGCAGCACCCGGCGCTCCGCGGGCCCGAACGCCGGCCGACGCAGCAGGTGCCGGTAGTAGAGCACCGGCGCGACCAGCGCGGTGATGCCCACCAGGGCGAGCACGTGTTCCACGGTGAAGCTGCCGGCCAGCGCGTCGACGGTGAACAGCGCGACGGCCAGCCCGACGGCCACCCCGGACCGGCGCAGCACCCGGCGCCGCTCGTCGTCGGGGGCCGGGTGCGGGGGCAGGTTGCCCTCGTCGTCGAAGCGGCGGATGCCGACCAGGTACCAGATGACCGCGACGGTCATCCCGACGGCTGCGGCGCCGAAGCCGAGGTGCCAGTTGATCCGCTCGCCGAGCAGGCCGGTCACCAGGGGGGCGAGCAGCGCGCTCACCATAGAGCTGAGGTAGAGCAGGGCGAAGCCGGCCTCCCGGCGGGCGGTGGTGGCGCTCGGGTAGAGCAGCGTGAAGAGCACCATCAGGTTGGGCTTGAGCAGGCCGGTGCCGATCGCGATGAGCGCCAGACCCAGATAGAAGGAGGGACCGGCCGGGATGGCCAGGCAGTAGTGCCCGGCGGCGATCCCGACGCCGCCCCAGGCGACCGCGCGGCGGGGGCCGAGGAGCCGGTCACCCACCCAGCCGCCGGGCAGGCTCGTCATGTGTACGGCGGCCATGTAGAGCCCGAAGATGGCTCCGCCGGTGCCGACGTCCAGGCCCAGGCCACCGGCCGAGGCGGGCGCCACCGCGTAGAGGAAGAGCAGCGCCTTCATCCCGTAGAAGCTGAACCGCTCCCACATGTCGGTGGCGAAGACGGTGTTGAACCGGGGATTGGCGAAGAACGACCAGACCGACCCCCGGTCGTTCGCCGGTCGGACCTCCGGTGGCGGCGTCAGCGGCTGCGCGGTCGTCGTGGTCATCGCTCCTCCATGGTCTCGGTACGACCACGCTCGCGAAACGGACTCGAATCGCACTCGAGACCGGACTGGAAGCGGCTCGGAAACGTATTGACGCGGTGTCCACAGTGATGTGTATCGGGCAGAATGCTGCCGATCCGAGGCGCCGCCGCGCCCCGAACAGACAGGGAGATCCGATGTACCTGATCGCCGCCGAACAGCAGTCGTCGGCCGCCACCACGGGAATGATCGTCGGGGCGCTCGTCGCCCTGGTCCTCCTGGTGGTGTCGATCGCCGCGATGTGGAAGGTGTTCACCAAGGCGGGCCAGCCGGGCTGGGCCGCGATCATCCCGTTCTACAACTACTACGTGCTGGTGCGGATCGCCGGCCGGCCGGGCTGGTGGTTCCTGCTCGCGCTCATCCCGATCGTCAACGTCGTCATCAGCCTGGTGGTCGCGATCGACCTGGCCCGCTCGTACGGCCGCAGCGAGGTGTTCGGCGTCGTCGGGCTGTGGCTCTTCTCCGTCATCGGTTTCCTGATCCTCGGCTTCGGCTCGTCCCGCTACCAGGGCCCGGCCGCGGCCCGGGCGTGACCGGTGGGCGCGGCCGTCGTCCCGGGCGGCCGCGCTGCCCGTTCCCAACGCGCGGGCGGCGATGGTGGCGACCCGGGCGCCGGGACACATACGGTGGGGCCGTGGTGAAGATCCGACCCGCGACGCGACCGTGGTTGGTGGACGCGGCCGTCGCCCTGGCCGTGCTCGCCGCCGCCGAGATCGCCATCGCGACCGGCCGGGAGGCCGACTCCGGCGACCGCGACTGGTTCGCCTACCTGCTCGGCGTGGGGATGGCCGCGCCGTTGCTGCTGCGCCGTCGCTTCCCGCTGGTCACGCTCTATCTGGTCGCCGGGGGCCTGCTGGTCTTCTACGCGCTGGACTACCCCGGCTTTCCGCCCGCGCTGGTGCTGGCCGCACCGCTCTACTACGCCACGCTCGCCGGTCATCTCTGGCGGGTCATGCCGGTGCCGGTGTTCTTCCTGGCCGCCGGCGGCGAGGTGAGCGTCCGGCGCGGGATGCCGCCGCTGGACGCGGTCGCCGTCTTCCTGCCCCAGGCCGCCGTGCTGGCGGTGGCGATGCTGCTGGGCGCCCTGATCCGCAGCCGTCGGGCGTACGCCGCGGAGGTACGGCACCGGCTGGCGCAGGGGGAGCGGGAGCGCGAACGGGAGGCGGAGCGCCGGGTGACCGAGGAGCGGCTGCGGATCGCTCGGGAGGTGCACGACACGGTCGGGCACGCGATCGCCACCATCACCGTGCAGTCCGCGGCGGCGCTGCAACTGCTCGACCGCGAGCCGGAGCGGGCCCGGGAGGCGCTGACCGCGATCCGGGGCACCGGCAAGGCCGCGCTGGCCGAGCTGCGCGCCACCTTGGAGGTGCTGCGCGGTGACGGCGGGCAGCCGGCCAGCGAGCGGGACGCCAGCCTGCACCGGCTGCCCGACCTGTTGGCGGCGGTCGGGGCGGCCGGCCTGCGGGTCGAGCTGGACAGCGACCTGGCCGACCTGCGGCTGGCCGGCCCGGTGGACCATGCGGCGTACCGGATCCTCCAGGAGTCGCTGACCAATGTGCTGCGGCACGCCGGGCCGCAGGCCCGCGCCGAGGTACGGCTGCGGGCCGCGCCGGAGATGCTGACCATCGAGGTCGGTGACGACGGGGTGGGCGCCGGCGCGACAGCCCCCAGCGGCGGTGGCCGCGGCCTGGCCGGGATGCGGGAGCGGATCGAGGCGCTGGGCGGAAGTTTCGATGCCGGCCCCCGACCGGACGGCGGGTTCCGGGTCCGGGCCAGACTGCCGAGGGAGACGACGTGATCCGGGTGCTGCTCGCCGACGACCAGAGCCTGGTCCGGGCCGGGATGCGCGCGTTGCTGGACGGCGCCGACGACCTGGAGGTGGTGGGCGAGGCCGCCAACGGCGGGATGGCCGTCGCGCTCGCCCGCGAGCTGCGGCCGGACGTGGTGCTGATGGACATCCGGATGCCGGACGTGGACGGGATCACCGCCACCCGGCGGATCAGCGAGGACCCGCAGCTGTCCGGGGTGCGGGTGGTGATGCTGACGACCTTCGTCGAGGAGGAGGACGTCTTCGCCGCGCTGCGCTCCGGGGCGAGCGGCTTCCTGGTGAAGGATGCCGATCCGGACGAACTGGTGCAGGCGGTCCGCATTGTCGCGCGTGGGGACGCATTGCTCTCGCCCAGCGTCACCCGCGCGGTGATCAAACGGTCGGTGGGCGTTTCCCGGCCGGCCGAGCCGCGTCGGGAGCCCCCCGAGATCGCCGCGCTCACCGCGCGGGAGCGCGAGGTGGTCCGGCTGGTGGCGGAGGGCCTCAGCAACGAGGACATCGCGGCCCACCTGGTGGTCAGCCCGCTGACCGCGAAGACGCACGTCTCCCGGGCGATGGCCAAGGTCGGGGCCCGGGACCGCGCCCAGTTGGTGGTGGTCGCCTACCGGAGCGGGCTGGCCACCGCGGACGAGTACTCCCCAGGGAGTACGTCGCGGCAGTAGTCGGCGCCGCCGAGTGTCTCCACGGGTGGGACGTCCGGGCGTCCCGTACCGACGAACATCGGTGTCATGGACACCTCATGGCTCGCCCGGCTCGCCGCCTTCTGCTACCGGCGCCGGCTCACCGTGCTCACCAGCTGGATCGTCGTCGCCGTGGCCGGGGTCTTCCTGGCCGCCCAGTACGGCGGCCCCACCTCCGACGACTTCACCACCGCCTCGACCCAGTCCGGCACCGCCCAGCGACTGATCGAGCAGCACTTCCCGGAGTTCACCACCGACTCCATCACCCTGGCCGTACGCTCCGACGCCCCGGTCGACGACCCGGCCGTGCGGGACCGGGTGACTCGGGTGGTCGACGCCCTCGCCTCGGCCGAGCACGTCGACCGGGTCAGCTCCCCGTACGACGGCTACGGGCAGATCTCCCCCGACCGGCACACCGCCTACGCGGTGGCGGCCCTGACGGTCCCCAACGGCGACATGCCGGTGGCGGAGACCGCGAAGCTGCTGGACCAGGTCAAGGCGGCCACCGGAGACGGGGTGACGTTCGCCCTCTCCGGGGACGCGGTCGACGCGGTGGAGACGCCCGGTGGCGGCGCGGCCGACGCGGTGGGCCTCGCGGTCGCGGCGATCGTGCTGCTCGTCGCGTTCGGCTCGGTCTTCGCGATGGCGGTGCCCATCGTCACCGCGATCTTCGGCATCGCGGTCGGTCTGTCGGCGATGGAACTGCTGCAGAACGTTCTCCCCACGCCCGGCTTCGCCCTGATCCTCGCCACGATGATCGGCCTGGGCGTCGGCATCGACTACGCGCTGTTCATCGTGACCCGCTACCGGGAGGCGCTGGCCGCCGGCCGTACCCCCGGCGACGCCGTGGTGGCCGCCACCGGGACGGCCGGGCGGGCCGTGGTTTTCGCCGGCGGCACCGTGGTGGTGGGGCTCTGCGGCCTGCTGCTGGCCAACCTCCCCTTCCTGCGCGGCCTGGCGGTCGGCTCGGCGGCGACGGTCGCCGTCACCATGGTCGCCGCGGTGACCCTGCTGCCGGCGCTGCTCGGCCTGCTCGGGCACCGGATCGACCGGCTCTCCGTGCACCGGCGCAAGGAGTCGGCGAACCCCTGGTCGGCCCGCTGGGCCGGCGTGGTGGCCCGGCGTCCGGTGCTGGCCACGCTGGCGGCCGCGCTGGTGCTGCTCGGCCTGGCGGCGCCGGCGCTCGGCATGCGGCTGGGCAACCCGGACGCCAGCACCCAGCCTCGGGACACCAGCGCCTACCAGGCGCACCGGATCCTCGCCCAGGGCTTCGGCGCGGGCTTCGACGCGACCCTCTCGGTCGTCATCCGCCTGCCCGAGGGTGACCCCGAGCGGGTGGCCGAGCAGATCACCGGGCAGTCCGGGGTGGCGTCGGTGAGCCCGCCGCAGCGCAGCCGGGACGGGGCCGTGGCGGTCCTTGCCATCCGTCCCACCACCGGCACCCAGGACCCGGCCACCGCCGACCTGGTGCACCGGCTGCACGCCGTGCTCGACGGTCAGCCCGCGTATCTCGGCGGGGCCGCCGCCGCTTCCATCGACTTCGCCGAGCTGACCCGGGACCGGCTGCCGACGGTGATCGTCGTGGTCGTCGCCCTGTCGCTGCTGCTGCTCCTGGTGATCTTCCGGTCCGTGCCGCTCGCGCTGAAGGCCGGCCTGCTCAACCTGCTCTCCATCGGCGCCTCGTTCGGGGTGCTGGTCGCGGTGGTGCAGTGGGGCTGGCTGGGCAAGGCGCTCAACTTCCCGACCGCGATGCCGGTGACCTCCTGGGTCCCGCTGATGATGTTCCCGATCCTGTTCGGACTCTCCATGGACTACGAGGTCTTCCTGGTCTCCCGGATCCGCGAGGCGTACGACGCCATCGGCGACACCCGCCGGGCGGTCCGCGAGGGGCTGGCCCGCAGCGCCCGGGTGATCAGCGCGGCCGCGGCCATCATGATCGCGGTGTTCCTCTCGGTGATGCTCGGCGCCGACCTCGGGGTCAAGCAGCTCGGCCTGGGGCTGGCGGTGGCCGTCTTCGTGGACGCCACCATCGTCCGGCTGGTGCTGGTGCCCGCGTCGATGGAACTGCTCGGCCGGTTCAACTGGTGGCTGCCCCGCTGGCTCGACCGGGTGCTGCCCACCGTACGGCTCGAGGCGGAGCCGGCCCCGCGCGTCGAGCCCGTGGCGTCGGCCGCGGACGAGGGTACGATCGAGGGTGCCGATGAGGTGTGCACCAGGCCTGCGGCCGGGGCGGTGACGGCGTGACCGCCGCCGCCCGGCATGGCCGATCCTCATCGATTTCCCACCGGTGTTCGAGCCGCCCGCGGCAGAGTCGGGGGGTCCGGACCGCAGCCTCCGGGCCCTGCCCGTGGATCCCGTCCCGGATGACCGCGACGCCCGCCCTCCGTCCGCCCTCGGGTACGACATCGAGGAGCTCCGTCATGGACAGTGACCGGCACACCGCGCGCACCGAGGCGGGCTGGCCGGTCGCGGCCGACCTGACGGACCCGCGCTGCGCGGACCCCAGCTTCGGAGGCCCGCAGGTCACGCTCCTCGCAACCGCCCGCCATCTGCTGCCGGTGCCGTCGACCGTGGTGCTGGTCGGCTCGCCGGCGCGGTGGCGGGCCGCCACCGCCGAGTCCACCGAGTGGTGGGCAAGCTGTCCAGTTGCCGGCCCGGCGCCGGCCGGCGGTCCGGTGCCCGGACTAGCCCTGCTGGACGGCCCGGTCACCGCCCGGGCCTGGCTGGCCGTCGGCCGGTACGCCGGCCAGCTCGGCCCGGTCTTCCACAACGTCGGGCCGGACGCGCTGGGTGAGGTGCTAACCGAGTTCGGCGGCCTCGGCACGCGGCTCTCCCGGCCGGGCGAGGCGGCCCGGTTGGTGGTGTCGCTGCAGTCGTTCCTGCCGGCCGACGTCTCGGTGACGGTCGCGGTCGAGCAGCCGGGCGGGCCGGTCCGGGTCTGCGCGCACTGGGGTGTCGACGAGGACCTCGGTCCGGTCCCGCAACGACACAAGCTGGAGTTCAGCTGGCCGGGGCTGACCGTGCGCCGGTACCGGCTGTTGCACCAGGCCACCGCGGCGCTGCCGGCCGCCGGCGGCACCCGGCTGGTAGGCATCCCGGCGCAGCTGCGGGGCGCGCCCCCGCTGTCGGTGGATCAGGCCGGGGCGCTCGCCGCGATCTGCGGCCGGTTCGCGGAGCGTCGGGAGGTCGGCGTCGAGTGGGACGTGGTACTCCGGTCCGGCGAGGCCTTCCTGGTCGCCTGCCGGCTCCGCTGAGCGGGTCGGCCGGCCCGCGGGGCCGTCCGGACCGGCGCCGCCGAGGCCGGCTGATCGGAGCCGTGGGGCGGCTGGCGAGAAACCGATAATTATAAATGCCTCGAGCTGGCTACGGTGGCCCGCTCGGAGTGAACATCATCGATCTAGACGAACGGCCGGGCCCGGATCGCGCGGTTCGGTGCCGCTGGTCCGTCGTTAGGCCGAACGCCGACCTGCCCTCTCGTCCAGAGGTGGCTCTCTGAGTAATGTGAATGCTGCCAGATCGGTCATCCGTCCTTAATGACGCCGTCAGGTGTCCTGGATGGAAGGATCCCGGCACTGCTGATTGGACTGGATGGGGGGCCTGGTGATCAGCGTTCTGATAGCCGAGGACATGCACATGGTGCGGGGTGCCCTGGTGGCACTGCTCAACCTCGAACACGATATCAAGGTGGTCGCCCAGGTGGCGTCGGGCGATGAGATCCTCCCCGCCGTACGGCAGTGGCAGCCGGCGGTGGCGGTCCTCGACATCGACCTGCCAGGTAAGGACGGGCTGACCGCGGCCGCCGAGATCCACGACGCCGGGCTGCCGTGCCGCACGCTCATCCTGACCAACCTCGGCCGGCCGGGCACGGTCCGGCGGGCCCTCGACGCCCGGGTGAACGGTTTCATGCTCAAGGACGCCCCGCCGGACAAGCTGGCCAACGCGGTTCGCCAGATCGCCGTCGGCCGCCGGGTCATCGACAGCGAGCTGGCGCTCGCCGCCTGGGAGTCCGCCGACTGCCCGCTGACCAATCGGGAGATCGAGATCCTCCGCCTGACCTCGCAGGGGCAGGGTGTCTCGGACATCGCCACCCGGCTCTTCCTGTCGCCGGGCACCGTCCGCAACTACCTGACGACCGCCGTCACGAAGCTGAACGCGCGCAACCGGATGGACGCGATCCGGATCGCCCAGGAGGCCGGCTGGATGTAGTCGCGTTCTACGCCGGCAGCGGGATGGCCGCCGACAGCCGGTAGATGTCCTCCCGCTCCACGCCCGCCCGGCAGGTCCCGCCCACAGCGGCGACCCGGTAGGTCAGGTTGCGGAGGCCACTGCCGCCGGACGGGTCCGGGTTCGGCGCCGGCTCCGTCACGCCATTGTTGACGATCTCCAGGCGGGCCAGGCCGCCGACCTGCCGGACGGTGATCTCGCACCACCCCGCCTTGCTGTGCCGCAGCACGTTGGTCGTGCCCTCGCGGACCACCATCGCCAGCACCGGGCCGACCGGGTCCGGCAGGTCGGCGTCGTGGCGCTCGATCTGCGCCTGGATGTCGGCTGAGGTCAGCACCGAGTACGCGGCCCGCAGCTCCTCGTGCAGCGACACCTCCAGGTACCCGCCGGCCACCGAGCGCACGTCGCCCAACGCCTTGCGGGCCAGCGTGGTGATCTCGGCGAGCTGCTCCTGCGCCTTGTCCAGGTGTTGCCCGACCAGCTTCTGGGCCAGCTCGGCCTTCAGGGTGATCGCTGACACGCTGAGGCCCAGCAGGTCGTGCAGGTCCCGGGCGAAGCGGATCCGCTCCTCGGCGACCGCCATCCGGGCCAGCTGGACCCGGGCGGCGTGGAACTCGGCCACCAGCCGGACGAGCCGGGTCAGCCCGAACACGAGCAGCGCGGTGGTGACCGTGGTGACCACATCGCCGTCGATGTTGTACCAGCTGCCGTCGAGGGCCAGCCGCAGACAGGCGTCGCCGACCAGCAGCCCGAGCGCGAGGGGGACCGAGATGCCGTACCGGAACACCATGAGGGCGCTCGCCACCACGAAGCCTGGCAGCGTCCGCAGCCACCAGTTGCCGAAGGCGAAAATCAGCCCGTACGCCATGGCCGCCTGGAGCAGCAGGACGCAGACCGCCCACCCCGGCCGGAATTCGGCGCGTGGCCGGCTGAAGTAGCCCAGTTGCAGGCCCAGGATGGCCGCGAGCACCGCGGCGCCGACGACGAACTGCCGCGGGTCGGGATTCTCCAGCATCGCATTGGCCAGCGCGATCAGCCCGAAGCAGGCCAGCACCCCGCCCACCGTGTACTTGGCCAGCCGCCTGCTCACCCGCGGCAACCTGTCCCGGGGGCGGTCGTCGTCCGGGCCGTCGTCCGGTTCGCACTGGTCGGACAACGGCACGGTGACCCGGAGCAGGTAGCGCCCACCCGGCTGCGGGCCGTGCTCCACGGTGCCGCCCAGCTCGCGCACGCGCTCCGCCGTGGCGCCGGCTCCGCCGGTCATGGCGTCGACGTCGTGCTCACCGGTGAACCCGTCGTTGGCGATCTCCATCTGGGCCATGCCGCCGGTCTCCCGAATCGCGATCTCGCACCGCTGCACCTCGGTGTGCCGCAGCACGTTCGTCGCGCCCTCCCGCAGGGCGCTGACCAACACCGCTGCCACCGGCCCGGACCAGGGGCGACCGGTCATCTCGACGCGTACCTCGACGCCGGTGGCAGCCAGCACGGACTGCGCGGAGGTCAGCTCGTCGGGGAGCGAGGGCGGCTTGCGGTAACTGCTGGCCACCTGGCGGGCGTCGGCGAGCGCCCGTCGGGAGATGCTCAGCACCTCGGTCAGCCCCTCCGCCGGGGCGCGCGGATCAGTGCCAAGCTGCCCGCGGAGGCGTTCCACGCGGGCGATGATGGTGGAGAGCCGGGCGGCCAGCAGGTCCTGCAGTTGCCGGGCGAAGCGAAGGCGTTCCTCGGCGACGGCCAGCCTGGCCAGCTCCTCCCGGGCGGCGTACATCTGCCGGGCCAGCCACGCCAACCGGCTCAACCCGTACACGGCCAGCCCGGTCATCACCGTGGTCAGGGCGCCGTAGAGGACCATGAAGTTGCTGTCCCGGCTGAAGGTCGCCTGGACCCACGCGAAGCTGAGCACGATCGCGGCGAAGAAGGGGATCGACGCCGGCGGCCGCAGGGCCAGCAGCGCCGCGCCGGCCAGGATTCCGGGCAGTCCGAGCCACCAGGAGAAATGCAGTAGCGGCAGGTAGACCAGGACGATCTGCAGCAGCAGGGCCCGCCGCGCGCCGACCGGACGCAACTCCCGGCTGAGCCGGCGGGTGAAGGCGATCTGCATGGCCACCAGCGCAGCCACGTAGAAGGTGCCCAGCAGCGCCTGACCCGACGTCGTGCTGTAGTGCACGACCCGGGCGACGCCCACCAGCCCCAGGCAGCAGAGGAAGGCGATGACCAGCCCGTCGGCGAGCCTGCGCGTCGGGTCGGCGGCGAAGAAGGACTTCTGCCGGGCAAAGGGAACGGTGCCTGCGCGGGGGCGGAAACGGACCCACCGGTTCTGCGTGTGCGACAACGGCAACCTCCTCCCACGGATCGGGCACACCCGCCGTCACGTGCCGCCCGGCCCCACGCTCCGCTGGACGGCGCCGCATTCGCGACAGTAGAAAGTGATGATCTCCGAAATTCCCAGCTGCTCGCAATCCCACGAACGCTCCTTTTTGGACCACCGGCCAGCTCGAATATCGATCGATGTCTACCGGCGGTCCGCCGCCGGCGGTAGCGTGCCTGCTATGCGCGGGATCATCCTCGCCGGGGGCACCGGCTCTCGACTGTGGCCGGCCACCCAGGTGGACTCCAACCACGCGGTCCCCGGGCCCTGCTTCTACGACAGCCGGGTCCGGGCGCTGGCCCGCGTGGGGGACTGACGTGGACATCCGCCCACTCTCGATCGATGGCGCGTTCCTGATCACCCCGCGGCAGTTCGCGGACGACCGGGGGGTGTTCCTGGAGTGGTATCGCGCCGACCACCTGGCCCAGGTGGTGGGCCACGCCCCACCACCGGCGCAGGGCAACCTCTCGATCTCCAAGCGGGCCGTGGTCCGCGGCATCCACGTCACCGACGTGCCGCCGGGCCAGTCCAAGTATGTCGCCTGCGTACGCGGTGCGCTGATCGACGTGATCGTCGACCTCCGGGTGGGCTCGCCGACCTTCGGCAAGCACGAGACCCTGCGACTCGACGACGTCGACCGGCGGGCCGTGTACCTGGCCGAGGGGCTGGGGCACGGCCTCTGCGCCGTCACCGACGAGGCGGTGGCCGCCTACCTCACCTCGACCACGTACGACCCGGAGCGGGATCGCGCTATCCATCCCCTCGACCCGGAGCTGGGCATCGCCTGGCCGGTCGACGAGCCGCTGCTCTCGCCACGCGACGCGGCCGCGCCGTTGCTGCGCGAGGCGCAGGAGCAGGGCTGGCTGCCCGACGACCGGGCCTGCCGGGAACTCCACCGGCCTGCGCCGGGGCGCTGAGTCACGCCTGGCCCCCGATGCCCGCCCCGACACCGGTCACCCAGGGAACGCTCAATACGGCCGCTGACGGCGGGGAGCGCCGGCGCGGATCATCGGGGGAGCGAGGTCGCCGCTGGCGAACGCCATCCGCAGGCACTCCGGCCAGTCCGGCTGGGGCGCGATCCCGGCCAGCCGCCAGCGGCGCTGGCCGAGCACGGCGTACTTGGGGCGCGGAGCCGGGCGGTCCAGGGCGTCGGAGTTCATCGGGCGGACCCGCTCCGGGTCGTGGCCAGCGGTGGCGAAGACGGCCCGGGCCAGGTGGTACCAGGTGGCCTCGCCGGTCGAGGTGCCGTGGTAGATCCCGGGTGGCGCCTGCTCCCGCGTCGCGGCCAGTCCCAGCTCGACGAGCTGACGGGCGAGCAGCCGGGACCAGGTGGGCTGGCCCCACTGGTCGTTCACCACGTTGACGGTGTCCCGCTCGGCGGCCAGCCGCAGCATCGTGGAGACGAAGCTGCGGCCCTGCCCGCCGTACAGCCACGCGGTACGGACCACGTAGCCGTGCTCGGGCAGCAGCGCCAGCACGGCCCGCTCGCCGAGCGCCTTGCTGCGCCCGTACGCGTTGACCGGCGAGGTCGGGTGCTCCTCCGGGTACGGGGTCCGTCGGGTGCCGTCGTACCCGCCACCGAAGACGTAGTCGGTCGAGAGGTGGATCAGCCGGGCGCCAGCCTCCGCGCACGCCCCGGCCAGCAACGTCACCGCGTGGCCGTTGACGGCGTTCGCGGTCGCCTCGTCCGACTCCGCGCCGTCCGCGTCGGTGTAGCCGGCCGTGTTCACCACGATGTCGTGGCCCGCGACGGCGGCTCGGACGGCGGCCGGGTCGGTGATGTCGAGATCGGTCCGGCTGGCGGCGGTCACCCCGCCGACCCGGTCGTCCCGGGCCAACTCGGCGACAACCTGCCGACCCAGCAGGCCGCGGGCCCCGGTGACCAGCCAGCGGCCGGTCGTCGTACGGTGCCCGTCCGCCCTGGCGGTCATCAACGCACTCTGCATGAGGTGCTCCTCAGCGTCGTGTCGTGCCCGGTTTGGGCACGTCCTCGTTGCGGAGCAGCGTCCTGCAGCCGGGTCGCGGCGCGATGAGATCTCGATGAGGGTGGACGTCGGCCGGGCCGGTGTCAGCCGGCGGCGCCCGCGCCGCCGGCGGTGGTGACCCGCTTCTTCAGCGGCTCCCACCAGCCCCGGTTCTCCTGGTACCACCGCACGGTGTCGGCGAGACCATGGTCGAACGAGACCTGCGGGGCGTACCCGAGCTGTTCGCTGATCTTGGTG
>NZ_JAPDPH010000100.1 GCF_026013475.1 Micromonospora yasonensis | reverse complement strand
CCGTTGACGTCACCGACCCGGGGCGTCTCACCGCCCGGGGAGAAGGCGTCGTGCCAGCGTACGCCGGGGCCGAACGACGACCCGTTCGACAGGGCCACGTAGACGTCAGCGCTGGCGCCCTGGGTGAAGGTGATGATGTCGTCCATGCCGTCGCCGTTGACGTCGGCCACGGCCGGGACCTCGCCCGCCGGCGCGAACCAGTCGTGCCATTTCGCCCCGGTGCCGACGAACGACGAGCCGGTGGACAGGGCCACGTAGACGTCGGCGTTGGCGTCCTGGGTGAAGGTGATGATGTCGTCCTTGCCGTCGCCGTTGACGTCGCCGACGAGCGGCGTTTCCGAGCCGGGGGCGAACCAGTCGTGCCATTTGCCGGTGGCGCCGAGGCCGCCCCCGGTGGACGGTGCGACGTAGACATCGGCCAGTGAACCGCGGGTGAACGTGATGAGGTCGTCCCGGCCGTCGCCGGTGAAGTCGCCGGTCATCGGCGTCTCACCGGGCAGCGCGAACAGGTCGTGCCACTTCGCCCCGCCGCCGAACACCGAGCCAGTGGAGGCGCCGACGTACACATCGGCCGACGGCGTCTGCGTGAAGACCACGATGTCGTCGCGGCCGTCACCGGTGAGGTCGGTCGAGGCGCCGGTCTGCACCGTGCCGGCGAAGTCGCCGTAATAGACCTCCAGTTCGGCGATCGACGTGAACCGCGCGGTGCCGCCCGATGAGCCGATGACACGTACGCCGTCGCCGTCGACCGGGTCGAACCCGAGGGTGTAGGTGCGGAACGCGCCGGCGGTGTTGTCGTACGGGTACGCCGGCGTCACCTTCAGGCCGCGTACGTCGAGCCACTCGTTTTCCCGCCGCACCTGCACGCGGAGGCCCCCGCCGAACCAACCGCCGTCGGAGAACATCGCTCCGGTGGTGTAGACGACCTTGTTCATCAGGTAGCGGCGTGGCCAGGTGTAGCCCCACCAGCTCTCCGTCTTGCGCTCGTCGTTCCAGTCGTCCTCGCTCAGGTCGCGGCGCCCGTCGTTGTAGTACGCGGTGTTGCCGAAGTGGTTGGCCCGTTCGATGCGGACGGTGCCGGCCTCCCGGGCGAGGTTGCGGCCGGGGTCGTAGCCGTTGGTGGCGGTCGTCGGGGTGAAGGGTTGCAGCGTCATCCGCCGCAAGGAGTAGGTGTACACGGAGGTGCCGCCGCCACCGCAGGGGCAGACGTTGGACTGGATCCACAGTGATCGGCCGTCGGCACTGATGTACTTGGACGGCAGGGTGGTGGCGTATCCGCCGTGCTTGGCGGTGGTCCACGGGTAGCCGCCGAAGTCCTTGGTGGCGAACCGCCGCCAGGGGCCCCACGGGGTGGGCGACTCGTAGAACTCGAAGGTGTACTCGGTCCACGAGGTGTAGAGGTAGCGGTTGAGCGGTTGGTCGTAGACGACTCCGCCCTGGCTGATCACGCTCAGGTTGCGGACGTGCCCGGCGGTGATGACGTCGGGGTAGATGCGGCGGTCGTCGTGCAGCACCGCCGATCGCCGGGTGATGTCCGAGGTCCACAGCGGGTTGCCGGCGGTATCGAAACCGGAGACGAACTGCCAGGTCGAGCGGTTCTGCACGGAGCCGCGCGGCACCCGGGCCAGGTAGACGTCAACCGGGTCGGCGACCCGGTCGCTGAACGAGTCCCGCCAGTTGCCGTCCAGCCCGTACGCGTAGACGTAGCCGTCGATCGCGTTGGCGTAGTTCCGGCCGAAGTCGAGGAACATGATCGTGGTGAAGATCCCGTTGCCGAACATCGGCGCCGAGCGGTCCCACGTCCAGGTCCGCCCGTGGTCGGTGGAGCGGGCGATGGTGGCGGCCGGGGCGTCGTCGAAGTCCAGGGCGAGGTCCTGCACCGCGAGGTAGAGCGAGCCGTCCGCGCACGCCATGCCGGTCGGCTTGCGGGTGTGGTTGGGCGTCCACACCTGGCCGACCTGGTCACCGAGGGCGAGGGTGGTCCCGGTCAGCGAGCCGGGCACGCCGCTGATGCGGTTGACCCCGATGTCGGCGAAGGTGGCGCCGAATCCCTTGCCGTCGCCGTGCGCGGCGTAGACGTTGTCGTCGTCGGACCAGCAGTTGGCCCACAGGTCGCCGTCGCCGTTGGCCTGTGTCGTGGCGTGCTGCTCGATGTCAACGGTGGAGAAGAAGGAGCTCGTCGGCAGCGAGCCGGACGCGGCGGTCCGCCAGGGCGGCGCCGTCGGGGCCGGCAGGGCGGCGGCGAGGACGCCGACGGCCAGGACGGTCGCGGTGATGGTGTGACGTAGGCGCATCGCGCACTCCCGTGGGCGGGGGGCAAGGTGAGCAATCGATTTCTGCGAAAATTACATTCACGAGCCTGGTTGGTCAAGGTCGAGGAGTGGCCTCAGGGGCGCCAAATGCGTGCCTGGCCTTGATCCATGGCCGTGGCGGCGCTGCTGCCACCCGCCGGAGGGCGGCCCGCTTGAGCGATGGTGTGCGGCAATCGCGAAAACGATTTCTTGACGCCTAGTCATCGATGGTTGTAAGTTCGCCCGCAACCTGTCCGCTTCGCGATTGATCCCTATCTATCATCCGGCCTGCGCGGCGCGGGCATGATCCCCCGCGCCCGCTTGGGCACCCTCGTCCTCGGAGCAGCCATGCGAAGACTTCGCGCCATCCTCGGCACCCTTCTCCTCGTCGCGGGCCTGGCCGTCGGCGTCACTGCCACCCCCGCCCAGGCCGCCTGCTCGTACATCCCGCCCACCGCCGACCCGTCGGTGCTGCTCGTCGTGCACCGAGTCGGTAAGAACGTCGTGGTCAACGACAAGGTGCTCCTGGCCGGGTTCGAGGCCGGCTGGGTCGAGTCGCACATGAACAACCTCGCCTGTGGCGACAAGTCGTCGCTGGGGGTGTTCCAGCAGCGCTGGGACTACGGATGGGGCGCCCCGGAACAGATCATGGACCCGGTCTACGCGGCGACCCAGTTCTTCACCCGCGCGGTCACCTGCGATCGGAACCACCCGACGTACAGCCCCGGGCAGGTGGCGCAGTGCGTCCAGGGTTCGGCCTTCCCCGACCGTTACGACCAGGCGCAGGGGACCGCCCAGGGCTTGATCGCCACCGCGCGCCGCTACGCCGAGATGACGGCGGGCTCACCGACAGACTTCCATGGCGACGGCAAGGAGGACATCGTCGCCTTCACCCAGGGCTCGCTGGCCGACGTCTACGTCGGCAACTCGACCGGGTACCAATTCCTCGAACCCTCCGAGAAGTGGAACGACTTCTTCTCCGTTGGCGGGGAGACCGCGCTGACCGGCGACGTCAACGGCGACGGCAAGGACGACGTCATCACCTTCGCCCACGGGTCCACCACCCAGGGAGCGTCCAACACGGCGGTGGGGGGCGACGTCTATGTCGGACTCTCCACCGGCACCGGCTTCCTCGCCGGCGCCAAGTGGCACGACTGGTTCGCCCCGGCCGCGGAGATCCCGGCCGTCGGGGACGTGAACGGTGACGGCAAGGACGACATCGTCACCTTCACCCACGACCAGGACGGCCGCGGCGACGTGTACGTGGCGCTCTCCACCGGCACGTCGTTCGGGCCGGGCCTGAAGTGGAACGACTGGTTCGCCCCAGCCGGCGAGTACCCGGCGGTCGCCGATGTCAACGGCGACGGCAAGGCCGACATCATCACCTTCACCCAGGGCTCGTCGAGCGCCTCCGACGTGTACGTCGGCCTCTCCACCGGCTCGTCCTTCGCCGCCGGCGTGAAATGGCACGACCTCTTCGCGGTCGGCAACGAACTGCCGCGCGTCGGGGACGTCAACGGCGACGGCCGGGCGGACATCGTGACGTTCACCTGCGACGCCAACGCCGACGCCTACGTGGCGCTGTCGAACGGGTCGGCATTCGTCGGCACGACGGTGAAGTGGAACGACTTCTTCTGCCTCGGCGGCGAGTTCCCGTACCTGTCCGACGTCAACGGCGACGGCAAGGACGACGCCGTCGTGTTCACCAAGGGCTCGACCAACGACGTGTACGTGGGGCTCTCCACCGGCAGTGGCTTCCTCGGCGGCGCGAAGTGGCACGACTTCTTCGGCCTCAACGGCGAGACGACCCTGTGACGACCTCCGCGGCGGCGACGCCCGGACAGCTCGATGGAGGAACGATGAGAACACGAAGACTGCTCGGAGTCGCGGTGGCGGCGGCCGTCGCCCTGGCGGCCAGCCCCGGCACCGCCACTGCCCGGCCGGCCTCCGGCACCGGCCTGGACGCCGTATTCGCCACGGCCTCGGCGCGCTACGACGTGCCACGGGACCTACTGATGGCGATCGGCTACAGCGAGACCCGCCTCCAGGACCACCGGGGCCTGGCCAGCCAGGACAACGGCTACGGCCCGATGCACCTGGCGAGCAACCCCACCAACCACAGCCTGGAGAAGGCCGTGACGCTCACCGGCCTGGCCACGGTCGCGCTCCGCACGGATGTCGCGGCCAACGTCCTCGGCGCGGCCGCCGTGCTGTCCGCGTACGCCGACGAGGCCGGGCTGAGCCGCGCGGACCGGGACCGGATCACGGCCTGGTACCCGGCGGTGGCCGCCTACGCCGGCGCCCGCGACGACCGGACCGCGCGGCTGTCCGCCGACTACGTCTACCAGCTCCTGCAGCGGGGCGTGCCCGGGCGGTTCGCCGCGCACCGCGCCGCGCCGGAGCTCGGCCGTTACGCCCAGGTGCGCCCGGCCGGCGAATTGTCCACGGCCTCGCCCGCGCCGTCGACGCTCGCGGCGGCGGTGCCGCAGTACCCGCCCGCACACTGGGTGCCGGCGAGCACCGCCAACTACTCGGCCGGCCGGTCGTCGGCGATCACCACGATCGTCATCCACGTGACCCAGGGCTCGTACGCCGGCACCATCAACTGGTTCCAGAACCCGTCGGCGCAGGTCAGCGCCCACTACGTGGTGCGCTCCGGCGACGGTGACATCACCCAGATGGTGCGGGAGGAGGACACCGCCTGGCACGTGCGCGACGCCAACCCGTACTCGGTGGGCATCGAGCACGAGGGCTACGTGGACCAGCCGTCCTGGTTCACCGACTCGATGTACCGCTCCTCGGCCGGGCTGACCCGCTACCTCGCCGACAAGTGGGGGCTGCCGCGCGACCGCAACCACATCAAGGGACACAACGAAATGCCCGGCAACGACCACACCGACCCGGGTCCGAACTGGAACTGGAACTACTACATGTCCCTGGTCAACTCCGGCGGCGGCCAGTACCTCGGTGGTTCGCCGACGGACTTCTCGGGCGACGGCAGGGACGACATCGCGACCTTCACGCTGGGTTCGCTGAACGACGTGTACGTGGCGACGTCGACGGGTTCGTCGTTCGCCGGGACGTCGGTGAAGTGGAACGACTTCTTCGGGCTGAGCGGGGAGAAGGTGTCGTCGGGGGATTTCAACGGTGACGGCAAGGACGACATCATCACGTTCACCGGCGGATCCCTGGGCGACGTGTACGTGGGGCTGTCGACGGGGTCGTCGTTCGCCGCGGGGGTGAAGTGGCACGACTGGTTCGCGCCGGGTGCGGAGGTGCCGGCGGTGGGGGACGTGAACGGTGACGGCAAGGACGACATCGTCACGTTCACCCACGACGCGGTGGGGGACGTGTACGTGGCGTTGTCGACCGGCACGGGCTTCGGGCCGGGGGTGAAGTGGCATGACTGGTTCGCGCCGGCGGGCGAGTTCCCGGCGGTGGGGGACTTCAACGGTGACGGCAAGGACGACATCGTGACGTTCACGCAGGGGCCGGCGACCGCCGCGGACGTGTACGTGGCGCTGTCCAGCGGGTCGGACTTCGGGCCCGGGGCGAAGTGGCACGACCTGTTCTCGATCAGTGGGGAGCAGCCGCGGGTGGGTGATGTCAACGGTGACGGCAAGGACGACATCGTGACGTTCACCTGCAACGCCGACGCGGATGTCTATGCGGCGACGTCGAACGGGTCGGCGTTCGTGGGCACCACGGTGAAGTGGAACGACTTCTTCTGCCTGGCCGGGGAGTTCCCTTATCTGGGTGACTTCAACGGTGACGGCAAGGACGACATCGTGGTGTTCAGCAAGGGCTCGACCAACGACGTGTACGTCGGTCTGTCCACCGGCACCGGGTTCCAGGGCGGCGCGAAGTGGCACGACTACTTCGGCCTGACCGGCGAGACAACCTTCTGAGACCACCGACATCCGCCGGCCGGGAGGGGCCCACCCTCCCGGCCGGGGCTCTCGATCTCCTCCTCTTCCCGAATGGAATCCCTGATGCTCGCTCGCATCGTTGCCGCGCTGGTGCTCGCCGCCGGCGCCCTGACCGCCCCACCCTCCGCCGGGCCACTCCGGGCCGCAACGGTGCCGGCCGCCGCGGTGCAGGCCGCCCCGGCCAACGGCCCGGTCGGCTGGGACGTCTACCGACGGTTGGACCTGTTGCCGGTGCTGACCACCGGCGCGCAGACCCGGCAGTTCTCCAGCTTCGGCCGCGACGGCTCCAACGACGACGGCTTCTCCGGGCGGTACTCCTGCCTGCGTAGCCTCAACGGCTGCGTGATCGCCGAGGACACCGGTGCCGGTGAGGTGGAGTCGATCTGGTTCACCCGCGACAACGGCGACGTCACGGCGACCGGCTGGATCAGGATCCAGCTCGACGGGATCACGGTCGTGGACACCAGCTTGCAGAACCTCGTCAACGGCGGTCTCGGTGCGCCGTTCGTCGCGCCGCTGGTGGCCAACGCCGACCAGAACTCCGGCGGTGTGGCCATCAAGGTGCCCATGCCCTACCGCAGTTCGATGCGGATCACCACCCAGAACAACCCGCTCTTCTACCACGTGACCTACCGGAGATTTGCCGACGCCCAGGGGGTGGACACCTTCAACCCTGGCGATCCCGCGTCCGACGTGCTCGGCAACCTGGCCGCCGCCGGCACCCGCGACCCGAAGCCGGCCCAGCCTGGCGCCTCGACCGTGAGCACCAGCGTCAACCTCGCCCGCCAGTCGTCGGCGACCCTCGCGACCCTCACCGGCCAGCGCGCCATCTCCGCGCTGCGGCTGCGGATCCCGGACAACCTGACGAGCGAGGCGATGCTGGCCGGGCTCCGGCTCAGGATCAGCTTCGACGGCCGGCAGACGGTCGACGCCCCGGTCGGCGAGTTCTTCGGCTCGGGGCTGGGGGAGCGGCCGGTCAGGTCGCTGATGTTCGCGATGGACACCACCGTGGGCGGCTGGTACAGCGCGTGGTGGCCGATGCCGTTCCTGAGCAGCGCCACGGTCAGCCTGGCGAACACCACCGGCACCAGCGTCAACGGGGTGGCGGCGGAGATCACCTCGGCGCCGCACGCGCTGACCGACTTCGGGTACTTCACCACCCAGGCGCGCTCCGGCGCGGTCACCGACGGCCGGGACTGGACGTTCGCCGACCTGCCCGGGCGCGGGCGGTTCGTCGGCGTCACCCAGACCGTGCACGGGCGGATCACGAGCGGCAACACCCGCAACTACCTCGAGGGCGACGAGCGGGTCCACGTCGATGGTTCGACCAGCCCGGCGCTGTACGGCACCGGCACGGAGGACTTCTACGAGTCCGGCTGGTACTTCAACCGGGGCACCTACAGCGGGGCGTTCACCGGCAACCCGGCCCACCTGCTGGGCTCCGGCGGGTGCGGCTACGAATGCGACTCGGCGTACCGGCTGATGATCGGGGACGCGGTGGCGTACGCCGCCGGGCTGCGGTTCGGCATCGAGCACGGCCCGGCCGACGACATGCCGGCCACCTACGGGTCGACCGCCTACCTCTACACCCAGCCGACGGTGAGCATCCGGCAGACGGCCGCGGTCTCCGCCGGTGGCGGCACCACGCTCACCTCCGTCTTCGAGGGCGACGACGATTCGACGACCGTCACGGACCAGGTGCGCGCCTCGTCCGCCGCGGTGAGCCTGGCGCTCGCCATCGACGCCACCAACCAGGGCGTACGCCTACGCCGCACCTCCGACCAGCAGAACGGCTACCAGAGCGCCGCGGTGTCGGTCGACGGCCAACCGGCCGGCGTGTGGACGCAGCCGCTCGGCAACCCGGGCCAACGTTGGCTGACCGACGAGTACGCCCTGCCCGCCACCCTGACCGCCGGCAAGTCGTCGATCACGGTGACCCTGTCGCCGCAGGCCGGCTCGCCGGCCTGGACGGCCAGCCGGTACAGCGCGCTGTCCGTGGTGCCGCCGTACACCGACACCACCGCCCCGGCGGCCGTGACGGGTCTGGCCGTCGGCGGAGGCCGGGTCCACGCCCTGGCCCTGTCCTGGTCGCCCGCCACGGACGATGCCGGGGTCACCCAGTACCGGGTGTACTCGTCGACCTCGTCGGCCGTCGCGATCACGGCGAGCAACCTCGTCGGGACCACGACCGGCACGTCCTTCCGGCACGGCCCGCTGCCGGCCAACCAGACCCGCTACTACCGGGTGGTCGCCGTCGACGGCGCTGGCAACGCCGGTCCCGGTTCGGTCACCGTGTCCGGGACGACCCGGACCCGCAACATCAGTGACGTCGACGGCGACGGGCGCGACGACGTACTCGACTTCACCCGCGGCGGCACCGCGGACGTCCACACCGCGCTCTCGTCGGGCTCGTCCTTCGGCCCCGCCGAGAAGTGGCACGACTGGTTCGCGGCCGGCCAGGAGATCCCGTACACCGGTGATGTCAACGGCGACGGCCGGGCCGACGCGATCACCTTCACCCGGGGTGGCACGGCCGACGTCTACGTGGCGCTGTCCACCGGGTCCGGGTTCGGGCCCGGCGTGAAGTGGCACGACTGGTTCGCCGTGGACCAGGAGGTCCCGGCGGTCGGTGACGTCAACGGCGACGGGCTCACCGACATCATCACCTTCACCCGGGGCGGCACGGCCGACGTCTACGTGGCGCTGTCCACCGGGTCCGGGTTCGGGCCCGGCGTGAAATGGCACGACAACTTCGCCATCGGCACCGAGACGCCGCAGGTCGGTGACGTGGACGGCGACGGCCGCGACGACATCGTCACGTTCACCGGCGGCACCTCCGCCGACGCCTACGTGGCGTTGTCCGACGGGACGCGGTTCGTGCAGAACGGCTGGCTGTGGTCCGGGCAGGTGGCCGGGGACGGGCAGGTGCCGGTGCTGGCGGACGTCGACAACGACGGCCGCGACGACGTGGTCGCCTTCACCGGCGGCACCGCCGCCGACGTGTGGGTGTCGCGGTCGACCGGCACGGCGTTCGGTACGGCGGTGAAGTGGCACGACTGGTTCGCCGCGGGCACCGAGGTCCCCGGTGCGGCCGATGTCACCGGCGACGGGCGGGCCGACGCGGTCTGCTTCACCCGGGGCACCACCGCCGACGTCTACGTCAGCCTCTCCGACGGCACCCGGTTCGTGCAGAACGGCTGGCTGTGGTCCGACCAGTTCGCGCCCGACACCGATCTGCCGCGCCCCTCCGCGGTCCTCGGCTGAGCACATCATGGCCGGGAGGACGGTGAGCCGCGCCTCCCGGCCAGCCTTCGCGGCTCGGACTGATTCCGCCGCCTCAGCGCGGCCGGCTGGAACTCTCCCGCGCCTGAAGCCCGGTCCGGAGGGTGACCGTCGAGGGCGTTTTCGCCGGGTTCGTGATGCGTTCGGTGAGCAGCAGGGCGGCCGTCCGGCCGAGGTCGTACGTGGGCTGCGAGACGGTGCTCAGGGACGGCTTGACCAGGTGCGCCCAGGGGATGTCGTCGAACCCGATGACGCCGAACCGGTCCGGAACCGGGATGCCGCGGTCGACCAGGCACTCCATCGCGCCGACGGTCATCAGGTTGTTCGTGGCGAAGACGGCGTCGGGCGGCTCGGCCTCGTCCAGCAGCGACGCCATCGCCCGGTACCCGCCCTCTTCCCGGAAGTCGGCGAAGCGGATCAGCTGATCCGCCGGCCGGACACCGCGCGACCGCAGCGCCTGCTGGTAGCCGCGCAGCCGGTCGGCGGCGGTGGAGATCCGGCGCGGACCGGTGATGCAGGCGACCCGCTGGTACCCGCCGTCGAGGAGGTGTGCCGTGGCCAGCTCCGCCCCGTGGGCGTTGTCGACGAGCACGGTGTCCAGGTTCCCGCCGCGAATCTGCCGGTCGATCGCGACGACGGGGATCTGCGCCTCGATGAGGCGGTTGACCACGCTCGCGCGGCCGGAGGTGGAGATGATCACGCCGGCCATCCGCTGGGCCACCGCCGCGGCGATGTAGCGGGATTCCTTCTCCGGGTCCTCGTCGCTGTTGCACAGCGCCACCGAGTAGCCGGATTCCTGCGCGACGTCCTCCACCCCGCGGACCATGGCGGTGAAGAAGGGGTTGCCGATGTCGGAGATGATGACCGCCCAGAGATTTGTCTGGTTCAGTCGGAGGTTGCGCGCCACGGCATTCGGTCGGTAGCTGAGCTCCTGCATCGCCTGCTGGACGCGCGCGGCCATGACGGGATCCACGGAAGCTCGCCCGTTCAGCACCCGCGACACCGTCGCCGGCGACACCTGGGCGTGCCGCGCCACGTCGTAGATTGTCGTCATCGGCCTCCTGTCGTTGGCGTCCGCCGACGCCGCTGATCACCCACCGGGCGACAGCGGTGATCGCCGGGGCGGGTTGCCAGCATTCTACTGCTTAGCAATCGATTTCCAAGTGGTCGGCCGGAGGCCGTGCCGGCCGAGGCGTGTGTACCGCCCCAGTTGCCGGTCGGGGTCGCCTCGCCGTCGTGCCCCGAGGGTGGGCGGTGCGGCGGCGCGGGGGCCGGGGCTTGAGCGGTATGAGCAGCGATTATCCTCCCACGCGGGCAGTCACGCCGGGCGGGGTCGGCAACCGGTACCGAGCGCCGGCCGTCGTCGCCGCCGAACGCCGAGGGGTGCGAAGGGTTGACTCGTCCCGGGTCGGCTCGTACATTGCTGAGAAATCGATTGCTCGCCTGCCCCACCACCTCCCGTCGGCGCAGCAAGGGCCACCCCAAGGCCCTGGTCCGCGGTGGATTCCCCCACACCAACAGAGAGGCGTTGCGCATGTTTCGCTCGGACCTACCGTCCCCGGCCTCCGTCCGGCCTCCCACTCAACTCAGCCGCCGGTCGCTGCTGCGCGGCATCGGCGGCGGCCTGGTCGGCGCCACCCTGCTCGGCGCCACGCCGCTGCTGTCGGCCTGTGGCAGCGACAGCAGCAGCGGTGGTGGCGACGCCAAGGAGCTGACCTTCTGGAACTTCTACGGCCCCAACCCGGACGGCAACCCGCAGAGCAAGTGGTTCGTCAACCTGGTCGACACCTGGAACAAGAACAACGACGTCAAGATCAAGCTGCACTACCTGCCGGTCACCGAGTACCTGGGCGGCACCGCCCTGCAGACCGCGTTCTCCTCCGGCAAGGGCCCGGACATCTTCATCATCAGCCCCGGCGACTTCCTGCGGTACTACAACGGCGGGGTGCTCACCGACCTCACCCCGCACCTGGGCGCGGACGCGATCTCCGACTTCAGCGACGGCGTGCTGGACACCCGCAAGGTGAACGACAAGGTCTACGGGCTGCCGATGGAGGTCGAGCCGCTGGCCATGTACTACAGCGTGGACGCCTTCGAGAAGGCGGGCCTGTCCGAGGGCGACCTGCCCAAGACCTGGGACGCGCTGCTCGACGTGGCCGGCAAGCTGACCAACCCGAAGCGGTTCGGGGTCATGTTCGAGACCGCTCCCGGCTACTACCAGAACTTCACCTGGTACCCGTTCATGTGGATGGGCGGTGCCTCGGCGATCCCGGAGAACGGCAAGCCGGGCTTCAACACCGAGGCGGTGCACAAGGCGCTCGGACTCTGGCAGGACGCGGTCAAGTCGGGCGCGGCGCCGAAGAAGACCAAGGCCGAGGGGGGCGGCAACCTGCCCGCGCACCTCGGCGCCGGCTACTGCGCGATGCAGCAGAGCGGGATCTGGTCGGTCTCCCAGATGGAGACCGACGCCAAGAACGTGAAGTACGGCGTCTTCCCGCTGCCGGTCCCGGCCGTCGGCACGTATACCACGGACATGGGTGGCTGGGCGTTCGTGGCCAACGCCAAGGGCGGCAACCCGAAGGCGGCGGCGAAGTTCATCGCCTGGGCGCTCGGTTCGACCGACGCCGACGGCGTCGAGCGGATGCGCCAGTGGAACACCGTGGTGAAGACCAACATCCCGGCGCGCACGTCGGTCAAGGACGCCGCGACCAAGGCGGGAGCCTTCGAGAAGCCGGCGCTGAAGGTCTTCATGGAGCAGGTGGCCCCGGGCGGCCGCGGCGAGCCGCGCTACACCCCCGAGGTCTACAAGGCGATCTCCGACGCGATCCAGGCGACCATGCTGAACGGCGCGAACCCCGCGCAGGCGGCCGCTGACGCGGCCGGCAAGATCGACACCTTCCTCAAGGGGTACAAGGGCGCCCCGATCCTGTAACGGATCGCTCACGCCCGGATGCCCGGGCACGGAATCAGTCAAGGAGCGCAGTCACCATGACAGTCGTTCAACGACAGAGCCCGGGCCGCACGGCCCGGCCGGGGGATGCGCCCCGGTCGGGCCCGGCGAGGGGCTCGCTGGCCGGGCGGCGACGCCGGGAGGCCCTCGCCGGCTACGCGTTCGTCGCGCCCGACCTGTTGGGCCTGCTCGTCTTCGTCGGGCTGCCGATGGCGCTCGCGCTGGGCGTCTCGCTGTACGAGGCGGACGGCTTCGGCGGATACACCTTCGTCGGGCTGGACAACTTCCGCCTGATGGCGTCGGACGACCAACTCTGGCAGAGCCTGCGGGTCACCGGAACGTACGTCGTCGCGTTCGTCCCATTGTGTTTCGTGGTCAGCCTGGGGTTGGCGCTGCTGGTGCGCGACCACTTCCCCGGCGTCAGCGGGGTACGCGCGGCGCTGTTCGCGCCGAACGTCATCAGCCTCGTCGTGGTCGGCATCGTCTGGCAGTTCCTGCTCATCGACAAGCAGGGCATGCTGTCCAACGTGCTACGCCCGGTGGGCCTAGGCGATGTGTCGTTCCTCGGCAGTCCCGGCCTGGCGATGGTCACCTACATCCTGATCAGCGTGTGGTTCTTCATGGGCTACAACATGCTGATCCTGCTCGGCGGGCTGAAGGACATCCCCCGGGAGTACACCGAGGCGGCGATGATCGACGGCGCCAGCTCCTGGCAGCGGTTCCGGCACATCACCTGGCCGATGCTGCGGCCGACCAGCTTCTTCGTGGTGGTCAACTCGATGGTCGGCGCGGTCACCGGCCTGCAGGCCTTCGACCTGGTGTACGTGCTGACCCGGGGCGGCCCGGCCAACAGCACCTCCACGGTGGTCTTCTACATCTACCAGCAGGCCTTCGGCTTCAACCACTACGGCTACGCGTCGGCACTGACCACCGTCGTGGTGGCGTTCCTGGTCGTCACCACCGGCATCATGTTCGTCGCGACCCGAGGAGGCCGGTTCCATGCCGAGTGACACCGCCACCCACGCCCTCCGCCCCCGGCCGCGTATCGGGGTGCGGGCGCTGGTCGCGTACCTGATCGCCGCGCTGACCGTCGCGCCGCTGCTGTGGTTGCTGGTCACCGTGTTCAAGCCGGGCGACGAGGTCTTCCGGCCGGGGCTGCCCAGCCGGCTCACCCTGGACAACATCACCTACGTGCTCACCCAGATCCCGCTGGGCCGGTACGTGCTCAACAGCGCGGTGGTCTCGGTGGCGGTCACGGTGGTCGCGCTGGCCCTGCACTCGATGGCGGCCTACGCGCTGGCCCGGCTGCGCTTCCCGGGCCGGCAGCTGATCTTCAGCCTGATCATCTCGACGCTGCTGGTGTCGCTGCCGGTGATCCTCGTACCGCTGTTCCTGGTGGTGAAGCAGCTCGGCCTGTTGGACAGCTACGCCGGCCTGATCCTGCCGGCGATCTTCCACGCGTTCGGCATCTTCCTGCTGCGCCAGTACTACCTCAACATCCCGAGAGAGCTGGAGGAGGCCGCCGACCTCGACGGCTGCGGTTACTTCCGGCGCTGGTGGACCATCGTGCTGCCGTTGAGCAAGCCGGCCCTGGCCTCGCTGAGCGTGCTGTTCTTCCTGGCCAACTGGAACGCCTTCCTCTGGCCGCTGATCGCCACCCAGGACCCGAACCTGCGGATGGTGCAGGTCGGCATCTCCACCCTGCAGGGCCAGTACGTCTCGGGCTGGCACTACGTGCTCGCCGCGACCGTCGTCGCCGCCGTCCCGACCGTGGTCGCCTTCCTCATCGGCCAGCGCTGGCTGGTCGACGCCATCAAGACCTCCGGTCTCAAGTAGTCACACGTTACGTAAGGAAACGAGATGAGTTACGGCCAGTTTGGTTCCAGCCTGCGCGACCTGCCCCGACTGCGGACGAGTCGCCGGCGCCGGGCCTCGAGCTGGGACCGCACCGGCGGCAACGACGACCGGCTCACCGTCGCCCCCGGCAGCACCGCGCTGCTGGCCGACATCGACGGCCCCGGATCGATCAACCACATCTGGTGCACCGTCGCCCTGCCGCACCGCGACGTCCCCGACGCCGTCGAGAGCGACTACCTGCGTCGACTCGTGCTCCGCATCACCTGGGACGACGCGGCAAGCCCGAGCGTGCTGGTGCCGCTCGGTGACTTCTTCGGCATGGGGCACGGCAAGACGGCCAACTTCGTGTCGGCGCCGTTGCAGATGAGCCCGCAGGACGGCAAGGCCTTCAACTCGTGGTTCCACATGCCGTTCGCCCGGCACGCGCGCGTCGAGCTGATCAGCGAGCTCGAGCACGAGCCGGTGTACTTCTACTACTACGTCGACTACGAGCTCTTCGAGCCCGCCGCCGCCGACGACATCACCGCCGGCCTGGGTTACTTCCACGCCCAGTGGCGCTGCGAACGGCCGACCGACGGCGTGCCGCAGGGCACGGAGAGCAACCGGCAGTTCCAGGTCGAGGGCACCAACCTGACCGGCGACGGCAACTACGTCATCCTCGACGCGGTCGGCCGGGGGCACTACGTCGGCTGCGTCCTCAACATCCGCAACCTCCGCCAGACCAGCGACTGGAACTGGTACGGCGAGGGCGACGACATGATCTTCATCGACGGTGAGCCGTTCCCTCCGTCCCTGCACGGCACCGGCACCGAGGACTACTTCAACACCGCGTGGTGCCCCACCCAGACGCATCACGCGCCGTACCACGGCATCACCCTGCCGGGCGGCGAGAACTGGAGTGGCGAGATCTCGCTGTACCGGTTCCACGTCGAGGACCCGGTGACGTTCACCGAGTCGATCCGGGTGACGATCGAGCACGGTCACGCGAACAAGCGATCCGACGATTTCTCGTCGGTGGCGTACTGGTACCAGACCCTGCCGCATCGTCCCTTCGACCTGATGCCGGTCGCCGAGCGGATCCCCTTCCCGGCCCGCTGACGAGGGCGACGCACCGGCGGCCGCCTCGGCGGTCGCCGGCGCTTCACCCGATCACGCTCACCTGAGAAATCGATTTCTGAAAAGGTGGATCACATGGGGGTTTCGGCCGTCATCGGCGTGGACATCGGCACGTCGAGCAGCAAAGGCGTGCTCGTCGACCTCGACGGGCGGCTCATCCGCTCCTGCACCCGGGAGCACGACGTCGACCGGCCCCAGCCGGGCTGGGTCGAGATGGACGCCGAGGTCTGGTGGCAGGAGTTCGTCGCCATCACCCGGGAACTCCTGGCACCCGGCGATACGGACGTCGCTGCCGTCGGGGTGAGTGGCATGGGCCCGTGCGTACTGCTCACGGATGCTGCCGGCACACCGCTGCGGCCAGCCATCCTGTACGGCATCGACACCCGATCGACCCGCCAGATCGCGACGCTCAACGAGCGGTTCGGCGGGGACGAGATCCTGCAGCGGTGCGGCTCGGCCCTCTCCAGCCAGGCCGCGGGCGCGAAGATCGCCTGGATCGCCGAGACCGAGCCGCACCTCTTCACGCGGGCCCGCCGCCTGTTCATGCCCAGCTCCTGGCTCGCCTTCCGGCTCACCGGCCGGTACGTGCTCGACCAGCACTCCGCCAGCCAGTGCACCCCGCTCTACGACACCGAGAGCCGGGCCTGGTACCAGCCCTGGGCCAGCGAGATCGCACCCGACCTGGTCCTTCCGCCGCTCGGCTGGGCGGGCGACGTGGCCGGCGGGGTGACTGCGGAGGCGGCCGCCGTCACCGGACTGCCACCCGGCATCCCGGTGATCACGGGCACCATCGACGCCTGGTCCGAGGCGATCAGCGTCGGCGCCCAGGGCGTGGGCGACCTCATGCTCATGTACGGCACCACCATGTTCCTGGTCAACACCGTGCCGAACCGGCTGACCAGCCCGTCGCTGTGGGGAACCGTCGGCGCCCTGCCCGACACCCGCAACCTCGCCGCCGGCATGGCGACCTCGGGCGCCATCACCCGCTGGCTGCGTGAGCTGTTCGGCTCACCCGACTACCCGGAGTTGCTGCGTCTCGCCGAACGCTCCGGACCCGGCGCCCGAGGGCTGCTCATGCTGCCCTACTTCGCGGGGGAGCGCACGCCCATCATGGACCCGGAAGCCCGCGGTGTCATCGCCGGCCTCACCGTCTCCCACACGCGCGGCGACCTGTACCGGGCCGCGCTCGAGGCGACCGGGCTCGGCGTACGCCACAACATCGAGACCATGGCGGCGGCCGGCGGCGAGATCCGCCGGGTCGTGGCGGTGGGCGGTGGCACCCAGGGCGAGCTCTGGACCCAGATCGTCTCCGACATCACCGGGCGAGCCCAGCTGATCCCCGCGCAGACCATCGGCGCGAGCTTCGGCGCGGCGTTCCTCGCCGCGCAGGTGATCAGCGACGTCTCGATCGACGTGTGGAACCCGATCCGCGAGGTCCGGACTCCCCGCCCCGAGCTCACCGCCGACTACGACGAGCTCTACGCCCTGTACCGCCAGCTCTACGCCGGCTCCCGAGATGTCGCCCACGGCCTCGCCGCCCGGCAGGCCCGCCTGATGGCCCCAGCCCCAGTCCGCACTCACCACGAAGTACGCACCGAAGGAGTCGCCCGATGACCACCTACACGTTGCCCGTGACGGCCGCGCGTCCCAAGGCCGAACCCGGCACGGTCTACACGGTTGCCAGCGGCGACCTCCGCCCGAGCGCCAACGTCACCTGCTGGCCGGTACAGCAGAAACTGGAGTCCGACCTCACGGCGGCCGTCACCGCGCTCGGTTGGCAGGTGCGGCGCGGCCACGAGTACGACGCCGACAAGGGCCATGGCTTCATCGACAGCCAGCGCGCCGGCATCGAGATCTTCAAGCGGCTGCCGGACGACGCGCCCCTGATCGTGGCGGAGGGGGTCTGGCAGTACAGCCACCATGTCCTTGCCGGCCTCCGCAGCCACCAGGGGCCCATCCTGATCGTGGCGAACTGGAGCGGCCAGTTCCCCGGTCTGGTCGGCCTGCTCAACCTCACCGCCAGTCTCACCAAGGCGGGAGTGCGGCACTCCGTGCTCTGGAGCGAGGACTTCACCGACGAGTGGGCGCTCAAGGGGCTGAAGACCTGGCTGGAGACGGGCGAACTCTCCCACGACCTGAGCCACGTCCGCGACCTGCCCGCGCTGCCGGCGAGCCCGGAGGTCCAGCTCGGTACGGCGCTCGCCGCGCAGCTGTCGACCGAGAAGGCCATCATCGGCGTCTTCGACGAGGGCTGCATGGGCATGTACAACGCCATCATCGACGACGAGCTGCTCAACCCGCTCGGCATCTACAAGGAGCGGCTGTCGCAGAGCGCGCTCGTCGCGGAGATGGCCCGAGTGAGCGACGCGGAGGCCCAGGCGGTGCGCGCCTGGCTGGACGACGCCGGCATGACCTTCCACCTCGGCACCGACGAGGCCACCGAGCTGACCGAGCAGCAGCTGCTCAGCCAGTTCAAGATGTACGTCGCGGCGCTGCGCATCGCCGACGACTTCGGCCTTGACGCGGTGGGCATCCAGTACCAGCAGGGACTGAAGGACACCGTTCCGGCGAGCGACCTGGCGGAAGGGCTGCTGAACAACGTCCAGCGCCCGCCGGTGCGCAGCCGCGACGGGAGCCGAGAGCTGTACGCGGGCGCGGCGCTGCCGCACTTCAACGAGGTGGACGAGGGGGTCGCCGTCGACTCGCTGGTCACCAACCGGATCTGGACCGCGATGGGGCTCGACCCGGCCACCACGCTGCACGACATCCGCTGGGGCGAGCGGTACGGGGACGACTTCGTCTGGGTCTTCGAGATCTCCGGGTCGGTGCCCGCCTCCCACAACGGTGGCTACGACAAGTCGTACAGCATGCGGCAGCCGCCGATGTACTTCCCGCTCGGCGGCGGCACCCTGAGCGGCGTGTCGAAGCCGGGCGAGATCGTCTGGTCCCGGGTCTTCATCATGGACGGTGTGCTGCACGTCGATCTGGGCCGCGGCACCGTGGTCGAGCTGCCCGCGGAGGAGACCGAGCGGCGGCTGGCCGCCACCACCCCGCAGTGGCCGATCATGCACGCGGTGCTCCACGGTGTCGACCGCGACCAGCTGATGGCTCGGCACAAGGCCAACCACCTCAACGTGGCGTACGCACCCGACGCCGCCACGGCGGACAAGGCGCTGCGGGTGAAGGCCGCCATGTTCGCCCAGCTGGGCGTGCGCGTGCATCTGTGCGGCGACGTCAATCTCTGACCGCCGTCCCGTCGGCCCCTCGACAGGTCGACGGACCGGTTCCGCCCACCGAGCGGCAGCCGCGCAGCCAGCCCGGCGGCCGCTCGGCGGGGGCCGGGGTGTGGCCGATGAGGCGGCCCAGGTCGGCACCGGGCGGCCGTCAGACCTTCCTCGGCGCCTGCGGGCGGCGAGGGTAGGGTCCTGACGGCGATCGGCTCGCGGAGAGGAACAGCGATGTGGCGAAATGCGGCCCGGAACAACGGTGGGACGCCGCACACCTCCGGTGGGTTCGGCCCGGCGCACCTGTTCGAGCTGCGCGTGCGTCCTGACTTCCGCAAGACGGTGGTGTTCGGGCTGGTCGCGCTGGCCGCGCTGATCGCCGGCTACGGGGTCGGTGGCGTACATGCCTCGGCGATCCGCAGCCGGCTCATCGCGTACGGCTGTGCCGTGGTCGTCGGCATCTTCGGTGTGGCCGGGAGCCGTACCGCCGCTCGGGAAGTGCACCGGATCGCGGTGGCGCGGGCCGGCGAGGCGGCCGGCACCCCGCTGCGGCTGGTGGTTCTGCTCGGGGGATACCTGGTCTCCGCCATCGTGGTGTGCGACCTGGTCGGCGTCGAGCTGAGCCAGCTTCTGGTCGGCGGCGCGATCACCGGCATCATCCTCGGTCTTGCCGCCCAGCCGGTGCTGAGCAACCTGTTCGCGGGCCTGGTGCTGCTGTTCGCCCGTCCGTACGTGCCGGGCCAGCGGGTCCGGGTGATGTCCGGCGCGATCAACGGCCCGCACGTCGGCGCCATCGTGTCGGCGGGATTACTGTACACCGTGCTGGATACCGCTGACGGGCCGCTGAACATCCCGAACTCGTCACTGCTCGCCTCGGCGGTCGGCCCGGCACCCACCGAGCCGAGCCCGGCCGAGGACGAGCTCTCGGAGCGGACCCCTTCCGGCGTGGTCGCGCCGCCGACCCAGGACGGCGCGGTCCTTGCCGCCGTCGTCGCGGGCGCCGAAGCCGGGCTCAGCGCCGGCGGCGAGGCCGGCCGCGGCAGCGACCGCAAGCACATTGACGCCTGACCGCGGCCGGCCCGGCTGCTTCGGTGTCGATAATCGGACAGTTGCCGCCGTGAGCGCTGTGGTGATCGACTTGCCGCGCGGGGCGCGGATACCCCTCTGACCTGGGCATATGCTGGATTCATGGTGGTGAGCGCCGCGGGCAGGACGAGCGGTCCGGCCGGCATCCGCGACAGCAGATGGCGGCGGAAATGCTTGCCTCAGCTTCCCGCCGACCGCAGGCGGTGTCGACCTCAGGCTTCCTGCCGCTCCGTGGCGCCGTGGGACGCGCCGGCTTGGGACTCACCGGCTTGCCGCACAGCCGAGCCGGGAGGGAATGCGCCATGGGGAACTTCTATGAACGGACCAGCCACCGCGTCTACGAGTTCGCCGTCCTCGTCACCGCGCGGGTCTGCTGGGCATGTTCTGGCCGGGACAACTCGGCACCGGCCTCGGCATCGAACTGGCCGCGGTGCTGATGCTGGGCGCGATCGCGGCGATGTACGTCGTCGCGGTGCTGGCCGTCGCCGGCGGGCAGGCGGTCGTGGCGGCGGCATTCGTCACCGCGGTGGCGGTCGGCTCCTGGCTGCGCTCGGCCGAGATCGTGCGGACCAACAGTCCGAGTACGGCGATCAGCAGCTGCACCCAGTACGGCGAACCGGGCGCCTGTGCGGTCGTCATGTCTGCTCCTCAGGACACGGACCGGCGCCGGCCTGGTTCAGTCGGATGAGCAACCGCAGGGTGGCGGCGCCAGTGGAATCGGCGTGCTCGCCGCGATCGCCGTGCAACGACGGAAGCTGAAGGCCGACACCGCGGGGGCGCTGACCGACGCGGCCCTGGCCCTGGTGCAGCCGCTGCGGACCCGGGTCACGGAACCAGCGCGGCCCTGTCCAATGATCCGCGGCGGCAGGGGCGCCCGCGGCGCGCTTGATCGGTAACCTGGACGGGTGCCCCCGCAGCTCCCTCATCCCGAGCCCGGCGTGCCGGATACGAGGGGTCCGATGTGGTACATCTGGTGGCTGGTCCGCTGCCAGCCGTGGCGGGTGCTGCGCGGTAGCCTGGTCGGTACGGCCTGGATGCTCGGGTTGTCGGTCCGGCCGTACCTCGTCGCCCGCGCGATCGACGATGGGCTGCGCGCGTCTGATCACCGGGCGTTGCTGTGGTGGGTGGCCGCGATCGTCGTCGCCGGGGTGGGCCTGGCGTACCTGGGCATCATGCGGCACCGCACGATGACGTTCGTCCGGGAGGACGCGTCGGCCCGCTCCGCGGCTGTCCTGCTGCGTCAACTGTCCCGGATCGGCGCCGTGCTGCCGCGCAGGCTCGCCGCCGGGGAGGTGGCCACCGTCGGCGGTGCCGATGTCACGAACACGTCGGCGGTGCTGACGATGACCGGGCCGGGCGTCGGAGCGGTCGTCGCGTACGCGGTCGTCGCCGTCGTACTGTGGTCGGTCTCCCCGCTCCTTGCGCTGTTCGTGCTGCTCGGCGTGCCCACGATGGCGGTGGTCGTCGGGCCGCTGCTGCGCCGCCTGGAACGGGTCGAGTCGGTCTACCGGCAGCAGCAGGGCGTCCTCACCACCCGCGCCGGAGACATCGTGGCCGGGCTGCGCGTACTCGCCGGGGTCGGTGGGCGGGGTCTGTTCGCCCGCCGGTACGCGGCGCGCTCCCAGCACCTGCTGACCGAGGGATACCGGGTCGGCGCCGTGAACAGCTGGATCGAGGCGCTGACGATCGTCATCCCGGGTCTCTTCCTGGCCGCCGTGGTGTGGTTGGCGGCGCGGATGGCCGCGGCCGGCGACATCACGATCGGGCAGATGGTCGCCGTCTACGGGTACGTGGCGATCCTCATCGTGCCGGTCTGGTTCCTGCTCGAGGGCGGCTACCAGCTGATCCGGGGCCGGGTCGCCGCCCGCCGGATCGTCGACCTGCTCAACCTGACCCCGGACGACGCCGCGCCGGCTGCGTGGGTCGGCGGGACGGGAGTCCTGCCCGCGCCGGACGGCCCCGCCGAACTGCGCGATCCCGCCACCGGGCTGGCGGTACCCGCCGGGCGGCTGCTCGCCGTCGCCGCCGATGACCCGGCCGAGGCCATCGCGCTGGCCGACCGCCTCGGGCGGTTCGTCGCCAGCGACGTGACCTGGGGCGGCGTACCGCTGGCCGGGATCGCGCTCGACGAGGTCCGGGCCCGGATCCTCGTCGCCGACCATGACTCGTACCTCTTCGCCGGCACGCTGCGGGAGATCCTGCGTACCCGGGCGGGCACCGGCGACGCCGATATCAGAGCGGCCCTGCATGCGGCGTCGGCGCGGGACGTCGCCGACGCCCTGCCCGACGGGCTCGCCACGCCGATCAGCGCCCGGGCCCGCACGCTTTCCGGCGGCCAGCGACAACGGGTACGCCTCGCCCGGGCACTGCTCGCCGAACCGGACGTACTGATCCTCGTCGACCCGACGTCGGCCGTGGACGCGCACACCGAGGCGCGCGTCGCGCAGCGACTCCGGGCGGCGCGGGCCGGACGAACCACTGTCGTGCTGGCCACGTCGCCGCTGCTGCTCGGGTGCGCCGACCGGGTCGCGCACCTGCGCGCGGGCCGGATCGTGGCCGCCGGCACCCACGTCGAGCTGCTCGAACAGGATCCGAGCTACCGGGCGCTGGTGTCCCGGGACAGCGAGTCCGCCGACGTCGACGGGGCGCTGTGGTGACCGGGCTCCCGGTCGCGGACCGGGCCACCGTCCGCCGGGCCGCGCTGAACCTCGTCGCTCTGGACCGTCGCGCGGTCGCCGTCGTGCTGGTCCTGCACGGCGCGGCCGCCGTCGCCGGCCTCGCCGCACCGCGGCTGCTGGGCAAAATCGTGGACGAGGTCGCCGCCGGTGCCGGTGCCGCCGCCGTCGACCGCCTGGCGCTCGCGATCGGCGGATGCGTGCTGGCCCAGGGGCTGCTCGCCAGGTACGCCCAGTACGCCGGCCACCGATTCGGCGAGCGCGCCGTCGCCCGGCTGCGCGAGGAGTTCGTCTCGCGGGCGCTCGACCTGCCCGTCTCCGTCGTCGAGCGCGCCGGCACCGGCGAACTCGCCACCCGCAGCTCGGTGGACGTGGCGACCGTCGGGACCACCGTCCGAGACGTGGTGCCCGTCATCGTCATCGCCTCGACCCAACTGGCGCTCCTCTTTGGCGCGATCTTCCTGCTGCACCCGCTGCTCGGCCTGGCCGCCATGATCGGGCTACCGTCGATCTTCGCGGTCACCCGCTGGTACCTGCGTCGCGCCAGGCCGGCGTACCTCGCCGAGGGGGCGGCGACCGCCGAGCTGACCGAGGCGTTGACCACGACCGCGGAGGGTGCCCGCACCGTCGAGGCGCTCCGACTGGGTGCCGACCGCATCACGTACGGCACGCGGCGCATCGGCCAGGTGTGGGCCACCCGCCGGGCGACCCTGGCCCTCCGGTCCGTCTTCTTCCCGGTGGTGGAGGCGAGCTACGCGCTGCCGATCGCCGCGGTGCTGCTCATCGGCGGGTTCTTCCTCTCCCGAGGAATGGTGACGCTCGGTGAGGTGGTCGCCGCCGCGCTCTATCTCCAACAGGCGATCGATCCCTTGGACCGGCTGCTGCAGTGGGTGGAGCAGGCGCAACGCGGCCTCGCCTCGTTCGCCCGCGTGCTCGGTGTCAGCCAGCAGGCCGAACCGGTCGCCCCGGCCACCACCGGGATACCGGAACCGCGCGGCACGGCGGGTACGCCGTCCGGGCGGCTCGTGGTGCGCGGCGCGAGATTCTCGTACGCCGACGGCCACGACGTGCTGCACGGGATCGACCTCGAGGTGCTCCCCGGCGAACGCCTCGCCATCGTCGGCCCGTCGGGTGCCGGGAAGTCCACCCTCGCCCGGCTGCTCGCCGGAATCGACCCGCCGCGCGAGGGCGTGGTGAGCCTCGACGGCCGCCCGATCACCGACCTCGACCCGGCCGAGCGGCGCCGCCGGATCGCCCTCGTCACCCAGGAGCACCACGTCTTCATCGGCTCGCTACGCGACAACCTCGCCTTCGCCGCGCCCGCCGCGACCGACGAACAGATGCGCTCCGCGTTGGTCGCCGTGGGCGCCGACTGGCACGCCGACCTGCCCGACGGCCTCGACACGCAACTCGGCGACGGCGCCCGCGAACTCGCTGCCGCCGACGCCCAACAGCTCGCGCTGGCCCGGCTCGTGCTCGCCGACCCGTACATGCTGATCCTCGACGAGGCCACCGCGTCGCTCGATCCGACA
>NZ_JAPDPH010000010.1 GCF_026013475.1 Micromonospora yasonensis | reverse complement strand
TCTTCGCCGCGCCGGGACCATGTGTAACGACCGGCGGCCCACCATCATTCCCGGGGGCACCCGCTAGGACGCCGGGAGCCCGGGCCGCTCTTCATCGGCGCACCCGCTGGGCGGGCGCCCTTCCTCGGCCGTTCACCCGTGTTCAACGACCCCGGCCCACCCACGATTCCGGCCCCGCGATGCCACCGGTCACAACCGGAACCGGACACACCACCCACCAGATACCAGGCCACCCCGGCGTCCCTGTCGAAGCACCGGCCCGCAGGTACCGAGAACGCTCCGGCCCGCCACCACCGCCTACCAGGGCGGAGACCCGGTCAGTGGAACACCATGTGTGTCACCGGAGCCGGGAAACATCCATCACGTTCCACCCACGGCAGCCAGCCCTGCGAAGACCCGACAAACCACCCGCCCAGCCGCCCCAGCCGCCCCAGCCGCCCCAGCCGCCGGCATGTTGATCGACTCAGCGTCCCGCGAACCGGCCTTCCGGTGCGCGCAACTTCGGGGGTTGTCGTCAGCGCCGTCCGTGCCGGGCTCGCAGGTAGTCGGAGACCACGTACTCGCCAAGGTCGTCCAGGTCCGGTGTGAACATCCGGCCCTTCGAGCGCTGCGCCACCGCGTCGACGAAGCGGCGCAGGCCCGGATCGTCACCGAGCATGAACAGGTTCAGCGTGGCGCCGTACCGGGTGAGCTTGTCGACCTCCCGGACCGTCGCCTCGATCGTCTCCGGCAGCGGCGGCCAGTGGAAGTACGCCTCACCGTCCTCGGGGTCCAGGTGAGCGGTGGGTTCGCCGTCGGTGACCACCAGCACCACGGGCTCGGCGCCCGGGTGCCGGCGCAGGTGCCGACCGGCCAGGCGCAGCGCGTGCTGGAGATTGGTGCCCTGCCGCATGTCCGGCTCGACCGCGGCCAGTTCCTGCTGGGTCAGCGTGGTCGCCTCGAGGCCGAAGCCGACGATCTGCAGCGCGTCCTGCGGGAAGCGGGTGGCCATCAGGTGCGACAGGGCCAGCGCCGTCTGCTTCATCGGCCCCCAGCGCCCCTGCGAGATCATCGAATACGACAGATCGACGCAGAGCGCAACCGCCGCCGACGCCCGCCGCTCGGTCTCCACCACCTCGAAGTCCTCGACGGCGAGCTGGACCGGCACCGACGGCCCGGCCCGGCGTACCGCACGGGTGAGGGTGCGCACCACGTCGAGGGGCTGCTCGTCGCCGTACTCCCACTGCCGGGAACCACCGCTCACCTCGCCGGCCGCCCCGGCGGAGCGCAGGTCGTGCTGGCCGCGCGGGCCGGCGGTGAGGTCGGCGAAGACCCGCCGCAGGGCGGAGCCGGCGAGCCGGCGCAACGCCTTCGGGCTGAGGGTCAGCCCGTCCGCGTCCCGGGTCACCCAGCCCTGCCGGCGCAGCTCCCGTTCCAGATCCCGCAGCCGGCGTACGTCGTCCGCGGCGTCCCGGCCCAGCGTGCGGGCCACCGCGTCGACGTCGACGTCGTCCAGCGTGGCGCCCGGGTGCTCCTGGTCGAGCTGGTCCAGCAGCTCGTCCAGCTCGGCGATCTCGCCGAGCGCGCCGGTCGCCTCGCCGTAGCCGAGCGGCTGGTCGCCCCGGATCCGCTCGCCGCGCTGCCAGTTCAGGTCGGGGCGCAGCGCCCGCAGGTGGGCGTCGAGCTGGGACAGCTCGCCGGCCAACTGGTCGCCGAGCGACTGGCGCATCAGCCCGGCCAGTTCCTCGCGCTGCCGGTCCGACAGCGACCGCATCAGCCGCTCGCCGGCCGCCGCCCGCCGGGCCAGTACGTCGATCAGCTCGTCGACGTCCTGGGGCTGCTCCGGGAAGAACTCGCCGTGCCGGCGCATGAACTCGGCGAACGCGTCGGTGGTGTCCTCGGACCGGGCGTGCCGGGCGAGCAGGTCATTGAGGTCGCGCATCATCTCGGCGAGCTGGCGCTGGGTGGCCGGGTCGCCGGCGGCGCGCGCCGCGTCCCGGAGCCCGGCGAAGCGCTGTTCCAGCACCTCGCCGCGCAGTCCGTCGAGGATCCGCTGGTAGGTCTGCCGCGCCTCGTCGCTGGCCCAGTCGTACCCGGACAGTTCCTCTACCGCGCGGGCGGTCGAGCGGGGCAGGTTGTCGAGCACCGCCTCGGCGAACCGGGCGTTGTCGTCGTCCCGCCCGCGCAGTTCCTCCCGCTCGGCCGCGAGGGCCTGGTCGAGCAGGGCCCGGGCACGGGTCACCGCGCCGTCCAGGTCGCCCCGGCGCAGCGCCTCCCGGCGCAGCCGGCGGGCCCGGGCGGCCAGCTCGTCGAGGCCGCCGCGCCCCTGCGGGCCGCGCCGCAGCAGGTCGCGCAGCGCCTCCCGCAGGCTGCCGCCCGCGAGCACCTCCGCGCCGACCGCGTCCACCGCGGCCCGTACGTCGTACGGCGGGGCGAGCGGGTCGGGCCCGCCGCGCCACTGCCCGTACCGGAACCGGTTGCCGGCCACGGTCAGCCCCGGCCGCCGTAGACGGTGCGACCGGACTCGGTGACGTCCTTGCCCAGCCGCCGGGTCAGGTGCAGCCCTTCCAGCGCGAACTCGATGCCGGCGGCGGCCTCCTCCGGGGTGGGCGCGTCGCCCAGGCCGAGCCGGTCGAGCACCTTGGCCAGCCCGGGTACGGTGCCGACCTGGCGCAGCAGTTCGGCGGAGGAGACCAGTTCACCGGTCTCGATCTCGCCGCCCTCGGCGACCAGCGCGGTGAACCCGGACAGGTCCAGCCCGGCCAGCCGGGCCCGGAACGTCTCGGCGGTGGCGGTGCGCAGCAGGTGGGCCAGGACCTCGATCTCCCGCCCCTCCTCGCCGCTCTCGAACTCGACCTTGCCGCGCAGGGTGGAGGTCACCGAGACGGCGTCCCCGACGCGGGCCACCGGGGCCTCGGTGGAGGAGCCGGCGAGCAGGCCGGCGCGGCGCAGCGCGGCCGCGGCGACGGTCTCCGCGGCGGCGATGGCGAACCGGGCGGAGACGCCGGAGCGCGGGTCCACCGACGGCGACTCCCGGACGGCGCGGGCGAACCGGGCGAGGACCTCCAGCACGTGCTCGGGTACGGCGGCGACCAGGTCGGCCTCCTGCCGGATCAGCGCCAGCTCCAGGTCGAGGTCGACCGGGTAGTGGGTACGGATCTCCGCGCCGAAGCGGTCCTTGAGCGGGGTGATGATCCGACCCCGGTTGGTGTAGTCCTCCGGGTTGGCGCTGGCCACCAAAAGCAGGTCCAGCGGCAGCCGCAGCTGGTAGCCGCGGACCTGGATGTCCCGCTCCTCCAGCACGTTGAGCAGCGCCACCTGGATGCGCTCGGCCAGGTCGGGCAGCTCGTTGACGGCGAAGATGCCCCGGTTGGTGCGCGGCACCAGTCCAAAGTGGATGGTCTCCGGGTCGCCGAGGGTACGCCCCTGGGCCAGCCGGATCGGGTCGACGTCGCCGATCAGGTCACCGACGCTGGTGTCCGGGGTGGCCAGCTTCTCGCCGTACCGCATGGAGCGGTGCAGCCAGCCGATCGGCAGGTCGTCGCCACGCTCGGCGACGAGGGCGCGGGAGGCGGGGGTGAGCGGGTGCATCGGGTGCTCGTTGAGCACCGAGCCGGGGAGCACCGGGGTCCACTCGTCGAGCAGCGCGCCCAGCGAACGGATCAACCGGGTCTTGCCCTGGCCGCGCTCACCGAGCAGCACCATGTCGTGGCCGGCGAGCAGGGCCCGCTCGACCTCGGGCAGCACCGTGTCCTCGTAGCCCACGATGCCGGGGAAGCGCTCCTCGCCGGAACGCATCCGGGCGAGGAGGTTGTCGCGGATCTCCTGCTTGACCGTGCGGTAGTGATGTCCGGACGCCCGCAGCTCGCCGAGCGTGCCCGGCAGGTCGGCGGGCAGGGCCGGGGAAACCTGGTGGGAAGCGGTCACCCGGCCAACGCTATCTCGGCCGGGTGACCACGTGCCCACTTCCGGATCACACCCGGGGCAGCGGACCCGGCCAGGGCCGCCGGCAGCGGGCGCAGGCCCCGCGCCGGCGCAGGTGGTACGCCAGGGTGGCCGCGCCCAGCGCCGGCCCCCACAGCGGCCAGAGCAGCATCGGGGCGGTGGCCGAGCTGAACCCCCCGCCCGCCACCTGCCAGAACTCGGGGGCGCCCAGTTCGCCGAGGGTGCCGGCGGTCACCGCGATCGCCACCAGGGTGCCCGGGACGACGGCGAGCAGCGGCGGCACCCGCCGGCCGCCCAGCCGGGGCAGCCAGCGCGGGAAGACCTCACCCCAACGCTGGACGAGGCCGACGGTGAGCACCGCGCCGACCGTGGCGAACGCGCCGAGGCCGGCCCCCGCCCAGACCAGTCCGGTCTCGTGCATCTCGGCGAGGAACTCCCGGGAGATGCCGAGCGGGACGCCCAGCACCCAGGCGAACCGGGTGGCGGCGTACACCAGGGGGATGGCGGCGGCGGTCCACGCCGCCCAGCGGCCCCAGCGGGCGGCGGCCGTCGGGGTGGTCCAGCCGGCCTCGTCGCCGTCCCGGCCGCACGCGGCGCAGGCCCCGGCGGTCCGTCGCTGCCAGGCCAGCACGGCGGCGGCGAGCAGCACCCCGGCGGCGAGGGCGGAGAACTTCGCGGCGAGGGTCCAGTCGAAGACCCGGGCGTAGTCGACGGGCGGCCAGCCGAACGGCGCGCCGATGATCAGCATGGGCAGGTAGCCGAGGGTGACCAGCACCCGCACGTCCGGCACCACCACGGCCAGCACGGCCGCCACGGTCCAGCCGTATCCCAGCAGGAGTGCCCGCAGCGGCCGGGACGGGCGGGCGGTGCCCACCATGGCGAGCGCGGCGACCGCGGCGCCGAGCAGCAGCGCGGCGAAGACCGGCGGGCCGTACCGGTCCGGCAGCAGCCGCAGCAGGCTGGCCTCGCCGAACGAGTCGTTGGCGCCGAACGGGTAGCCGCGGCCGGTGAGCGTGCCGACCAGGGCGAGCACGCCCCACAGCCCGAGCCAGCCGGCGGCCAGCGGGGCGGTCCGGTCCGGGCGGCGCATCGTTGTCGTCGTCATGGCTCCACCCTCGGCCGGGCGGGACCGGCAGGCCTCCCGCGCCGGGAGGGACCGCCTCCCCCGGGGAGGGGACCGGGTCAGCCGGTGGGCACCACGAAACCCGACTCGTACGCGGCGATCACCGCCTGGGTCCGGTCCCGGACGCCCAGCTTGGCCAGCACGTTGCCGACGTGCGTCTTCACCGTCTCCACCCCGACCACGAGCCGCTCGGCGATCTCGGTGTTGGACAGGCCGGTGGACATCAGGCGCAGCACCTCGGCCTCCCGGTCGGTGAGCCGCGCCGCACGCAGCCCGTCCCCGCCCCGGCCCCCGTACGCCCCGACGAGCTGGCGGATCGCCGCCGGGAAGAGCAACGACTCGCCGGCCGCCACGACCCGGATCGCCTCCACCACCTCGGCCGGGCGGGCCCGCTTGAGCAGGAAACCGCTGGCCCCGGCGCGGAGCGCGTCGTAGACGTACTCGTCGTTGGCGAACGTGGTGATCACCAGGACCCGGGGCGGGTCGGCGGAGGCGGCGAGCAGCCGGCGGGTGGCCTGGATGCCGTCGATGGCCGGCATCCGCACGTCCATCAGCACCACCCGGGGCCGCAGCCGGGCCACCAGCGGCGGCACCTCCGCGCCGTCCGCCGCCTCGCCGACCACCCGCAGATCGGGCTGCGCGTCGACGATCGCCCGCAGCCCGACCCGGATCAGCTCGTCGTCGTCGACGATCAGCACGTCGATGGTCACCCGGACTCCCCTCTCGGCACCGGCAGCGAGGCCCGTACCCGCCAGCGGTCGCCGTCCGGGCCGGCGTCGAGCCGCCCGCCGAGCAGCAGCACCCGCTCCCGCATGCCGTCCAGGCCGCGCCCGCCGCCGCGCGGCCCGGTCCCGCCGCGCAGCCCGTTGACCAGCTCGATCTCCAATGCTTCGTCGGGTACGTCGACCCGCACGGTCACCCGGCCGCGGCCGTGCCGGGCCGCGTTGGTCAGGCCCTCCTGCACGATCCGGTAGCCCTCCCGGGAGACCGCCGCCGGCAGCTCCCCGACCGCGCCGCTGACCTGCGCGTCCACCTCCAGCCCGGCGGCCCGGGTGTCGGCGACCAGCCGGTCGAGCTGGCCGAGCGTACGCTGCGGCGCGGTGGGCACCGGCTCCCCGTCGCTCTCCCGGAGCAGCCCGAGCACGTGGTCCAGGTCGTCCATCGCGTGCCGGCTGGTCTCCTCGATGGCCCGCAGCGCTCGCCGGGTGAACTCCGGGTCGACGTCGAGCAGCTCGCGGGCGGCCCCGGCCTGGAGGGTGGCCACGGTCAGCGCGTGCCCGACCGAGTCGTGCAGCTCCCGGGCCAGCCGGTTCCGCTGGGCCAGCCGGGCGGCCCGGGCCTCCAGGGCGGCGATCCGCTCGCCCTGCGACGGGCCGAGCAGGACCGGGGCCATCGACGCGGCGAGCGCGCCCAGCCCGGCCACCGCGTACCCGAGCGCGACGAGGATCGCCGCCCCGGCCAGCGCCGCGCCGGCCGGGTTGTCGACGGTGAGCGGACCGAAGCCGTCGTCCGCGATCGCGCCGGTGTCGATGCCGAACTGGCCGGCGAGGAAGACCAGCGCCATCGGGAACGCGCTGATCGCCGCGAACAGCACCAGGCCGCCGCTGATCAGGTGCAGGGCGAGCCAGAGCGCGGCCCGCAGCCGGGTCTCCCGGTCGATCCGGTGGCCCACCGCCGGCTCGGGCAGGTCGACCGCGAGCAGCGCCCGGGCGGCGGCGATCTCCAAGGCACGGCTGCCGGCGAGGAACACCGGCACCGCCGCGATCGCCACCCCCACCAGCAGCAGCCCGAACCCCAGCGGACGGGGCACCTGATCGTTGCCGAGCAGTTGGACGAAGGCCACCGCGAGCAGCGCGTACGGCAGCGCGAGCACCCCGCCGAGTAGCAGGAAGACCCCGCGCCGCCAGGTGCTCCCCCGCACCAGCGGCGCCAGCACCCCCCGGACCCTCACCCGCCCATTCTGCCGCCGGCGGTCACCCCACCGACTCCCCCACAACGGGGAGATCCCCACCTGCGGAGGGATCAAGCCTGACCGCCCGGAGCGGGCCGGGCTGCCCGGAAACCCACCCCGACGCAAGAGGCTCAGCGATGATCAGCCACGTACCGGGACGGGTCCTTGTCCAGGAACGGCAGATTACGCCCGTTCTTGTGCTCGCCGTAGAACGTGAGCCACCGCGCCCCCAACTCCGCCCGCAGCTCGACGCTGGCGTGCCGGCGGAAGTCGGGCAGCGCCTCGTCCTCCTCCTCGGCCAGGTGCTCGCTGTTCTCCCGGCGAGCCCGCCACACCGCCGCCCACCAGGCATCCGAGCCGACCTCGTGCTCCTTCGACTCGGCGATCGCGTCCCGGATCTTGTTGTGGTCGCCGATCGCGTCCTCGGTCTCGTCTTCGCCGTCGTCGCCGTGCTTGACCAGGTGCGGGTAGAGGATCGCCTCCTCCGCCTCGGCGTGGATGTCCAGGTGCAGGGCGAGCGCCTCCCAGACGGCGAGCAGCTCGGTCGGGTCGCGGGCGTCGTCGAGCCGGGCGAAGCCACGCCGGAAGGCGGCGTGGTCGTCGAGGATCAGTGCGGTGATGTCGTCCATCGCGGTCACCTTCCGGTTCGGGCACGGATCAGCTTGGGTACGGCGGCCAGCCCGGTGACCGGGCGGAATCCGCGAGCCGCGGTACGCAGGGTGGCGTACTCGTCATCGGCCAGGTCGATCTCGGCGGCGGCCGCGTTGCGCTCCAGCTGCGCCACGCTCGACGCGCCGGGGATGGCCACCACGTTGGGGTGGCGCAGCAGGTACGCCAGGGCGATCTGGCTGGGCGTGGCGTCGTGCGCGGCGGCCACCTCGCGCAGGGTGCCGATCAGCTCGGTGGCGCGGGCCAGGTTCTCCGGCAGGAAGTACGGGTTGGCCCGGCGGATCGCCCCGCTCGGCAGATTGTTCGCGTCGTAGCGGCCGGAGAGGAAGCCCTGCCCGAGCGGGCTGTACGCGATGACGATCCGGCTGGCCTGCTCCGCGTACGGAATCAGGTCCTCCTCGGGGCCCCGGTCGATCATGCTGTAGCGGACCTGGTTGCTCAGCACCCGGCGACCGAGGGCGGCCTCGGCGAACCGCCACCGGCGCAGGCTGTAGTTGCTGACCCCGACCTCGCCGACCAGCCCGACGTCCTGCAGGGCGCGCATGCCGCGCATGGTGGTGGTGTCGGAAACCACCGGGTTGGGCTGGTGGACCTGGTAGAGGTCGATGCTGCTGACGCCGAGCCGGGCCGCGGAGGCGACCGCCCGCTGCTGCACCACCGAGGCGACCGGCAGCACCGGGAAGATCTTGCTGGCCACCACCACCTTGGCCTTGTCCTCGCCGAGCGCCGCGCCGAGGATTCGCTCGCTGCGCCCGAAGCCGTAGATCTCGGCGGTGTCGAAGAGGGTGACGCCGAGATCGAGCGCCCGCCGGACGATGTCCGCCGCGCTGCGCTCGTAGTCGCGGCCGTACCCCCACTCCCGGGACCCGAACTGCCAGGTGCCCAGGCCGATCTTGGAGATGGGCTTGGCGGTGTCGAGCTGGACGAAGCGCATGGCCTCGAAGCTACCCAAGACGGGGGTCCGGCACGCCCGTTCCGGGTGCGTAGGCACACTGGCCGGGTGGGTCCGCGGTGATCTCGGGGCCGACTAGGGTCGGGGCGTGACCTACCTCGCCGCTGATCAGCGTTACGACTCGATGCCGTACCGGCGCACCGGACGCAGCGGGCTGCGCCTGCCCCCGATCTCGCTCGGCCTCTGGCACAACTTCGGTCCGGACCGGCCGTACGAGCGGCAGCGGGACATCGTCCGGCGCGCCTTCGACCTCGGCATCACCCACTTCGACCTGGCCAACAACTACGGCCCGCCGCCCGGGGCGGCGGAGGAGAACTTCGGCCGGATGCTCGCCACCGACCTGAAGCCGTACCGGGACGAGCTGGTCATCTCCAGTAAGGCGGGCTACCTCATGTGGCCCGGACCGTACGGGGAGTGGGGCTCCCGCAAGTACCTGATCTCCTCGCTGGACCAGTCGCTGCGCCGGATGGGGCTGGACTACGTGGACATCTTCTACTCGCACCGGTTCGACCCGGACACCCCGCTGGAGGAGACGATGGGCGCGCTGGACGCCATCGTCCGCTCCGGCAAGGCCCTCTACGTCGGCATCTCCAACTACAACTCGGAGCAGACCGCCCGGGCCGCCGCGATCCTGCGCGACCTGGGCACACCGCTGCTGATCAACCAGCCGTCGTACTCGATGCTCAACCGCTGGACCGAGGCCGACGGGCTGCTGGACACCCTCGAAGAGGTCGGCGCGGGCTGCATCGCCTACAGCCCGCTGGCGCAGGGCCTGCTCACTGACCGCTACCTGGGCGGCATCCCGGCGGACTCGCGGGTGCGGACCAGCGTCTTCCTCAGCGAGAGCGACCTGACCGAGGAGAAGATGGCCACCATCCGCGGGCTGGCCGAGATCGCCGATCGGCGCGGCCAGAGCCTGGCCCAGCTCGCCCTGGTCTGGGCGCTGCGCGACCCCCGGATGACCAGCCTGATCATCGGGGCCAGCAGCGTGGCCCAACTGGAGGGGAACGTGGCCGCGCTGGCCAACCTCGACCTGTCCGCCGAGGAACTGGCCGAGATCGACCGCCACCTGGGCTGAGCCGGTCGCGGATACGCGGGTCGGCAAGGGTTCGACGGCGGGCAGGACGTCCGGGTGCCACCGCCGGCCCGGGGCACCGGCGGGTCACCGGGCCGCCCGGGTCTGCTGGCCGAACGGACGGTCGGGGCGGCGGCGGACCGGTGTCGCCCCCTACAGTGACGGGCACCCTGTGATCTAGGAGCGTGCTTGTGTCCGAGCCGCCGTCGGCCCCAGACGCCCCGCGGACCGCCCCGGCGGCCGGTCCCGCGCCTGCTGACGTCCCCGCCGACGTCACGCCGTATCTGCTCGTCATGCCCACCGTGGACGGTGCCCCGCCGGGCCTGGTGTGGCCCGGCCCGGAGGGCCAGCCCGCCTGGGCCATCCCGGTCTCGGTTCCGCCCGGCACCCGCGGCTACGCGCTCTTCCTGCCGCTGGTGCCGGCGGACGAGGCCGCGCCGGCCGCCGCCCCCGGGCCGTCGACCGCGCCCCGGGTCCTGGTGCCCCCGCCCGGCGTTCCCGCCCAGTCGGCCGCGCCGGCCGTGGAAGCCACCGCGCCGACGACCAGGCCGCCATCGACCTCGGCCGGCACCACGCCGGCCCCGGCCACCGGGGCACCGGCGCCGACCGGTCCGGCTTCGGCCACCGGCAGCCCGGCCTCGACCGGCGGCACCCCCGCGCCGGCCACCGGCGCCGCGGCCCACCTGCCCGCCGCCACGGGCGGCGCCGGACCGACCGCCACCGGATCCGCCGGCTCGGCCACCGCAAGCGGGCCGGCCGGTCAGCCGGAGCACACCGGCACCTCCGCTGCCGGTCCCCGCGGGACGACCGCCGAACCGCCGGCGCCGGCGGCAGCCGCCACGGGCGTTCCTGCTGGTGGCGCGCCGATCCCGGCCGCCCGGCCGCCCGGCACCGCACCGGTCGCCGGCCACCCGCACCCCGCGCCGCCGCCCTGGCAGACCTTCCCGCCGCAGCCCGAGAGGCCCTGGGCGCCCCGCCCGGCCGTACCCCGGACGTCGTTCCTCGGCGCCCGCTGGCCCGGGCCGAAGCAGGCCGCCGGCCGGGCGGTCCCGCTCGGGGTACTGGCCGGCGCGCTGGGCACGGCGTTCTTCGTACCGCTGGGCCGGGTCGGCATCGGCTGGTTCCTCGGCTGGCTCACGCTGACCCTCGGCGTGGTGCTGGCGGTACGACGCCGGACCGCCGAGCTGCCCCGCACCGAGCGACTGATCCGCGGTGGCTGGGCGGCGGCGGCCCTGACGCTGCTGGCCGTGCTGGCCTTCCGCAACGCCTGGTGGCTGGTGACCTTCTGCGTGCTCGGCGCGCTGGGCTGCGCGACCCTGGCCATCGTCGGCGGACGACTCGTGCGCTCGATCCTGTTCGGCCTGGTCGCGACGCCCTTCGCGGCGTTCCGTGGCCTGCCCTGGGTACGCCGACACATCACCGCATCCCCGGACGCCGGGATGGTCCGCCGGATCGCCGGCTCGGTGGTCGCCACCGTGGTGGTGCTGCTGGTGTTCGGCACGCTGCTCTCCTCGGCCGACGCCGCCTTCTCCGAGATCCTCGGCGCGGTCGGTCCGGAGACCACCGACTTCGGCGCGGTGTTCCGCGGGATCTTCCTGGCCGCCGTCGGTGGGCTGACCGCGGTCGCGGCGGTCTACACCTTGGCCGCCCCGCCCGACCTGTCCACGCTCGACAGGTCGAGCAACCGTCGTTTCGGCCTGTTGGAGTGGGCCCCCGCCATCGGGGCGCTGACGCTGCTCTTCGCCGGCTTCGTCTTCGTGCAGTTCACCGTGCTCTTCGGCGGCCAGCGGCACGTCCAGAAGGTCGCCGGACTCAGCTACTCCGAGTACGCCCGCAGCGGCTTCTGGCAGCTGCTCTTCGTCACCCTGCTGACCCTGGCCGTGCTGGCCGGGGTGAGCCGTTGGGCCAGCCGGGAGCGCGCGGCCGAGCGCACGATGCTGCGCGTCCTGCTGGGTCTGCTCAGCGCGCTCAGCGTGGTGATCGTCGTATCGGCATTGTCCCGGATGTGGACCTACCAGAAGGTCTACAGCTTCACCGGTGAGCGGATCTTCGTGATGGCCTTCGAGCTGCTGCTCGGGGCGGTCTTCCTGATGATCCTGGCGGCCGGCGTCCGGTGGCAGGGGCGGTGGATCCCGGGCAGCACCCTGGCGCTCGCCGTGGCGATGCTGCTCGGCCTCGCGGTGCTCAACCCCGAGGACTACGCGGCCCGGCGCAACATCGTCCGGTACGAGCAGACCGGCAAGATCGACGCCTGGTACCTGCGCGCCCTGTCCGCCGACGCCACGCCGGCGCTGAGCGAGCTACCCGATCCGGTACGCCGCTGCACGCTGAGCTGGATCGCCAAGGACCTGAATGAGTCCGACCCCTGGTACGCCTGGAACCTGGGCCGGTACCGGGCCCGGCAGACCCTCGACCGGCTCGGCACGGGCGCCATCGGCGGCCCGAAGGACTGCCGGAAGGCCGACCAGTTCGATCTGCCCAAGACCCGGAGGTGATCCGGACGGGCCGCACGACCGGTCGTCGTGCGGCCCCCCGGCCGACGTGAGGTCAGGTCGCCCTCAGCGGGCGCCGCAGCGCTCCTCCCACATCCCTCGGGTCATCTCGTACTCGACCTCGCCGAGCTCCGCGCCCGGCAGCGGGTCGTCCCAGCTCGGGTGATACGTCCGCACGTACCGCATGCCGACGGCCTTCATCACGCCCTGGGAGCCGGTGTTCACGGTCATCGTCTGCGCGATCACCCGACGCTGCCCGACGGTGTCGAAGGCATGCCGCAGCAGGGCCCGGGACGCCTCGCTGGCCAGGCCCTTCCGCCAGTACCGCCGGACGAGGCGATAACCCAGCTCCGCGACGGTCGGGTCATCCGGCTGGTCGGGGCCGTGCGCCGGGGGCAACATCAGCAGCCCGACGAACTCCCCCTCCTTCGCAGGCGCCGGTGACGTCGAGCCGGGTGCCGCGCCGGCGGACCCGAACGCCATCCAGTAGCCCAGGCCGTCCACCTTCCGCGCCAACGCCATCCGCTGTGCGTGCGCGGCGACCACCTCGTCCCTGGACCGCGCCCGACCGAAGAGATAGCGGAGCACCTCCGGGTCGGAGTCGAGCTCGATCTCCAGTTCGAGGTGCCGGTCGGCGAGGGGGACCAGCAGCAGACGGTCGGTACGCAAGATCGGCTGGGGCACGGGGGCCACGATCGCATGACAGCGCCGACGGTGCGATCCGATTTGTCGCGGCCGGGCCGCACCGGTGTGGCCCGGTCCGGCGTACCCTCCTCGACCGCGAACGTTCACGGCCCTCTCACGTCCGCGCCACGACGGGCACCGGCCCCGCCCCTAGCTTCGGCAGCGTCATCCGCGAGCAAGGGGAGGTATCCATGTCCGTCCGTCAGCTCATGGCGGTGCTGGCAGCCGGGGCGGTGCTGGCCACGCCGGCGGCCGCGCACGCGGCCACCGGCACCGGTCCCGGCGTGCTGCCGCAGAAGACCCAGTTCGACCTCCAGGCGCACCGGGGCGGCATCGGCCTGACCACCGAGGAGACTCTGGAGGGATTCGCCAAGGCGATGCGCCTCGGGGTCAGCACGCTGGAGCTGGACACCCAGGTCACCAAGGACGAGAAGGTCGTGGTCACGCACGACCGGCAGGTCAGCGCGCAGAAGTGCCGGGACACCGCGCCGGTGACGCCGGGCGACCCGATGTACCCGTACGTGCGGAAGTACATCAAGGACCTGACCCTGGCCCAGATCAAGACCATGGACTGCGGTTACCAGCAGCTCCCGGGCTTCCCGGAGCAGGAGCAGATCGCCGGTGCCCGGATGGCCGAACTGCGGGACGTGCTGGACCTGGTGAGGAGCTGGCACGCCAACCAGGTCACGCTGAACATCGAGACCAAGGTCGAGGCGGGGGCGCCCGAGCAGACCGCGCCGCGCGAGCTCTTCGTCCGCCGGGTGTTCGAGGAGATCCGCGCCTCGGGCATCGAGGAGCAGGTCACCATCCAGTCCTTCGACTGGGGCGCGCTGCGGGTGATGCACCGGCTCGCCCCCCGGTGGCCGCTGGTGGCGCTGACCAACTACGACTTCCTCCAGGTCGGCAAGCCCGGCGCCTCGCCGTGGCTCGGCGGCCTCGACGCGGACGACTTCGGCGGTGACTTCGTACGGGCGGCCGCGGCCATCCCGGGCGTGACCGCCCTCTCCCCCAACTACGGCTTCCCGCAGAACGGCACGATCGCCGACCCGGGCTTCCGCATCTACCCGGACGCCACCATGATGGCCGACGCGCACGCCCGGGGCCTGAAGGTCATCCCGTGGACCTGCGACGACCCGGCCACCGTGGCGGCGCTCATCGACCTAGGCGTGGACGGGATCATCACCAACTATCCCAACCGGGTCCGGCAGCTCATGGCCGAGCGGGGCATGCGCCTGCCGAAGGCGTACGAGCCGCGCTGATCCCGACCGGAGGGCGTCCATCGGACGCCCTCCGGTGACCGCTCCGGCCGTCCCACCGGTACGCGTACCCGGCACCCCCGTCTGGGCCGCCGGGCGCGATTCGAGCCAACCCCGATGCCGGCCTGGCTCACGACACCGTCTGCGGGGACGGTGATTGACGGGGACTGGCGGGGAGAGTGACCGCCTGGCCGCAGGTCACGACCACCCCAGGCCAGGGCGATTCGAGGGCCAGTCCGTCCAGTCAAGCTCGGCCGGACAATCAACAGATCAACACGCCGTGCGACGGCGATGGAGACGAGACCTGATGGTGACGTCGGCCGAGCAGGTGGTGGGCGCAGCTGGCGGGTGCCATCCGGGCGGCGTGGCGGGACGCGCACCGCAATCCGGCGTTGTGGGCGCGACGATGGTGCCGATTGCAGCCGCCTCGTTGGCGGCATTGACCGGCCTGTTCACTGTGCTGGGCAGCCGTGCCGGCGACCGCCGGGCGGCGCCGGCACCCCGGCTCACCCCCTGATGGTGACATTGCAGTCGCATCGCCAACGGGGTACCGTGGGATGCAATGCAACTGCATTGCATCGAGGGAAGGCCAACATGCACGTGATCGCGCTGTCCGAGGCAACCGCCGACATGGTCGACCTGGTCGGCGGCAAGGCGGCCGGGCTGGGCGAGCTGATCCGGCGAGGTGAGCGGGTCCCCGAGGGGTTCTGCGTCACCGCCGAGGCTCACCGACTCGGCGTCATTCCGCAGGCGGAGATCGTCGCCGCGTACGAGCGGCTCGGTGCGGGCCCGGTGGCGGTGCGCTCCAGTGCCACCGCGGAGGACCTGCCGGAAGCGAGTTTCGCCGGGCAGCAGGACACCGTTCTGAACGTCACGGGCACCGCCGAGCTGATCGCCGCGATCGGGAAGTGCTGGGACTCGCTGCACACCGTCCGCGCGACCGCCTACCGAGACGCCCGCGAGATCGATCATCAGGCGGTGCGGATGGCCGTCGTCGTGCAGCGCATGGTCGCCCCTGTGGTGGCGGGGGTGTTGTTCACCGCGAACCCGCTGACCGGCCGCCGCGGCGAGATGGCGGTCGACGCCGCGCCGGGTCTCGGCACGACGGTGGTCGACGGTGCGGCGGCGGTAGATCACTACGTCCTCGACGGTGTGACCCGAGCCGACGCGGGATGTCTGACGTCCGCGCAGCTGGCGGAGCTGCGGGCAACGGGTGAGCGGCTGCAGGGTCACTTCGGCTGCCCGCAGGACGCGGAGTGGGCGTTCGACGGAGACGGCGTGCTCTGGTTGCTGCAATCGCGGCCGATCACCAGCCTGTTCCCCCTCCCTCCGGAAACCGGAAAGCCCCTCCCCCGGGTCTACCTGGAGTTCGGCCATGTCCAGGGGATGCTGCAACCGGTCACGCCGATGGGCATGTCGACCCTGCGGTCCCAGGTCGCGGCGATGCTCGCCTCGCTCGGCGTCCGGGTCGAGATCGTCGACATCGGCGGTCGCCTCTACGGTGACCTGACCGAGCTGGCGCGGAGCAGGTCGTCCCGCAAGCGGCTGGTGAAGCTGATGGCAGTCGACTTCGGCCCGCGGGCACAGACGGTGATGCAGCACGTCCTGGCGGATCCGCGGTTCGCGCCGACCAAGGGCAGCACCGAACGCGGCGCGGCGCCGGGGGCCGCGTCCCTGCGGACGGCCGGCCGCGCGGTGGTGGGGATCCTGCGCGCGCTGGCCCGTCCCGACGCGGCGCGGATCCGAATGTTCCAGGCGATCGAGGAGATGAGAGTTGGGTCGGCCGCCCCCGCCGACCTGCGGACCGCCGCCGACCGGCTCCGCTTCCTGCAGGCGCTGGACTCCAAGGACAGCGCCGACGCGATCATGTGGCCGATCGTCACCGGGATGCTCGCCGCCGCGTTGCCGGCTTCGTTACTCAAGGGCGTCGCGAACCCAGATGAGATCCACGCCGTGCTAGGCGGGATGCCGCACAACGTCACCATCGAGATGGACCTGGCGCTCTGGCGGCTCGCTCAGGGCGCGGGCGAACACCGTCAGCTCCTACTCGACACCCGGCCGGACGAGTTGGCCGCGCGGTATCTGCGCGGGACGCTGCCCGACGTCGGGATGGACGGCTTCCTGGACGCTTACGGTCATCGCGGCGTCGCCGAGGTGGACCTCGGCGTACCGCGCTGGGCGGAGGATCCGGCACCGGTCTTCGCGGCGATCGCCAACTACCTGCGGGTCACCGATCCGCAGCAGGGGCCCGACCATCGCTTCCAACGGGCCGCCGCCGCGGCCGAGGCCGCCCTCGAGGAGCTGGTCAGGCGGGCCCGCCGTCGACGGCCGGTACGCGGCACGATAGCCGGGTTCCTGCTGCGCCGGGCCCGGTCGTTGGCCGGCCTGCGCGAGGCCGGCAAGTTCGCCGGGCTGTACCCACTGCGGGAGAAGCGCCGGCAACTGCTGCTCATCGGCGCCGACCTGCACGGCGCTGGGCTGCTGGAGCAGCCCGACGACATCATGTTCCTGACCTTCGACGAGGCGCACGCCGCCGTGCACGGGAGCATCGATCACCGGGCGACGGTCGCCACCCGCAGGGCGGTACACCGCAGGGAGCTGCGCCGCAGGGCTGTGCCGGTGGCGCTGCTCTCCGACGGCACCGACGTCGAGACCGTACTGCCGGCGGCGCCCGCCCTCGACGGCACCCTCGCCGGCGTGGGTGCGTCGGCGGGGCGGGTGACCGGCCCCGCCCGGGTCATCCACGACCCGGTCACCGCCCACATCGAGCCCGGCGAGATCTTGGTCGCCGCGACCACCGATCCCGGCTGGACCCCGCTGTTCCTCACCGCTTCGGCGCTGATCACCGAGACCGGCGCGATCATGGCGCACGGCCCCACCGTGGCCCGGGAGTACGGCATCCCCGCCGTCATTTGCGTGCCCAATGCCACGCGGACGATCTCCACCGGTCAGCTCGTCACCGTAGACGGCGGCGCCGGGACCGTCACCGTCCACTGACCGCCAGCTCACTAACCCGAGGACAACCATGGCCGACATGAAGGCCCCGACCGGGGCGAAGGTGGGCCCGCTGCTGGGCCGGGTGGCCGCGATGGAGGCCGCGATGTGGCGCAGCCTGTACGCGTGGGCGCGGCGCAAGCCGCTGCCGTTGGCGCCGGGCGATGAGCCGTTCGGCTACCTGGGCGTGGTCAAGCCGATCCTCGGCATCTTCATCGGCTTGTCGATCGTGGAGATTCCGATCTTCGACCTGATCGTCACCAACGTGGTGCCGTGGGGGCCGGCCCGCTGGATCGTGCTCGTCCTCGGCATCTGGGGTCTGCTCTGGATGGCCGGCCTCTACGCGAGCATGCGGATCCACCCCCACGTCGTGGGTGACACGGGCCTGCGGGTCCGGCAGAGTTCGGGCATCGACATCTGGATCCCGTGGACGGACATCGAGGCCCTGCGCAGGCGTTACCGCTCGCTGCCCTCCAGCAAATCGGTGCAGGTCGAGCAGGAGGGGGAACGCCGGGTGCTGTACATCTCGGTCGGCAGCCAGACGAGCATCGACGTCCTGCTGCGCCGGCCGACGACCTTCGACCTGCCCAAGGGCCGGTCCGAGCCGATGGACGAGTTGCGGCTGTACGCCGACGACCCCGACGGCCTCCTGCGCAGCGCACGGGGCACCCCCGCGACCGGAAAGGTCAGCCGGTAGCTGCCGGCCGCTGGCGGAGTGTCCGGGCCACCCACTGTGAAACGATCGAGGTCATGCCCAAGAAGGTCGATCACCAGGAGCGACGCACCCTCATCACGGACGCGTTGATGCGAGTCGCCGCCGAGCAGGGCCTGGAGGCCGTCAGCCTCCGTCACGTGGCTGCCGAGGCCGGCGTGTCCGCCGGGATGGTCCAGCACTACTTCCGCACCAAGGACGAGATGATGGCGTTCGCGTTGGCCGTGGTGCGCGAGCGCAGCCAGATCCGGGTCACCGAGGCGGTGGCGCGACTGGGCGAGAACCCGTCCCCTCGGCTGCTGCTGCGCACGATGATCGCTGCGCTGTTGCCGCTCGACGAGCGGACCCGTGACGACGGGCGGGTGGCGCTGGCGTTCCTCGCCTACATCGCGGTGCGTCCGGCGGCCGCGCCCAGCCTGCGCGAAGACACCGTGCAGCTGACCGGGTTCATCGCCAGCGTCCTCCCGTCTCGAGACGCCGTCGCCGCGGCCGGCCTGCTGGCGCTGATGGAAGGGCTGGGCGTCTATCTGCTCGGCGGGCAGTACACCACCGAGCAGGCGTTGGCTGCGCTGGATGCCCACCTCGACCTGCTCTTCGGCTCATCGACAGGTGCCTGACCAGCGGTTGACCGGTTGCGTTACTAGGCCGTGTCTCATAGCGAGGTGCCGTAGGGGGTTTGGTAGCGGCGCTTGACGGCTTGGGAGTTACTGACGGTGGGTGTGTTGGGTGCCTTGGTCGTCGGTGTAGAGCCAGGTGAGGCCAGTGCTGGTGCGGGAGGCGAATGAGCCGGCCGGCGAAGGTGTAGTAGCGGGTGGCCGTGCGGGTGGCGCCTTTCCGGCGGACTTCGGTGCCGGGAAGGTAGAGAGTGCGGCCGGTGGCGTCGCGGCGGACGAGTCGGTTGCCGTCGGCGTCGTAGATGTTGCTGCCGGCCGTCGGCGCGTCGCCGGAGATGGTGGTGAGGCGGTTTTCGGAGTCCCAGGTCAGGTTTTGCGAGTTGCTGTCGGGCGGGCAGGTGTTGGTGGTGGTTCCGGCGGGCCGACAGGTGGTGTTGCCGGCGTTGTCGTATGCGTAGGCGGTGGTGACCGGTGACTGGCCGGGGCTTTTCCACGGTCACACCGGTGACGGCGTGGGGGCGGACGACGTCCTTGCCGCCGGTGGGGACGGTTTGCTTCCCGCCTCAATCGAACCTATGTTCGAACAATGATGTCCGCCCGGAGTCCGCAGCAGCAACACCGGCGGGGATGGCTGCGCCAGGATGGCAGGCCGGGGCCTACGATCGTGCCCATGGACACGGCGACGATCGAGCGGGCCGCCTTGGTCGCGCTACTTCGCCGGCCTCACACGCCCTGGTCCGAGACCGCCCTGGACATCCAGGAGACCGGCAGCGCCAAGGCGGTCCTCGATCGCACAGTCGGCCATTCCGACACGCTCTTCCCCGATGCGGATTCAACCGCCGGCCTGATCAGCGCTGCCGCCGCTGAGATCGCCGCCTGGCGGGCGGAGGGGGTTGGCGTCCACGCCTTCTTCGACGACACCTACCCAGCCCAGCTGCTCGGCATCCGGGAGATGCCGCCGCTCCTGTTCAGCCGAGGTGATCTACAGGTTCACGACCGGGCGGTGGCCGTCGTTGGCAGCCGCAAGGCAAGCGACGAAGGGTTACGGATCGCCGGAGCCGTCGCCACTGCCCTGGCGGGCCGCGGGGTTACCGTGGTCAGCGGGCTCGCCGCCGGCATCGACACCGCTGCGCACTCCGCCGCACTCAAGGCGGGCGGGCGCACGGTTGCCGTCATTGGCACAGGGATCCGCCGGTACTACCCCTCGGCCAACCGGCGCCTGCAGGATCACATCGCCGAGGTCGGGCTCGTGATTTCCCAGTTCTGGCCAGATGCCCCGCCGAGCCGGCAGAGCTTCCCCATGCGCAACGCCGTCATGAGCGGGTACGCGGTCGCGACTGTCGTCGTCGAGGCGGGTGAAACCAGCGGAGCGCGGGTCCAGGCCCGACTCGCCCTCCAGCACGGCCGCCCGGTTGTTCTCACAGGCCAGGTCATGCAATGCGACTGGGCCAAGGCGTTCGCCGAGAACCCCGGCGTATACGTCGTCCACGGCACCGCGCAGCTGCTGGAAGCCGTCGACGAGATTCTCAGTTACCAGCCCACCGAAGCCGGCCTGGAGAACTTCCCTGACTTCGCCCTCCGCTGACCAGCGCTGGACCATCATCCGCAGGTACGTCGAGGTCCAGCGCGGCTACCTACGCAACCCGCTACCGGCGTACCCCTGAATCTGTCCCACGTGCCGTGGAGTACGCAGCGAGGGCTACTCGCTCTGCTTCCGCTGTCAGTCCCATCTCACCCGGTCCGACGGGAACCTCGCGGACCTCGTCCTGCCGATCTCCTACTCGCCACGCACCGGGCAGCACCACCACAACCTCCGGACGTACAAGGGCACAGCCCGGTCCGAGCAGGCTCGATGGAGCCTGCTGGCCCTCCTGCTCCTCTTCCTGCACGACCACCTCGCCTGTATAACGGCCCGCATCGGAGCGCAGCCAACGCACGTCATCACCGTCGCCAGCACCCGCAGCCGCCCCGGCACACACCCACTCGCCGACCTTGTCGGCACCCGGCTCCGCCTACCCTGGATCGCCACCGCCGTCAACCCGAGCTACGGCCCAGACGACCACGACTTCCACGCCGACTGGTTCACGCCGTTCATGCCCTCATCGCGCACGCCGGTCCATGCACTGATCATCGAGGACACCTGGACGACGGGCGCCCGCGTGCAGTCACTGGCGTACGCGCTCAAGGTCGCCGGTGCCAGCAGCGTGGCCGCGATCGCCCTCGGCCGCCACGTGGATCCGGACTATCCGCCGGCCAGACAACTGCTCAACGCCATCGCTGACCCAGTCTTCGACATCGCACGCTGCGCGGCGGACCACTGACCGGACCGACACGGCCTCCGCCGCTGGCCGGCTATCACGCCGATCCCGAGTCAACCTTCTGACGGCGATACACGTCTCACCTGGCCGACCCAACCACCCTGTTCAACCGGCCAGAGCCTGTCCCGAGCCGTGGCCTCGGCGACATCGCCCGACACCGCCAAATGCGCCCCACATTTTCGCCTCAAGCCGCTCCAAACGATGCTGACGGCACGAATCGGCAGGTAGAGGCCGCTTTCGCCGTCACTTCTCTCGGCATTTTGAGGAGGCCAGTGTGGGGCGGTCGTGTGACCACGATTGTGACCAAAGATCGCAAAAAACCGACATCAGTCGATGACTGATGTCGGTTTACCTGCGAAAACGCAAGTGGAGCCGAGGGGACTCGAACCCCTGACCCCCACACTGCCAGTGTGGTGCGCTACCAGCTGCGCCACGGCCCCTTGCTGTCGTCCCGGTCGCCCGGGCACGGAGAGAACTATACACACGCCGGTCGGCATGGTCATCTCGCGGGGGTACCCCGCCGCGCGGCTCAGTTCAGCGCCACGTCCGGGGGAAAGTGGGCGACCGCCGCCATCATGCCGCCCTGCCGTCGCAGCACCATCGGCCAGAGATCGTCCGGCCGGTCGACGAAGGCGTCCCCGGGCAGGGCGTCGAGGACGAACCAGGACCCCTCCTCGATCTCTCGTTCGAGCTGGCCGGCTCCCCAGCCGGAGTAGCCGGCGAAGACCCGGATCCCGCCGATGGCGTCCCGCAGCCGCTCCGGGTCCACCGACAGGTCGATGGTGCCGACCGCGCCGGAGACCCGGTGGAAGCCCTTCACCGGCTTGATCGGGTGCCGCATCCGGGCCAGGCAGATGGCCGAGTCGGGCTGCACCGGGCCGCCCTCGAAGAGCACCGCGGGATGCCGGGCCAGGTCGCTCCAGTCGCCGAGGACGTCGGCCACCGGGACCTCGGTGGCGCGGTTCAGCACCACGCCGAGCGCGCCGCCGGGCTCGTGGGCGACCAGCAGCACGACCGTACGGTCGAAGTTGGGGTCCTTGAGCGTCGGAGTCGCGACCAGCAGCCGCCCGGTCATCGAGTCCATGGCCCGGCCACCGATCGCCTGTCCCTCACTCTGCATGTCCGACACCCGTCAGCCGTACGCCGGTGTGGCGCACCCGCCGTCGTCGGGCGTCCACCCTGTCAACGCCATGTCACGCACCATAGCCTGCACCTCGCCCGCTGGTTAAGGTCTGTCGGGCGGGTGATCGCGACAGGATTGAGGGAGGGCCGCATGGGGCCAACGGCCGAGCTGGCGGTGATCGGCGGGTCGGGTCTCTACGCCCTGCTCGACGGCGCCACCGAGCACGAGGTGGACACGCCGTACGGCCCGCCGTCGGGCGCGATCACGATCGCCGAGGTGGGCGGGCGCCGGGTGGCGTTCCTGCCCCGCCACGGGCGTGACCACCGCTACCCGCCGCACCGGATCCCCTACCGGGCGAACCTGTGGGCACTGCGCTCCCTCGGCGTACGTCAGGTGCTCGCGCCGTGTGCGGTCGGCGGGCTGCGGCCGGAGCTGGGCCCGGGCACGTTCGTGGTGCCGGATCAGCTCATCGACCGCACCCGCGGCCGGGTGCAGACCTATTACGACCGCGGTGCGGTGCACGTCCCGTTCGCCGATCCGTACTGCCCCGTCGGGCGGCGGACGCTGCTGGACGCGGCGGCCGGGCGGAACGTGCCGGCGGTGGACGGCGGGACGGTGGTGGTGGTCGAGGGACCGCGCTTCTCCACCCGCGCCGAGTCGCGCTGGTTCGCCGCGTTCGGCGGCACTGTGGTCAACATGACCGGCCACCCGGAGGCGGTGCTCGCCCGCGAGCTGGCCCTCTGCTACACGTCGATCGCGCTGGTCACCGACCTGGACGCGGGCGTCGAGGCCGGCGAGACGGTGACCCAGGAGGAAGTCTTCCGGGTCTTCGCCGAGAACACCGACCGGCTGCGCGGGGTGCTGCTGGACGCCGTCGCCACGCTGCCGGCCGAGCGGGACTGCCCGTGCGCCCACGCACTCGACGGGATCACGCTGCCCTTCCCGCTGCCCTGACCCGGGAAGCACCCGAAAAGTCAACCCGGGACGGATAAGTTCGGTTCGTCGGGGGACTGATCAGCGAGCCGTCTCCGGCACCACGCGGGGGACGAGAGGCAGCCGACGATGGCAACGGTCCGTGACACGACGTACGAGTTGCTCCGCGCCCTCGGACTGACCACCGTCTTCGGCAACCCCGGCTCGACGGAGGAGACCTTCCTCCAGGGCTTCCCGGCCGACTTCACCTACGTGCACGCGCTGCACGAGGCGTCCGCGGTGGGTATGGCGGACGGCTACGCCCAGGCCACCGGCCGTCCCGCGCACGTCAACCTGCACACCGCCCCGGGCACCGGCAACGGCATGGGCAACCTGGTCAGCGCCTGGCACAACAAGACGCCGCTGATCGTCACCGCCGGCCAGCAGAACCGGGAGATGCTGCTGATCGAGCCGCGGTTGGCCAGTCGCCGGCCGGCGGAGCTGACCCAGCCGTACGTCAAGTGGGCGCACGAACCGACCCGTGCACAGGACATCCCGGCGGCCTTCATGCGGGCGTACGCGACCGCGGTGCAGCCCCCGGCCGGGCCGGTCTACCTCTCCCTGCCGATGGACGACTGGGACCGACCCGCCGACCCGTCCCCACAGGTGCGGACGGTCGCCACCCGGATCGCCCCGGACCCGGACCGGCTGCGCGGCTTCGCCGAGGTGCTGGCGGGCAGCCGTGCCCCCGCGCTGGTGCTCGGGGCGGCGGTGGACCGGGCCGACGCCTGGCCGGCGGCGGTGGCGCTGGCCGAGCGGCTGGCCGCCCCGGTCTGGTCCGCCCCGGCGCCGGAGCGGGCTGTCTTCCCCGAGGACCACCCGCACTTCCGGGGCGTCCTGCCGTACGCGATCGGTCCGCTCGCCGAGGCGCTGCGCGGGCACGACACGGTGCTGGTCGTCGGCGCCCCGGTGTTCCGCTACTACCCGCACGTGCCAGGCGAGTACCTGCCGGCCGACGCCCGGCTGCTGCACGTCACGGACGACCCGGACGAGTCGGCACGGGCCCCCGTCGGGGAGAGCCTGCTCGGCGACACCGGGCTGGCCCTGGCCGGCCTGCTGGAGCTGGTGCCGCCGGCGGACCGGCCGCCACCGGCCACCCGCCCCGACTCGGCCCCGCCCGAGGTCACCGAGCCGCCGAGCGCCGACGCGCTCTTCGCGGCGCTGGCTGCGCACTGGCCGGCGGACGGGGTGCTGGTGCAGGAGTCACCGTCCAACCTGGCCGCGCTGCGCCGCCGGATCCGGATCAGCCGGCCCCGGTCGTACTTCACGATGGCCAGCGGCGGCCTGGGGTTCGGCCTGCCGGCGGCGGTGGGGATCGCGCTCGGTGAGCGCGACACCGGGCGCGGCCGACCGGTGGTGGCGGTGATCGGGGACGGCTCGCTCCACTACTCGGTGCAGGCGCTCTGGACGGCGGCGCAGCTGCGCCTGCCGCTCGCCGTCCTGGTCCCGGTCAACCACCAGTACGCGATCCTCAAGGCGTTCGCCGAGCTGAAGCACACCCCGGGCGTGCCCGCGCTGGACCTGCCCGGGCTGGACGTGACCGCGGTGGCGCGGGGCTACGGCTGCGCGGCCACGGTGCTGGAGTCGCTGGACGCGCTCGGTCCGGCGCTGGACGCCGCACTCGCCGCCGACCGGCCGACCGTGCTGCCGGTGCCGATCAGCACCGACGTGCCGCGAATCCTCTGACCCGCACCGCCGCGTAGGCCGGACGGTCAGCGCCGGCCGACCACGAGCGCGCGGCCGCTGCCCACGTCCAGCACCGCCCGGCTGCCGACCGGCGCCTTGAGGGTGACCGTCACCGGCTTCAGCACCAGTTGCATGGTGCAGGGCCCGCTCGACGAGGTCACCCCGGCGCCGATCACCACCACGTCCTCGCGTTCCAGCACCAGCGGGGTGGGTTCACTGTCGCAGGCGCCCGTCCCGACCTTGTAGTCGACGCGCGCGCCGTCCACCGCGTCGAGGCTCTGCACGGTCACCACGCCGGGGAGCGGCCCGGTGGGGGCGTTCCCCTCGGGTACGGCGCCGACCGCGCTCGGCGCGACCGCGACCCGGGCCACCGGCACCCGCAGCCCTTCCACGGTGAACAGCCAGGCCGGCACCTCGGCCGGGCCGCGGCTGGTCCGTACCGTCGCGCTGCCCAGGCGCACTCCGGTGACCGTCAGCGGCACGCAGGGTTCGGTCGCCGCGGTGGTCGCCCAGCCGTCCGGCCCCGGTTCGATGGTCGGGCCGCCGTCCGGGCCGGGCCGCCCGGAGCCGCCCGGGGGCTTCATCGGCCGTCCCGCGCACGGCGGCGGGTCGCCCTTGTCCAGTTCGGCGTACGCCGCGGCGGCGCTGACCAGCGGCACCCGGAGCGTGCCGTCGGGGAAGCGGACCGTGCCGTCGGCCGGCGCGGCGGTCGGCAGGTCGACCTGGTCGCGGTACCAGCCCTGGGCGAACGCCCACTTGCTGTCCTCGGTGAAGCCGGGGTCGCCGGCCAGCACGGTGCCGTCCTCGAGCGGCACGTAGCCGCTGCGCCACGCCGCGCCGGGCTGCCAGGCGTCGGCCACCTCGGCGGCCCGCTGGTCGAATGCCGGCCAGCGGGAGTCGGCCGGGGTGGTGGCCGCCGGCGCGGCCGGGCCGGAGCCGGGCGAGGCGCAGCCGGCGACGAGCAGGAGCGGCAATCCCAGCAGGGCCATCGAACGACGCATGTCCGTTGGACGCCGCACCCGGGGTCCCGGTTCCCCGGTCAGTCCTCCCCGCCCAGGTCGGCTTGGTACGCCTCCCAGAGCAGGTCGGCGCCGCGCTGCCGGTGCCGGTGCAGCGCCCGGAGCAGCTCACCGACCCGGCCGCGCAACTCCTCGGCCGGCACCTCGGGCAGCACGGCGGCGTGCTGGAGGGCGGCCAGCGCCGCCACGATCACGGCGTGCTCCCGGGTCAGCTGCCGTACGCCCCGGTCGAGCCGGGGCGCCTGGAGGAGCAGCTCGGCGTAGAGGCCGGTGGGGCCCTCGGTGACCCGGACATGCTCGGCGAAGCCCTGCCGTACCGGGTCGAGGCGGTGGACCAGGCGCTCCCGCCAGCGCGGCTCCCCGAACGGCACGGCGAGTGCCCGGGTGAGGGCGGGCACATCGCCGAGGAGGGTGGGCCCGGGCTGGCGCGCGGCGGGCGGTCGGGCCGCCCCGGCGACGGTGGACGGCTGCTGGATCGGACCGGTGACCATGGGCACCTCCCGCGCTGCTGTGCTACCGCGTACAGCGATGGTGGACCCGACGGTCGGCCCTGTCCAGGCCCGGGGGGCGCCTCATCTGCCCCATGGGTCCCACCAGCCCCACAAGTCCCTACCGTCCCAGCGGATTGTCCGCCATGGTGCGTAGCTGCCGGGCGAGCGCGTGCGCGTCGGCGTCCCGGCCCTCCGCCGGTCGGCCGGCGGTGATCGCGTCGGCGAGGGCCCGCAGCTCGTACGGCGGCAGGGTGGCGAGCCCCATCCCCTGCAACGGGATGGTGATCCGGCGTCCGCTGTCCCGGTCCCGGGCAACCAGGCTCGGCACCCGCACCCCCGCGTCGCCGGCCCGGTGGACGACCGCGCCACCCTGCACCTCGGCGGTGGCCAGGTCGACCGTACGGCTGCCGAGGGCACCGCGGACCGAGGCACGGGTCCCGTCCAGCCAGGCGGCGGTGCGGAGCACCCGCAGCAGCAGGTAGAGCCCGAGCAGCACGACCGGCAGGCCGCAGAGCCCGACGAACCGCGCCGGCCCGAGCGGCGAGTCGGTGGCGCCGCCGTTCAGTTCCGGCGGGAGCAGGCCGGGCGGCAGGTCCCGTGCGTCGTCGTACGACGGGAAGGGGTCGCCGGCGCCGGTGAGCCGGGCCAGCAGCCGGTCGGCGAAGATCGGCAGCAGCACGAAGACGGCGCCGAAGGCGGTGAACAGGACGCCCACGACCGCTGCGAAGACGCGCCCGCCGGCCGCGCCCACCGAGAGCCGTACCTTCTCGTTCGTCACAGTCGGGGAGCGTAGAGCACGCCGGCGACGCGACCGGAAGACGACTGTGCGCCCCGGTCCGGGTGGACCGGGGCGCACAGGTCAGGTGGTGGAGGTGCCGGGAATCGAACCCGGGTCCTTCGCCGCCTTGTCAGGGCTTCTCCGAGCGCAGCTCGCTGTGCCTCTACTCGGCCCCTCCGATCACGCGAGCGAGTCGGTGTGACGGGCCCAGTCGCTGATTGATCTCGCCGCACGGACCCCGCGACCGGGTCCGATTGGCCAGCCTTCTAGCTGATGCCGGCTAACTGGGTCGAAGGCGCTCCCAGGCCGACAGACTTGCTACTCGCCTCAGGCGGCGAGAGCGAAGTCAGCGCGATTGTTCTTGGCGCTTATTGGTTTCCGACGACCGATTCACGAGACGACGTCGGCTTCCTCGGCTCGCTTCCCCTGCCGCAACGTACGAAGTCGAAACCAGTCACCCCCTCGACGGGCTGCCCCTGTCGGCAGCACCACCAAGCCTAACGCCTGGCGCAACCGGATTCATTCCGAGGCCGGCCCCGGCCGGCGACCCGGACAAACCGGATTTTTCAGTCTTCCATCCCCTTGCCGCGCCGGCCCGCCGTGCGGGCAATCTCCCGCTCGGCGTCCCGCTTGGCGAGGTCCTGCCGCTTGTCGTACGTCTTCTTACCCTTGGCCAGGCCGATCTCCACCTTGGCCCAGCCGTCCGAGAAGTAGACCTGCAGCGGCACCAGGGTGAGACCGCTCTCCCTGGTCTTGCCGATCAGCCGGTCGATCTCCAGTCGCTTGAGCAGCAGCTTCCGGGTACGCCGGGGCTCGTGGTTGGTCCAGGTGCCCTGGGTGTACTCCGGGATGTGCATGCCGTGCAGATAGAGCTCGCCGTTGCGCTCCTGGGCGAACGCGTCGACCAGCGACGCCCGCCCGGCCCGCAGCGACTTGACCTCGGTGCCGGTCAGCGCCATGCCCGCCTCGTACGTGTCGAGGATGGCGTAGTCGTGGCGCGCCTTCTTGTTGGAGGCGACCACCTTGCGGCCCTTTTCCCGTGGCATCGGCGCCACCTCCTTCCGGATCGGTCCACGGCCACCGGCCGCGGAGCGGAGATCATGCTACCCGAAGCACAAGGGCCCTCCCGCGCCGTTTATTCCGGCGCGGGAGGGCCCTCGGAGAGCCGTCGCGAGACTAGACCCGCAGGTAGAAGCGGAGCGTGACCCAGCCGGTGACGGCACTGACCAGACCACCGACGGCGGCCATCAGCGGGAACGTCAGGAGGATGTCCGACCAGGAGATGGGGGTGATCAGGCCCTCCAGGGCGGCCAGCGAGCCGCCGCCGGCGACGAGCTTGACGCCGATCAACGCGATCAGGCCGAGGATCGAGCCGATCAGACCGGCGACCACCGCCTCCAGCACGAACGGCGCCTGGATGAACCAGTTGGAGGCGCCGACCAGCTTCATCACCGCGACCTCACGCCGCTTGCTGTAGGCGGCCACCTGGATGGTGTTGGCAACCAGCAGCAGGGCCGCGGCCGCCATCACGATGGCGATGGCCAGCGCGAAGTTCTGGATCCCGGTGAGCACGCCGAAGACCTTGTCGAGCAGCTTGCTCTGGTCGACGATCTCGTCGACCCCCTCGCTGTCCTTGTACTGGTCGTAGATGCTCTTGTACTGCTCCGGGTTCTTCAGGGTGAGCCGGAACGACTCGGGCAGCTGGTCCGGCTTGACGGCGTTCACCAGGTCGGGGGCATCGGCGTACATCTGCTTGAAGCGGTTGTAGGCCTCGTCCTTGTTGACGTAGGTGACTTCCTTGACCAGCGGGTCGCTCTTCAGCTTCGTGTCGAGGTCGGTGCGCTGCTGGTCGCTGACGTCGGTCTTGAGGAAGATCGAGACCTGGACGTTCTCGTAGTAGAGATCCTTCATGTCACCGACCTTCTGGAAGAGAAGGCCGCTGCCGCCCAGCATGAACAGCGACACCGCCATCGTGATGATCATCGCGATGGTCATGGTGACGTTGCGCCACAGTCCGACCAGTACCTCGGACAGGACGTACTTCATCCGCATCGGGAAATTCCTCCGGCTCTCCGGCGTGAGGTGTTCGTCGTCAAGGTCTACGGATCGTCAGCCGGAACGGCTCAGCCGTAGACGCCACGGTGCTGGTCGCGCACGATGCGGCCGCTCTCGATCTCAACGACGCGGCGGCGCATCTGGTTCACGATGTTGGAGTCGTGCGTGACCATCACGACGGTCGTGCCGGTGCGGTTGATCCGGTCCAGCAGGCGCATGATCTCGATCGACGTGTCCGGGTCCAGGTTTCCGGTGGGCTCGTCGGCGAGCAGGATCAGCGGCCGGTTCACGAACGCCCGCGCCACCGCGACCCGCTGCTGCTCACCACCGGAGAGCTCGTGGGGGTAGCGGTGCTCCTTCCCACCGAGGCCGACCAGCTCCAGCACTTCGGGCACGACCCGGCGGGCGACCGCCTTGGTCTTGCCGATCACCTCCAGGGCGAACGCCACGTTCTCGTACGCCGTGCGGTTCGGCAGGAGGCGGAAGTCCTGGAAGACGCAGCCGATGGAACGCCGGAAGGCGGGTCGCTTCCAGGAGCGCATCGACGTGACGTCCTTGCCGTTCACGATGATCCGCCCCTTGTTGGGGGTGACCTCGTGCAGCAGCATCTTGATGATCGTGGACTTGCCGGAGCCGGATGGACCGATGAAGAAGACGAACTCGCCCTTCTCGATCGAGACGGACACGCTGTCGAGCGAAGGCCGGGACGCCTTCGGGTACGTCTTCGTCACTTGCTCAAGCTGAATCACGGGTCGAGAGTCTACGCGGTGTAACCGAGGAGCCAAGCCCCCCGCCCCATCGTTGCGAGTCGCGTCATCGATTCAGCCGGTCAGGCAGAGATCGACGACGCGCTCCGTCCGACCCCGATCACGCGCTGTCAGCGGTGAGCTGCTGCTGCTTCCGCCAGCGGATACCGGCCTCGATGAAGCCGTCCAGCTCACCGTCGAAGACCGCGGACGGATTGCCCGTCTCCTGCTCGGTACGCAGATCCTTCACCATCTGATACGGGTGCAGGACGTACGAGCGCATCTGGTCGCCCCACGAGCCGGCGGCCTCGGTCTTCAGGCCCTGGAGCTTGGCCTGCTCCTCCTGGCGCTTGCGCTCCAGCAGCCGGGCCTGGAGCACCCGCAGCGCGGAGGCCTTGTTCTGCAGCTGCGACTTCTCGTTCTGGCAGGTCACCACGATGCCGGTCGGAATGTGGGTGATCCGGACGGCCGAGTCGGTGGTGTTCACGCTCTGCCCACCCGGGCCCGAGGACCGGTAGACGTCGATCCGCATCTCGTTCTCGGGGATCTCGATGTGGTCGGTCTGCTCGACGACCGGCAGCACCTCGACGCCGGCGAAGCTGGTCTGCCGGCGGCCCTGGTTGTCGAACGGGCTGATCCGGACCAGCCGGTGGGTGCCGGACTCCACGCTGAGCGTGCCGTACGCGTAGGGGACCTTGACCGTGAAGGTGGCCGACTTCAGGCCCGCCTCCTCGGCGTACGAGGTCTCGTAGACCTCGGTCGGGTAGCCGTGCCGCTCGGCCCAGCGCAGGTACATCCGTAGCAGCATCTCGGCGAAGTCCGCCGCGTCCACGCCACCGGCGCCGGCCCGGATGGCGACCAGCGCCTCCCGCGAGTCGTACTCGCCGGAGAGCAGGGTGCGGACCTCCATCTCCTGGATGGCCTTGGTCAGCCCGGTGATCTCCGACTCGACCTCGGCGAGGGCGCCCGGGTCGGACTCGTCCTGGGCGAGCTCCAGCAGCACCCCCGCGTCGTCGAGCCGGGAGCGCAGGCTGCCGAGCTTGGTGATCTCGCCGTTGACGTACGACAGCTGCGACGTCACCTGCTGCGCCTTGGCCTGGTCGTCCCACAGGTCGGGCGCGGAGGCCTCCTGCTCCAGGCGGGCCTTCTGCTCGCGCAGCTTGTCGAGGTCGAGCACGGCCTCGATGTTGCGCAGGGTGGCGTCGAGTTCCTTGAGCTGTTCGGCGTAATCGGCAGCGGTCACGACAGACAAGCGTACTGCCTGCGTCGCCCCACCTGTGGCAGGTGGTCAGCCGACGGGAGCGGACTTGAGCCAGGACAGGGCCGCCTTGTGGTAGGCGACGGCGAACTCCAGCGCGCTGGCGTCGTAGTCATCGCCTTCCTTCTTGGCGTTCTTGACCTGCTCGCGCACCGCCGCCAGGGCCTCGGTGTGGTACTCGTTCGCCGAGGAGTACAGGTTCTTGAGCTGACTCGCCGAGTGCAGGTTGCCGAAGGCGATCCGTAGCGCGATCGGGTTACGGATGGTGTCCTTGCCCGGATTCTCCGCCAGCCAGCGGGAGAATGTCCGTTTCCCGGCCGCCGTGATCGCGTACGGCTGGCTCATCCGCGGCCCGGGCTTACCGAGCCGCACCAGACCCTTCTCGGCCAGCACCGGGAGCTCCCGGTAGACCTGACTGCGGGTCATCGACCAGTACGGCGCCAACCGGCGCTCGGCGGCGGCCATCAGTTGGCCGCCTGTCATCGGGCCGTCGTGCAGCAGGCCCAGCAGGGCCGCCGCCGTCGGATTGACTCCGGATTCCGCCATGCCCTCTAAGCTGCCACTTTGTCGGACCTGGCGTCCAGGATTTGCTGTTTTCGCCACCTGTCGGGTCGTCCGATGTGCACTGTCGGCCGACGACTGTCCGCCGGGGACACCGACCCGGCCCACCGATCGGCGGTAAGGAGGGGCCCCCTTTTAACAGGCGCCTGTTAAAAGGGGGCCCCTCCTTACCGCTCAGCCCATGTGCGGGTAGGTGTGGTCGGTCGGCGGGACGAAGGTCTCCTTGATCGTCCGCGGCGACATCCAGCGGACCAGGTTGTGCCAGGAGCCCGCCTTGTCATTGGTGCCGCTGGCCCGGGCACCGCCGAACGGCTGCTGCCCGACCACCGCGCCGGTCGGCTTGTCGTTGATGTAGAAGTTGCCGGCGGCGTACCGCATCTTCTCGGCCACCTGGTCGACCACCCGGCGGTCGGTCGCGAAGATCGACCCGGTCAGCGCGTACGGGGCGATCGACTCCGCCTGGTGGACCACCTCGTCGAAGCGGGCGTCGTCGAAGACGTGCACGCCGAGGATCGGACCGAAGTACTCGGTGGTGAAGGTCTCGTGCGCGGCGTCGGAGCACTCGAACAGGGTCGGCCGGACGAAGTAGCCGACCGAGTCGTCGGCGGTGCCGCCGGCCAGGATCTTGCAGCTGTCGTCGCCCTTGATCAGCTCCAGCGCGGCGGTGTGCCGGCCGAACGCCTTGTCGTCGATGACCGCGCCGCCGAAGTTGCTGAAGTCGGTCACGTCACCGTAGATCAGCGAGTCGGCGGTGGCGGCCAGCCGGTCGCGCAGGCCACCCTCCCAGATCGACCGGGGGATGTACGCCCGGGACGCCGCCGAGCACTTCTGCCCCTGGTACTCGTACGCGCCACGGATCAGCGCGGTGTGCAGGGCGTCCACGTCGGCGCTGGTGTGCGCGACCACGAAGTCCTTGCCGCCGGTCTCGCCGACCAGCCGCGGGTAGCCCCGGTAGCGGGCGATGTTCTCGCCGACCGTCCGCCACAGGTGCTGGAACACCTTGGTCGAGCCGGTGAAGTGGATGCCGGCCAGGTCCGGGTCGGCGAGCACCACGTCGGAGACCTCCTCGCCGCGCCCGGTGACCATGTTGATCACGCCGGGCGGCAGGCCGGCGGCCTCGAAGAGGCGCATGGTGAAGTGCGCCGCGAACTGCTGCGTCGGGCCCGGCTTCCAGACCACCGTGTTGCCCAGCAGGGCCGGCGCCGAGGGCAGGTTGCCGGCGATCGCGGTGAAGTTGAACGGGGTGACCGCGTAGACGAAGCCCTCCAGCGGGCGGTGGTCGAACCGGTTCCACACCCCGGGCGAGGACATCGGCTGCTCGGCCAGCAGCCTGCGGGCGAAGGACACGTTGAACCGGAGGAAGTCGATGAACTCGCAGGCCGAGTCGATCTCGGCCTGGACGGCGGTCTTCGACTGGCCGAGCATGGTGGCCGCGTTGAGGGTGTCCCGCCAGGGGCCGGAGAGCAGGTCGGCGGCACGCAGGAAGATCGCGGCGCGCTCCTCGAACGGCAGCGCCCGCCACATCGAGGCGGCGTCCTTGGCGGCCTTCACCGCGGCGCGGGCGTCGTCGTGGGTGGCGTGGCCGGTGACGCCGAGCACGTGCGCGTGCTTGTGCGGCTGGACCACGTCGATCGACTCGCCGCCGGCCATCCGCTGCTCGCCGGCGATGGTCATGGGCAGCTCGATCCGCTCGGCGGCCAGCTCGGCCAGCCGCCGCTGGAGCCGCTCCCGGTCGGCGCTGCCGGGCTCGTAGTTGTGGACCGGCTCGTTGCGCGGCTCGGGTACGGAGAACACGGCGTCCATCACAGGCTCCTGTGCGATCTCGACGGCGGTGGCGAAATCGGACCCGCGGGCATCGACCGGGCGGCCGGGTTGCCGGGCACCACGCGGCGGACCGGTCGCGGCGGCGGGACCTCGGCCAATTCTTTCACGCGCCGCCCCGGGACACCCCCACCGGTGCGGGTCCTCAACAGGAACTCGGGTCGCACCCTCACGCAGCGGACCGTAGGCGACAGCTCACCCGCACCCGAACAACCGTCAGCCGAACCCGCCTGATGCCTGCGATCCATCGGCCCACCCGATCGACCCTCATCGGGGCGGGCGGCCTCGGCGGCGACCCCGGGCGCGCCGCGGCCATGGTGGGCCGGGCCGGGCGAGGGGCGCGGGACCGACCCCGGGCGACGCGTACCCTGGATGGCCGGTGACCTGCCCGGCCCGGCGCGGCCGACCCGGCGTCCGTCGAAAGGGAGACGATGAGCAAGCAGCCCGGCAGCTCCACGGCCGCGGAACCGGACCAGCCCGAGGTCGCCCCGGCCGAGGTGGCGGACCAGCCCGAGGCCGCTCCGGCCGGCGAGACGGGCCCGGCGACCGACCGGCGGGCGTACGCCCCGAGGGCGCTGGTGCCGGCCCTGGTGGCGGTCGCCTGGCTGGCCGCGATGCTCTGGTCCACCCGGGCCGCGATCACCTCCGCGGCGGCCGGCGTCACCGCGATCAGCCTCTCCGCGTACGCGCTGCCCGGCGTGATCACCGCCGCGCTGGTGGCCGGCGCCGCCGTCGCGCTGGCGGTGACCAACCCGATCGGCCGGGCCACCGTGCGCTTCCTCGCCGCCGTCGGCACCGGCCTGCTGGTCGGGATCGCCGCCGCGGTGGCGATCAACCTGACGTACGCCGACAACGCGACCACGAACACCATCGCCGGCACCACCGCTGCGGCGGCGATCATCGGCGGCGCGATGGCCGGCGCCCGCAACGCCCGGGTGATCGGCGCGCTGGTCACCGCGACGCTGGCCGCCCAGGTCTTCGTGGTGCTGTTCAGCCGTGCCCGGGACCCGCTCTCGGACCTGTTCGGGGCAGGGGACACCCAGCAGTCGGTGCTCGACGCGGCGAAGTGGGTGTCCCGGACCGAGTCCCTGCTCGCCGGGCTGATCGCCGGCCTGGTGGCCTTCGGCTACCTCAGCTGGACGCGCCGCCGGGCCGGCCGCCGGGACGGGGTCGCGCCCGACGGCTCCAGGTCGGGGCGCGGCGTCAGACCGGCCTTCATTCGGCCCGGAGCGCCGCCTAGCGGCGCGGAGGCCGAATTATGGCCGCCAGCCGAGCCTGAGTTGTCGCAGCTGCGCTGGCCGGCGTACCTGCTCGCCGGGGCCGGGGCGGGCCTGCTCCTGCTGCTCACCGAAGTGATCATCCGGGTCGGCGGGCACGGCCTGCTCGAACTGGCCGCCGACCTCAGCGACGCGGACCGGGTGGCGCAGACCGCCCTCGGCACCTCGCGGGTCGACAACGGCATCTGGGTGCTCTTCGTGGGGGCGCTCACCGCGCTCATCGCGTTCGGCCGCACCCTCGGCCCGCGCCAGACGGTCGACGACGAGGACGAGCCGGCGGAGGCCTGACCGCCGTCCCGGCCACCGGCCTCAGCCGACCTCGCGGAGCAGCAGGTCCAGTTCGGTCGGGTCGTACCACTCCAGCTCGTGGTCCTCGGCGCCGTCGACGGTGAACTGGGCGTCCGGGTCACCCGCCTGGGCCTCGACGACCACCTCGGCGGCGGCCGCCACGTCGTCCGCCGCCTCCGCGCCGTCCACGTGGATCGCGGCGACCACCTTGACCGGCACCGGCCCGGCCGGCCGGACCACGCTGGAGCCCAGCTCGCCGCCGACCCGGCCGACCGCGCGAGCCGGCAGGTCCACCGAGACCACCACCCGACGCCGGGGCGCGGTCGGGTCGGCCCGGAGCAGCAGCAGCGCGTCCTGGGCGGCCCGGGTGAAGGCCACGTACTCCAGCTCCTCCTCGTCGCCCTCGGCGTACCACTCACGCAGCTCCGGGGTGACCGCGTGCGCCTCCTCGGCGACGAGGCCCTCATCGCGCAGCCGCGCCAGCATGGGAACGGTCGCCGGCACGTACACCCGGACAAGTTCGTCGGTCACCGGTCTCTCCCAAGCTCAGGCCAGGCCGGCGGGTGCCGGCTCCGGGCGCCGATCATGCCGTACGCCGTGACCGTCATACACCTCGTACCCGTCGAGGAGAAGTTCCGCGCCGGTGTGTCCCCCATCCTTCGGCGCGCCGGGCACTGGGACCAGCCGCCTCCTAATGGCAAACTGAGGCAAACGAAACCAACCCCAGGAGTGGTCCGTGGAACCGAGGTTCCTGCTGCTGTCCGACGTGGCCGCCGAGCTGAACGTGTCGGACTCGCAGGTCTACCACATGGTGCGCAGTGGTGAGCTGCCCGCCATCAAGATCGGCGGCCGCGGCCAGTGGCGGGTCGAGCGGGCCCGCCTGGAGGAATACATCCAGCGCAAGTACGCCGAGACCGCCGAGTGGGTACGCGGCAACCCACTCACCGACCGCGACCCGGAGTGATCGCGCGATTCCGCACCGGCATTGACGCCCGGTCTCGCCGTATCCGAAAATGAAAGCCTGTCGGAGGCAAACGTAGGCAAACGTAAGGAACAGGGGTTCAGGATGGTCGACACCCGCCGCCCGCTGGCACCGCGTCCCCCGGTCCGCCTCCGTCCGGCCCCACCGATCGACCCGCCGCTGATGGACGAGGGTTTCCCCTGGGCCGACGCCGACCAGCTCACCCTCGACCTGTTCGACCCGCGCCGGCGGGATCCGGGCCGACCCGCGGGCCGCGCGATCGAGGTACGACCGGTGCCCACCGGCCCGGGGCGCTCCACCGCTCCCCCGGCCGCGGCCCTGGCCACCGCCACCCCGGAGGCCACCCGAGCGGCGCACCGGTTCGTCCGCACCTTCCTGGAGATCGTCAACGGCTACCGGCCGCCCGGCCAGCTCCGGCCGCTCTGCCTGCCCGAGGCCGCCACCGGGGTGGCCAACGAGCTGGCCCGGGCGTCCCGCCGACTCGGCCCGGTACGCCGTCGCACCACCCGACCGGCCCTCCAGCTACGCCGGCTACGGGTCTGCGAACCCCGCACGGGGGCGGTCGAGGCGGCCGCCGTGTTCGCGGCGGCCGGCGGGGCGAGCTGGGCCGTCGCCCTCCGCCTGGAGCACCGCCGCGGCACCTGGCTCTGCACCGTCCTCGACGTCCTCTGACTCGCGCCCTCGCGCGCTCGATCCAGGAAGTAGTGGCATGGAAGTGAGGCCGATACCACTCGATCCAGGATCGAGCGCGATCTTGGAGCATCCACGTCCCAGAGCGGCGCGACGTCGGCACAGTCGCTGGCCCCGGAGCCGGCATGATCGACTCTGGATGCGGCAAGGCGGGGCAACCGGATGACGGGAAACGACGACATGCCGCAAGCCGCGCCCAGCGGCGCGCCTACGCCGTCCGGACGGTGCGCCCACGGCGTCCGGACGAGCCGGAGACGCGGACGAGCCCCGGCCTGGTGGCCGGGGCCCGTCGTCGCTGGGGTCAGGCGGGTCAGTTGCCGCCGTTGGGGGCGCCGTGGCAGCGCTTGTACTTCCGGCCCGAGCCGCACGGGCAGGGCGCGTTGCGGGACGGACCCTCCCCGCCGTCCACCTGCCCGGGGGCGGCCCGGCGGGCGGTGCTGGCCGCGACGGCCTGGCCGCTCATCCCGGCCGGGGCGCGGCGCGGCCCCGAGGTGGCGGGGCGCTCCGGCTCCTCGCCGATGCCGAGGGCCGGCGCCTGCTGCTCGGTGCGCTCGATTACCGGGGCACCCCGGCCGGCCTCGCCGTCCACGGCGGGAGCGGAGTACTGCAGGCCCTGCTGCTGCGGGGCACGGTTGAGGCCCTTGGCCCGGATCTCCACCGGCTTCTCCAGCAGCTGCACCTCCTCGGCCTCCGGCTCGGGCTCCTGGACCTGCACCTCCAGGTTGTAGAGGAAGCCGACCGTCTCCTCCCTGATGCCGTCCATCATGGTGGCGAACATGTCGAAGCCCTCGCGCTGGTACTCGATGACCGGGTCGCGCTGGGCGTACGCCCGCAGGCTGATGCCCTCCTGCAGGTAGTCCATCTCGTAGAGGTGCTCGCGCCACTTGCGGTCGATCACCTGGAGCAGGACCATCCGCTCGAGCTGGCGTACCGCGTCCTCGCCGAGCTGCTCCTCACGCCGGTCGTACGCGGCGTGCGCGTCCTCCTTGAGGCGGGCGACCAGGAAGTCCTGGTCGAGACCGGCCCGGGAGCCGACCTCCTCCTCCAACTCCTCGATGGTGACGCCCACCGGGTAGAGCTGCTTGAGGTTGGACCAGAGCTGCTCAAGGTCCCAGTCCTCGGCGTAGCCCTCGCTGGTGGCACCCACCACGTACGCGCCGACCACATCGTCGATCATGTTGCGGACCTGCTCGGAGAGGTCCTCGCCGTTGAGCACCCGGAGGCGCTCGGCGTAGACGACCTGGCGCTGCTTGTTCATCACCTCGTCGTACTTGAGGACGTTCTTCCGGATCTCGGCGTTCTGGCCCTCGATCTGGGCCTGCGCGCTCTTGATCTGGCGGGTGACCATCTTCGACTCGATGGGCACGTCCTCCGGGATGTTGAAGCGCTCCATCACCGCCTCGACCGCGCCGGCCCGGAAGCGCTTCATCAGGTCGTCCTGCAGCGAGAGGTAGAACCGGGACTCGCCCGGGTCACCCTGCCGGCCGGCGCGACCGCGCAGCTGGTTGTCGATCCGGCGCGACTCGTGCCGCTCGGTGCCCAGCACGTAGAGGCCACCGGCGGCGGCGACCTCCTCCGCCTCGACGTCGCAGGCCTGCTTCCACGTGGGCAGGACCTCCTCCATCGCCTTGGCGTACTCCTCCGGCTGCTCGACCGGATCGAGGCCGCGCTGGCGGAGTTCGTTGGCGGCGAGGAACTCGGGATTGCCGCCGAGCAGGATGTCCGTACCACGGCCAGCCATGTTGGTGGCGACGGTGACCGCGCCCTTGCGCCCGGCCTGGGCGACGATCTCCGCCTCCTTGGCGTGGAACTTGGCGTTCAGCACGGAGTGCGGGATGCCCCGGCGGCGCAGCAACTGGGACAGGATCTCGGAGTTCTCCACCGAGACCGTGCCGACCAGCACCGGCTGGCCCTGCTCGTGCCGCTCGGCGATGTCCTCGACCACGGCGTTGAACTTGGCCTTCTCGGTCTTGTAGATGACGTCCGCCCGGTCGAGGCGGACCATCGGCCGGTGCGTCGGGATGGTCACGACGCCGACCTTGTAGACCTTGTTGAACTCGCTCGCCTCGGTCTGGGCGGTACCGGTCATGCCGGAGAGCTTCTCGTAGAGGCGGAAGTAGTTCTGGAGGGTGACGGTGGCCAGGGTCTGGTTCTCCTGCTTGATCTCCACCCCCTCCTTGGCCTCGATCGCCTGGTGCATGCCCTCGTTGTAGCGGCGGCCGTGCAGGATCCGGCCGGTGAACTCGTCGACGATCAGGACCTCGCCTTCGCTGACGATGTAGTCCTTGTCGCGCTTGTAGAGCTCCTTGGCCTTGATCGCGTTGTTCAGGTAGCCGACCAGCGGGGTGTTGACCGACTCGTAGAGGTTGTCGATACCGAGCCGGTCCTCGACCTTGGCGACACCGCGCTCGGTGATGGCGATGGTCCGCTTCGCGTGGTCGACCTCGTAGTCGCCCTCACCGTCGGTGCCCGGCTGGAGGCGGGCCACCACGGCGGCGAACTCCTGGTACCAGCGGGCGGAGTGCTCGGCCGGGCCGGAGATGATCAGCGGGGTCCGGGCCTCGTCGATGAGGATCGAGTCGACCTCGTCGACCACCGCGAAGAAGTGGCCGCGCTGCACCAGTTCGTCCCGCGACCAGGCCATGTTGTCGCGCAGGTAGTCGAAGCCGAACTCGTTGTTGGTGCCGTAGGTGATGTCGCACTCGTACGCGGCGCGGTGCTCGCTGGCCGGCCGGTTGGGCAGCACCACGCCGACGGTGAGGCCGAGGAACTCGTGCACCCGGCCCATCCAGGCGGCGTCGCGCTCGGCCAGGTAGTCGTTCACCGTGACCACGTGCACGCCCTTGCCGGCGAGCGCGTTGAGGTAGACCGGCATGACCGAGGTCAGGGTCTTGCCCTCACCGGTCTTCATCTCGGCGATGTTGCCGAAGTGCAGCGCCGCGCCACCCATCACCTGGACGTCGTAGGGCCGCTGGCCGAGCACCCGCGAGGCGGCCTCCCGGCACACCGCGAACGCCTCGGGCAGCAGGTCGTCGAGGGTCTCCCCGTCGGCGATCCGCTCCTTGAACTGGTCGGTCATGGCCCGCAGCTCGTCGTCGGTGAGGTTGACGTAGTCGTCCTCGATCGAGTTGACGGCGGCCGCGATCGCCTTCAGCCGACGCAGCATGCGGCCCTCGCCGGCGCTAAGGACCTTTTCCAGAATCGACACGGATCAACGCTCCCCTAGACAGTCTCGAACCATCGTAGGCGCTCCATCGCGTCGATGGTCACTGGTGGCGGCGGTCCGGGGCAGGGAACCCGACATAACGCCCCGGGTGGTCGCTGAGCGGCCCTTATCCGGTTACGCCCAGCGCGAACGATCCGGCACGATGGCCGGATGGAGCCCGTGGAGATCGTCGAGGACGGCCTGCTGCTGCGACCCTGGCGGGCGGAGGACGCCGACGCGGTGTACCGCGCCTGCCAGGATCCGGACATCCAGCGCTGGACCACCGTACCTCGCCCGTATCTGCCCGAACACGCCCTCCGCTTCGTCACCGAGGTCAGCGGGAGGGCCTGGGCGCAGGGCACGGGAGCGCCCTTCGCGGTCTGCGACGCCGCCACCGGCGAGCTGCTGGCCTCGTGCGGCCTGGTCACGCTCGACCAGGGCCTGGGCTCCGCCGAGGTGGGTTACTGGACGGCACCCTGGGCCCGCGGCCGGGGCGTCGCGGTACGCGCCACCCGGGCGGTCGCCCGCTGGGCCTTCGACGCGCTCAAGCTGCGCCGGCTGATCTGGCAGGCCGAGATCGGCAACCAGGCGTCCCGGCTGGTGGCGCTGCGAGCCGGTTTCCGGATCGAGGGTGAGCTGCGGCTGGCCCAGCCGGCCGTCGAGGGCCGCCCGGAGGGCTGGCTCGGCTCCCTCTTCCCGCACGAGCTGGCCGCGCCGGGCGAACCTGTCCCGTACGGCCCGGACACCCTGCTCGCCCGCCGGGCCGCGGTGTTCGGCCGGCCGCAACCCGTCCTGTTCGCCACCGCGGCGGGCACCGAACTGCGGCTGCGCCCGCTGGAGGAGCGCGACCTCGACGCGGTGATCGAGACCTGCCGGGACGAGGAGACCGTGCGCTGGACCACCGTTCCCGACCCGTACCGGCCGGAGCACGCCGAGGGCTTCCTGCGGGACGTCGCCCGGGCCGCCTGGGCCCGGGGCACCGGTGCCACCTTTGCCATCGCCGACGCCGACGACCGGTACGCCGGCTCCGTCGACCTGCGGATCTCCCCGGCCTCCCCGCTCGTCGCCGACGTGGGCTTCATGACCGCCCCGCACGCCCGGGGGCGCGGCTGGATGCCGGCCGCGCTGGGCGCGCTGAGCGCCTGGGGGTTCACCACGCTCGGCCTGGCCCGGATCGAGTGGCGGGCCAACGTGGGCAACACCGCCTCCCAGCGGGCCGCCGAGAAGGCCGGTTTCGTCTTCGAGGGCACCGCCCGCAGCGGCGTCCAGCACCGGGGCGAGCGGGTGGACGTCTGGGTGGCCGGGCTGCTCCCGCAGGACCTGGCGTGACGCCCGAGACCGTCGAGGCGTACGGGGTGCGGCTGCGACTGTCCCGCCTGGCCGACGTGGCGGACACGGCGGCGGCCTGCGCCGATCCGCTCACCCAGCGGTTCATGCCCGGCCTGCCGGAGCCGTACACCGAGGAGAGCGCCCGGTGGTGGATCACCGAAGGCTCGCCCGCGGCCTGGGCCGCCGGCGGCGCGTCGTACGCGATCGCCGATCTTGCCACCGACCGGCTGCTCGGCGCGGTCGGCCTCAGCCATCCGATGCCGGAACGCCGGCAGCTGGAGATCGGCTACTGGGTGGCGCCCTGGGCCCGCGGCCGGGGCGTCGCGACCGCCGCCACCCGCGCGCTGACCGAGCGGGCCTTCGCCGCCGGAGCCGCCCGGCTGGAACTGCTCACCGACGAGGAGAACACCGCCAGCCAGCGGGTCGCGCTGGCCGCCGGCTTCCGCCACGAGGGGGTACGCCGGTCGGCCGGCACCGCCCGGGACGGCGGCCGGTACGACCTTGTCGCCTGGGCCCGGCTGGCCGACGACCCGCCCGGGCCGGCCTCCCGGCTGCTGCCGGACCTGCCCGGGGGCCGGCTCACCGACGGCGTGGTCACCCTGCGCCGGGTGAGTCCGGCCGACGCCGACCCGCTGCACCGGTTGCACACCCTGCCCGAGGTGGTGGCGAGTCGGGTGCCGCCGGTCCCGCCCACCCGGGAGTCGATCGCGCTGCGCTGCCGCCGCGCGGAGAGCAACTGGCTGGCCGGCCGCTCCGCCGACCTCGCCGTCGTCGACACGGCCACCGGCGCGGTGGCCGGCGGCTGCGCGCTGATGTACGACGAACCCGCCACCGGTCAGGCCATGCTCGGCTACAGCCTGTTGCCCGAGGCACGCGGCCGGGGACTGGCCACCCGGGCGGTGCAACTGCTGGCCGGCTGGGCGTTCGAGGTCGGGTTGGCCCGGCTCTGGGCGGGCACCCGACCGGAGAACGTCGCCTCGCAGCGGGTGCTGGAGAAGGTGGGCTTCCGCCGGGAGGGACTGCTGCGCGGCCGCCTCCCCGGCCCGGACGGCACCCGCACCGACTCGCTGATCTTCGGGCTGCTGGCGGGCGACCGTACCGGTTGACGGCGGGAGCCGTGGTGGTGGTCCACCACGGCTCCCGGCCGGTTTCCGTGCAGGGGTGATCAGGGGTCAGCTGTCGAGCGAGATGATCCCGTAGTCGTAGGCGTGCCGACGGTAGACGACGCTCGGGCGGCCGGACTCCTTGTCCTGGAACAGGTAGAAGTCGTGGCCGACCAGTTCCATCTGGAACAGCGCGTCGTCGACGGTCATCGGCTCGGCGGGGTGCACCTTCTCCCGCGCGATGTGCCACGGCTGGTCGGCGGGCTCCTCGGTGAGGTGCTCGTCGTCGGGTCGGTCGGCGACCGCGGTGGCCGTACGGGAACCGTTCAGCACCGCCAGCCCCGGCCCGTCGAGGTCGGCCACCGGCAGGTCGGCGGTGGCGGCGGCGACGGAGAGCGGCGCGTGTCGTCCCCGGTGGACCCGACGCCGGTCGGCCGCTCGGCGGAACCGGGTGTCCAGCTTGGCGATGGCCGCGTCCAGCGCGCTGTAGAAATCACTCGTGCAGGCCTCGGCCCGGATCACCGGACCGCGCGTCACGCAGGTGATTTCCACCCGCTGGCAGTGATCGGCCTGGCGCGGATTGCGCTCGTGGAACAACTCGACGTCCACGCGAATGAGCTTGTGGTCGTAGCGTTCGATCTTCGCGAGCTTTTCGGCTACGTGCACCCGGTAATGGTCCGGCACTTCGACGTTACGGCCCTTGACCACGATGTCCACGTGACCTCCCTTGTTCGGACGGTCGTTCGGTCCGGATTTCTCCGGTCGACGCGCCCTGGGAGTGCCCTCGCTCGGCGTCGACCGGTTGGTACGGCTACGCCTCCTTCCAGTGTCGGGAAGGCTGAGGAAGACCTCCTACCCCCGACACGAAAACGCTAACGCGTGTTCGGGCACCAGTCACCCCTGGTTGCCGAACGAGGCCGCGAAATTTAACAGCTCATACACCATGGGGTGAAACGGAAACACGAAGCGTCACTGATGGCGCCGCTTTTGCGTTGCGGCGAGCACCGCCGCGGCCTTTGGCGTCATTCCCGCCGCGTGCAAGACCCGGCTCACCGCCGCAAGCGTCGCGCCGGTGGTGACGATGTCGTCGAGCAGCACCAGCGACCCCGCCACTCCTGCCCGGCCTGGCCGGCGCAGCCGGAACGCCGCGTCGGCCGCGGCGGCCCGCCCGGCACTGTCCAGCGCGACCGAGTCCGGCCGGGGCAGCGCCCGCAGCGGGTGCAGCACGCGTACCGGCCAGCCGGCGGCGCGCAGCCGGGCCGCCGCGTGCCGGGTCAGCCGGTCCAGGTGGTCGCCGTACCGGGCCCGGGCCGCCCGCGCGGTGTCCGGCACCGGCACCAGGGTCACCGGGCCGGCCGTACCCACCGCCGCCGCGACCACCTCGGCGAGCAGCGCGCCCAGCGGCCGGGCCAACCCGTGCCGCCCGCGCTCCTTGTACGCCAGCAGCCCCGCGCGCAGCGCCCCCGCGTACGGGCCGAGGGCGACGCAGGGCGGCAGGCCGGGCGGGCTCGGGTCCGGGCGGGTCGGCGCGGGGATCAGCGCCGCCAGCTCACCGACGCAGCATGGGCAGAAGCCCTGCCGCAGGCCCGGCGTGCGCTCCGCGCAGCCGGCGCACCCGGACGGCAGCACCAGATCGGTCAGGTCCGACCAGAGCCCGCCCAGGTCCCGCACGGGCGTCTCAGAAGGAGAAGAAGGGGGCCGTCGGGTTCGAGGGCTTGGCGCCCGGCGCAGGGCTGGGCAGGTCCAGCACCTGTTCCCGCTTGATGATGCCGAAGGGATTGTTCTTGTAGGCCGCCTTGTTCGCCTCGTACATGTAGGAGAAGGCGGCCAGGGCGCCGACGACCCCACCCGGGTACGCCGCCAGCTGGGTCACCTGGGCGCCGATGTCCGTCTCGAGCGGGGTCTCCTGGGCGCCGTCGACCGTGGTCTGGTAGATCGCCGGCCGGCCGTCGTGGTTGCCGGCGTAGAGCAGTTCGTTGGGCGCGATCCAGTCGACCGCGGTGACGCCGGTGAGCTGGGTGGTCAGCCGGCGCGGCTGCCCGACGCTGACCGTGCCACCGTCGATGCTCACGGCCGCGACGTAGAGGCCACCGCCGATGACGAGGGCCACCCGGTGGCCTTCGGGCGACCCGGCGACCGCGGTGACCTTTCCGGAGACGGCCAGCGGCACCAGGCTCATCCCGGCCGCTCCGTCGAAGCGGTAGAGCCCGCCGTCGGCCGCCACCAGGCCGGCGGGATGCTCCGGGTCGAGGGAACGGATCCAGGTCGGGCGCCCGATGGAGCGGTACGAGATCCGACTGTCGTTGAACACGGTGACCGGGTCCGGGCCGGAGCCGACCCTGAGCCGCTGCTCCTGGTCCGACCGGGTGACCACCAACGCGGCCAGCACCTGATCGCCGGAGTGGCTGAGCGCCGCCGACACCACGTTCCGGTTCTTGGCGGCCGCCACCGGCACCCTCCTGGTCGGCTCGCCGGCCAAGGAGAGTGGGTGGATCCCTCCGTCGTAGATGGCGAACCGGAGGGGCCGCTCGCCGGGCGGATACGCGGGGTTGGCTTCCCGCTCCTGCTTCAGGTCGATGGTCAGCCGCTTCTGGTTCTGGATCTTCAGATCGAGCTGGCCGCTCAGCTCCGTCGGCAACGACCAGGCGAGCTGGGTGGCGAGCTTCGCGAGCTTGGCGTCGTTGGCGCCGTTCATGCTCAGGTTGAGTTCCCAGTGTCCATCCGCGCCGGTGGCGTTGTTGATCGGCGTGGTGCCGTCCGGCACCCGGGTCACGCTCGGGGCCAGCCAGTCCGGCGGCCCGCCGGCCAGCCACCTCGCCACCTCGGTGACCCGCCGCTCGGCGGGCAGCGTCGTGGACAGGTACCGCTGGTCCGGCACCAGCCGGCTCTGGTCCGAGTTCCAGAAATAGATGGTCTGCGACCGGTAGTAGTCCCGTAAGGCCTCGTCAGTGGTCAGCAGCACAGGCGGCAGTTTGTTGATCACCAAAGACGGGCTGGCCTGGTCGACCCGGCGGAGCTGAAACGTGTACGAGGTCTCGCTCGCCGCCGGCGGCGCCAGAGTTCCGTCCGCGCGCAGCACCCCGACCTGCTGCACCTTGAGCGTGACCGTGCTGGTGTACTCGTTCGGTGGCGTCTTTTCCGGCTTCTCCCGAAGCCGGACCACGGTCAGCTCGATCTCGCTGCTCTGCTGCTTCTCCCGCAACGTGTTCTTCACTTCCGGGGCGATGAACTCCTTCGCCCGGGCGTACGCCTGCTCGCGCTCCCCGGCGGCGGCGGCCCGCAGGTAGTTCTGGATGAACTGCACGGGGTCGTCGCTGTCCTTCGGGGTGGGCGGCCGGGCGCCCCCGCCGTTGGACGAGCCGGACCCGGCCGCCGGGCCCAGCCGGCCGTCGACCTGGACCGCGCTCTGGTCGGGGATGCCGCAACCGGTCAGCCCGGCCGAAACCAGCAGGCCGGCCAGCAGCGCGCCCAGCAGCCGTCGTCTCACGAGGTCACCTCGGCCCGGTCGCTCTCCCCCGGCGGTCCGATGGCCAGCGCCCCGGCCCCGCTACCCGGCCCGATGGCGAGCAGGCCGCCGTCGCGCGGGCCGCCGAACGGCAGCGCGGCGTCGGCCGGCACCAGCCGCAGCGGTGAGGTGGTCAGCCGGTCGCCGGCCCGCGCCGGCAGGGTCAACCGGAACTGGGCGCCCTGGCCGGGTGCGCCCCAAGCCTCCAGCCACCCGCCGTGCAGCCGGGCGTCCTCCAGGCTGATCGACAGGCCCAGGCCGGTGCCGCCGGTCTGCCGGGCCCGGGACGGGTCGGCCCGCCAGAACCGGTTGAAGACCAGCTTCTCCTCGCCCGGCTTGAGCCCGACGCCGTGGTCCCGCACGGTGATCGCCACCGCGCTCTGGTCCATCCCGAGGGTGATCAGCACGGGCTTGGCCTCGCCGTGCTCGACCGCGTTGCCGACCAGGTTGCGCAGCACCCGCTCGACCCGGCGGGGGTCCACCTCGGCGATCACCGGAGTGTCCGGCACGTCCAGCTCGATGGTCACCCCGGCCCGCTCGGCCAGCCCCGCCAGCCGCTCGGCCACCCGGTGCACCACCGGCACCAGGTCGGTCGGCTCGGAGTCGAGCACCGCGAAGCCGGCGTCGAAGCGGCTGATCTCCAGCAGGTCGGTGAGCAGTTCCTCGAACCGGTCCAGCTCGGCCTGGAGCAGCTCGGCGCTGCGGGCCACGGCCGGGTCGAACTCGTCCCGCTCGGCGAAGATCAGGTCGGCCGCCATCCGGACCGTGGTCAGCGGCGTACGCAGCTCGTGCGAGACGTCCGAGGTGAACCGGCGCTGCAACCGGGACATCTCCTCCAGCCGGAGGATCTGCCGTTGCAGGTTGGTCGCCATCTGGTTGAACGAGGCGGCCAGCAGGGCCAGATCGTCCTCGCCGTTGACCACCATCCGCTGGTCGAGCAGGCCGGCGGAGAGCCGCTGGGCGGTGCGGGCGGCCACCCGGACCGGCGTCACCACCAGCCGGGTGACCAGGGCGGCGAGCAGACCGAGCAGGAGCACCAGGGCGGCGCCGGTGGCCACCACGGTGGCCCGGGCGTCGGCGGCGGTGGCGTCCTGCCGGGCCAGCGGCACGATGTAGTAGAGCTCCACCTGCCCGAACCGGGTCGGCACCGGTGAGCCGTACACGAGGTACTTGGTGCGCTCTGCGCCGAGCGTGCCGGTGCGGATCTGGTGGGCGACGTTGCCGGCCGCGACGGAGGCCCGCAGTTCCTGGCCGATCAGCGGGCGCACCTGGACGTCCGGCGAGGCGTGCGGCGCGATGGTCCCGGGGGTGAAGGTGTCCCCGGTGATCGCCACCACCACGCCGCTGGTCTGCGCCGGATCACCGCCGGCCAGGTAGTTCACCGTGCCGTCGATGGTGTCCTGGAACTGGGCCTCCTGCGCCTGACTGTAGGGGTTGAACTGCTTCCTGGCGTATTCACGGCCGTTCTGCAGCCGCAGCAGGACGTCGGTCTGGGCGTTCTCCACCAGGATGTTGGTGATCTTGTCCGCGATCAGGTACGCGAAACCGCCCACCAGCAGGCTGGACGCGACCAGGGTGATGGTCACCACACGGAGCTGGAGGGAGCGCCGCCAGGTCTGGTGCACGCCGGAGGCGAGCCGGGCGGTCCCGCCGGCGAGGGCGCGCCACAGCGCCCGCGCGGCGCGCAGCCGGCGGGCGGTGGTCGGCGAGTCGGGGGGCGGGGAGGTCACCACAGTGTGACCAAGGCTATCCGGTACCCGCCTTGTAGCCCACGCCCCGCACGGTGAGGATGATTTCCGGTCGCTCCGGATCCGGCTCGATCTTGGCGCGCAGCCGCTGGACGTGCACGTTGACCAGGCGGGTGTCGGCGGCGTGCCGGTAGCCCCAGACCTGCTCCAGCAGCACCTCACGGGTGAAGACCTGACGCGGCTTGCGGGCGAGCGCCACCAGCAGGTCGAACTCCAGCGGGGTCAGCTTCACCTCCTCGCCGTCCCGGCTGACCGTGTGCGCCGGCACGTCGATGGTGATCTGGTTTCCGGGCGGCCCGATGGTGAGCAGCTCGGGCGCCACGTCCTCGCCCCGGCGCAGCCGGGCCCGCATCCGGGCCACCAGCTCCTTGGGCTTGAACGGCTTGACCACGTAGTCGTCGGCCCCGGACTCCAACCCCAGCACCACGTCGACCGTGTCGCTCTTGGCGGTCAGCATGACGATCGGTACGCCGGATTCGGTCCGGATCGCCCGGGCCACGTCGATACCGCTCATCCCGGGCAGCATCAGGTCGAGCAGGACGATGTCGGGCCGACTGTCACGGAACGCGGCCAGTGCCCGTTCCCCGTCCGCGACGAAGGAGGGCACGAAGCCCTCGCTGCGCAGGACGATGCCGAGCATCTCGGCGAGCGCGGGGTCGTCGTCGACCACCAGTACCCGGGCTCTCATGGGGTTTATCGTTCCATCCCCGTTCGGTTCGGAGGGGTTCGGCGTTATCACGGCACGGTACTGCGGTGGGCGGTCCCGCACCACAGCCGAACGACCCGGACATCCGGCGTGGCGCGCCGCGGGCGTGCGGGTCAGCCGGAAGCGGACCGGCCGTGCAACCATGATCCCTCGTGGGCGCCCTCGCCCGCCACCACAGAAGCAGAAGCCCGCCAGGAGTACGCGTGCCCGACGTCGGCCCGACCGCGGTGCTCCCGCGCCGCCCGCTGACGGTGGGCGAGCTGCTGGACTCGGCCGTCCTGCTGCTGCGCGGCCAGGCCCGGCTGCTGGTCCCGCTCGGCGTGCTGCTGGCCCTCGGCGAGCAGTTGCTGCTCCACCCGCTGCGGGAGGCGGCCGGCGCGCGGCCGCCGGCGTGGCTCCCCGCCGACGACGACCGGCTCGGGTGGCTCTGGCTGCTGCTCGCGGTCGGGGCCGGGACCGAGGCGGCGATCATCGCGGTGCTGGGCAACCCGGCCGCGCGGGGTGCCGGGGCGGCCCTGCTGGGTCGCGGGGCCGGGGTGCGTGAGCTGGTCCGCCACGCCCGCTGGGGAGCCACCCTGCTGCTCGCGGTGGCGGTCGGGCTCACCGTGTTCCTGGCCGGGCTGGCCGGGCCGGCCTGGTTCGTCGCGTACGGGCTGCTCGGCGCGATCGCGCCGGTGCTGGCGGTGGACCAGGTGCCGGCGTACCGCGTGCCGGGGCGGGCGCTGCGGCTAGCGTTCCGGGCCGGCGCACGGGCCGCCGGCATCCGGCTCCTCGGCTACCTGGGCTGGTGGTTGATCCGGCTCGGGATCGGCCTCGGCCTCTGGTACGGCCTCCGGCTGCTCGGCCTCTTCGACCTCGAGGCGTGGGCGCTGCCGATCGCCACGGTCGCCTGGGCCGGCGTGAACGCGCTCGCCTACCCCGCGCTGGCCTGCCTCGACGCGGTGCTGCACCTGGAGACCCGGATGCGCACCGAAGGGCTGGACATCCGGCTCTCCCGCGCCCCGGCCGGCACCCCGGAGCCCGTCCTGCTGGCGGTCCGGCGGTGAGCCGGTGGTGGACCGAGGCGGTCGCCGCGCTCGGGGACGCCGTACCGCTGCCGCTGGCCGCCCTGCTCCTGCTGCTCGCCGCGCTGCTGGCCGCGCTGGCCTGGTACTTCTTCCCGGCCTGGGTGCCCCGCCGGTTCCCCCGGCCGCCCCGGCTGCGGCTGCCCCGCTGGCGGCTCCCCCGGTTGCGGCGCCCGAGGCTGCCCCGCCGGCGCCGCCGGCCGAAGGCGCGCCCGGCGGACGAGTCGCCCCTGGTGCCCGAGCCCCGGGCTCCGAAGCCGGTGGCCCCCGGCCAGGCCAGCCTCGCCGACCGGCTCGCCGCCGAGGGCCGGTACGCCGAGGCCGTCCGGGAACGGCTCCGCGAGATGGTCCGCGAGCTGGTGGAACGGCAGGTGATCGAGCCGCGCGCCGGGATGACCGTCACCGAACTGACCGCTGCGGCGGCGCACGTCCGGCCCGGGACACGGCCGGCCCTGCGCGCCGCCGGAAGGATCTTCTCCGACCTCTGGTACGCGCAGCGCCCGGCCACGCCCGAGCACGACCGCCGGATGCGCGAGCACGCCGCCGACCTGCACCGCGAACTCGCCGGGGAGGGTGAGCACCGGTGACCGCCACCCTCGCCCCGACCCGCCCGGAGGCGCCGGCACGGCCCCGACGCCGCCGGCACCGGCTGCTGATCCCGCTCGGGCTGGCCGTCCTGCTGATCGTGGCCACCCTGGTGTTCCACGCCGTGGACCAGCCCGACCCGGCCGACCGGGGCTTCCTGTCCCCGGTCGCCACCGGGGACGACGGGGGCAGCCGGCTGGCCGAGGCGCTGCGCGGGCAGGGCGTGGCGGTACGCCGGGAGACGGACACCCTGCGCGCGCTGCTGGCCACCGAGCCCGGCCCGGCGACGCTCTTCGTACCGGCGCCGGAGCTGGTGCACCCGGACACCCTCGAAGCCCTGACCGCGCTGCCGCCCGGCAGCAGGCTGGTGCTGGTCGACCCGTCCCGCCGGGTGCTGGCCGGCATGGGCCTGCCGGTGGTGCCCGGCGAGCGCCGCTGGGCCACCCGGGTCACCTCCCCGGACGCCGACGGCCGCCCCTGTCCGCTGGCCGAGGCCGCCCACGCCGGCCGCGCCGCCGCCGACCACCAGCGCTACCTCGGGCGGAGCGGCTGGACCGCCCCCACCTGCTACGCCGGCGGCCTGGTCCGGGTGCCGTGGAGCACCGAGGTGGTGGTGATCGGGGCCAGCGACCCGTTCCGCAACGACCGGATCGACGAGTGGGGCAACCTGGCCCTCGCCACCGGCCTGCTCGGCGGTTCCCGCCCGCTGGTCTGGCTCGACCTGCCCGGCCCGGCCCCGGCGCCCACGGGTCCCAGCTGGTCACCGGTTCCGGGCGGGGGCCACGGCACCGGCGACGGCTTCGGTGAGGGATCCGGCGATGAGGAGCGCTCCGACGACGGGGCGAGCGGCGATTCGCCGTGGGACAACCCGCTCTGGGACGCCTTCCCGGCCTGGTTCTGGGCGCTGCTGGTCCAACTCGCGCTCGCCGGCCTGCTGGTGGTGCTCTGGCGGGCGCGCCGGTTCGGCCCGCCCGTACCGGAGCCGTTGCCGGTGACCGTCCGCTCCGCCGAGACGGTGCTCGGCCGGGCCCGGCTCTACCGGCGCGCCGGCGCCCGGGGGCCGGTCGCCGAGACCCTGCGCGCCGCCGCGCTGGCCCGCCTGCTGCCCCGGCTCAACCTGCCGCCCGACACCCCGCCCGCCGAGGTGGCGGCCCGGGTCGCCGGCCAGACCGGCCGCGATCCGGAGCAGGTCGCGGAGCTGCTGCACGGCGCCGAGCCGACCACCGACCAGGAGCTGCTGGCGCTGGCTCGCGACCTGGACGCCCTGACCCGTACCGTCGTCCACCCGATCGAAGGAGACCCCCGGTGACCGGACCCGTCATCGCGCCGGCCGTCGCGCAGCCCGACGCCCGTGCCGCCCTGCACCGGCTGCGGGCCGAGGTGGCCAAGGCCGTCGTCGGGCAGGACGCCGTGGTCACCGGCCTCGTGCTCGCCCTGCTCTGCCGGGGGCACGTGCTGCTGGAGGGTGTACCCGGGGTGGCCAAGACCCTGCTCATCCGGACCGTGGCCACCGCGCTGGACCTGGAGTCCAAGCGGGTGCAGTTCACCCCGGACCTGATGCCCGGCGACGTCACCGGCTCGCTGATCTTCGACCCGCACACCGCCGCGTTCACCTTCCGGGAGGGGCCGGTCTTCACCAACCTGCTCCTCGCCGACGAGATCAACCGGACCCCGCCGAAGACCCAGTCGGCGTTGCTGGAGGTGATGGAGGAGCGACAGGTGTCCGTCGAGGGCGAGCGCCGCCCGCTGCCCGAGCCGTTCATCGTCGCCGCCACCCAGAACCCGATCGAGTACGAGGGCACCTACCCGCTGCCCGAGGCGCAACTCGACCGGTTCCTGCTCAAGCTGACCGTGCCGCTGCCCAGCCGGGACGAGGAGTTGGGCGTGCTGCGCGCGCACCACGCCGGCTTCGACCCGCGCGACCTGCGGGCGGTCGGCGTACGCCCGGTGGCCACCGCGGCCGACCTGGCCGCCGCCCGGGAAGCGGTCCGCGGGGTGCACGTGGCCGAGCCGGTCCTCGGCTACATCGTGGACCTGTGCCGGGCCACCCGGGTCGCCCCCGCGCTGGAGCTGGGCGCCTCGCCCCGAGGCGCCACCGCGCTGCTCGCCACCGCCAAGGCGTGGTCCTGGCTGGCCGGACGCGACCACGTCACCCCGGACGACGTGAAGGCGGTCGCCCGGCCCACCCTGCGGCACCGGCTGCGCCTGCGTCCAGAGGTGGAGCTGGAAGGGGTGACCGTCGACGCGGTGCTGGACGCGGTGCTGGCCACCGTGCCGACCCCGCGATGACCTGGCGGGCGGCGCTGCTGCTCGGCGCCGGTGCGGCCACCCTGCCGGTCTGGCCGGCGCCGTTCCTCGGCGTCGCCGTGATGGCCGGGCTGGTGCTGCTGCTCGTCGCCCTCGACTGGGCCCTCGCGGCACCGCTGCACGCGCTCACCGCCACCCGTACCGGCGACCGGACGGTCCGGCTCGGCGGCACCGCCACGGTCACCCTGCACCTGGCCAACGCCTCCGGCCGTACGCTGCGCGCCCAGGTGCGCGACGCGTGGGTGCCCTCGGCCGGCGCCCGGCCCGACGTACCGCCCGGACGGGTGCTCACCGTCGAGCCGGGGGCGGCCGCCACGCTGCCCGTCCGGCTCACCCCGACCCGACGCGGCGACCGGCCGGCGGGAGTGCTGGCCGTACGCTCGCTCGGCCCGCTGCGGCTGGCCTTCCGGCAGCGCGCCGGGCGGCCGGCCACCCCACCGTGGACCCTGCGGGTGCTCCCCCGCTTCGACTCCCGCCGGCACCTGCCCGAGAAGCTGGCCCGGCTGCGGATCATCGACGGCGTGCAGGTCACCCGGGGGCGCGGCCAGGGCACCGAGTTCGACACCCTGCGCGAGTACGTGGTCGGCGACGACGTGCGCTCGATCGACTGGCGGGCCAGCGCGCGCCGCGCGGACGTGCTGGTGCGTACCTGGCGGCCGGAACGGGACCGACGGCTGGTCTGCGTCCTGGACACCGGGCGCACCTCGGCGGTACGCGTCGGCGACGAACCCCGGCTGGACACCGCGATCGACGCGGCGTTGCTGCTCACCGCGCTGGCCGCCCGCGCCGGCGACCGGGTCGACCTGTTCGCCGCCGACGCCACGCTGCGGGCCACGGTGACCGGCAGCGGCCGACCGGCCCTGCTCGCCCGGCTGGTGGACGCGGTCGCCCCGCTCCAGCCCGCCCTGGTCGAGACCGACTTCGAGCTGATCGCCGGGGAGGTGTTACGCCGGGAGCGGCAGCGCAGCCTGGTGGTGCTCTTCACCGCGCTGGAGGCGGGCGCGCTCGGCGAGGGGCTGCTGCCGGTGCTGCCCCGGTTGGCCGCCCGGCACCGGGTGGTGATCGCCGCGACCCACGACCCGGTGCTGACCGGGCTCACCGCCGCGCCGCCGACCGGCCCGGACGACGCGTACGCCGCCGCGGCGGCCTGGCGCGCCCTGGCGGAACGGGACCGGGTCCGAGCCGCCCTGTCCCGGCACGGGGTGACCGTGGTGGACGCCCCCGCTGACCGTCTCGCCCCGACGGTCGCCGACACCTACCTCCGCCTCAAGTCCCTGGGCCAACTCTGACCGTTGCGCAGAGCTTCAGCGCACCTGCGGGCGAGGGCGCGGGCCGGGTGGCGGCGCGGCGGCCGAGCACCAGGGCGTACGCGAGGAAGGCGAGCCAGACCGTGGCCCCGGCGGCCACCCGGACGGCGACCGGCAGCGGCGCCGGGGTCACGAACGCCTCCAGCAGCGCGGAGACCGCGAAGAGTCCGACCAGGCCGGCGGCCACCACGATCGCCGAGCGGCCCGCCTCGGCGACCGCCCGGCCCCGGCTCAGCTGCGCCGGGGGCGCGATCCACGCCCACGCGGTCCGCAGCCCCACCCCGGCCGCCACGAAGATGCCGGTGAGCTCCAGCAGCCCGTGCGGGGTGATCAGTCCGAAGAAGACGTCGGCCCGGCCGTACGAGATCATCACGCCGCCGACCACGCCGATGTTCAGCGCGTTCTGCCACAGCAGGTAGAACACCGGCACCACCAGCACCCCGGAGGCGAGGCACTGCGCGGCGAGCCAGGCGTTGTGCGTCCACAGGTGGAACGCGAAGGTCGGCGCGGCGAACTCGGTGTAGTAGCCGGCGAAGCCGGAGTCGACGAGATCCGCGGCGGCGTCCTCGCCGATGAACGCGGCGGCGCTGTCCGGGTGGCCGGCGACGAACCAGATCAGGAAGCCGCTGAGCGCGCTGAACCCGGTGGCCACCGCGCACCACCAGGGCCAGGCGCGGTAGAGGGCGGCCGGCAGGTCGGCCAGGAGGAACCGGCGTACCCCCGCCCAGGACGGCCGTGGCCGGCCGGTGATCCGGGCCCGGGCCGCCAGCACCAGGTGCGACAGCCGGTTGACCAGCGCCGGGTCGGGTGAGCGGCTGCGCAGCGCGGAGAGGTGCGTGGCGGTGCGCTGGTAGAGCGCGACCAGCTCGTCGACCTCGGCCGCGTCCAGCTTGCGCCGGCCGGTCAGCTGCTCCAGCCGCCGCCACTCGGCGCCGTGTTCCGCCACGTACGCATCGAGATCCACTCGTGCCACCCCCGTTCGGCGCCAATAGTGTTCACTGTCGGGGTGCGCGCGCAACCTCCCCCACCGGCCCGGTGGGCCGACGCCGGTCTGGTCAGCGGCGAGGCGGTCGAGCTGGACGTCCGGGCGGCCCGGCTCGGCTCCCGGGTGCTCGCCCTGCTGATCGACCTGCTCGCCCAGCTGGTGGTCGCGCTGCTGCTGTCGGCCGTGCTGGCGGTGGTCCTGCTCCTGCTCCAGGACGTGGTGGACGGCGCTCTCGCGGGGGCGTTGCAGACCGTGCTGCTCATCCTCGTGCTGGTCGGTTACCCGGTGCTGATGGAGCGGTTCGTCGGCGGGCGGACGCTGGGCAAGCTCGCGGTGGGGCTGCGGGTGGTCCGCGCCGACGGCGGACCGGTCGGCGTGGGCCAGTCGCTGACCCGGGCCCTGGTGGGCGTCGCGGTGGAGTGGCCCGGGCTGGTGCTGCCGCTGCTGAGCTGGGCGGCGAGCGTGACGGTGATGCTGACTGACCCGCGCGGTCGCCGGTTGGGCGACCTGGTCGCCGGCACGCTCGTGGTGCACACCCGGGGCGCCGGGGTGTGGCGTCCGCTGCCACCTGCGGTGCCACCGCTGCTGGCCTGGGCGCACACCCTGGACCTGACCCGGCTGGACGACGGATTGGCGCTGGCCGTCCGGCAGTACCTGGGCCGGGTGCACCAGTTGGCGGAGCCGGAGCGCGGCCTGCTGGGGCGCGAGCTGTGGGCCGAGCTGGCCGCGCGCGTCTCGCCGCCGCCCCCGTGGGCCGCGCCCGAGCCGGCCTACCTGGCCGCCGTGCTGGCCGAGCGGTACCGCCGGGCGGCGCACCGGCTGGGGCGTACCCGGGCGGTGACCGCCACGCTCTGGCCGGAGCTGGCGCCCGCGCCGGTCGCGGTCCCGGCACCGGTCGCCGCACCGCCCGCGATGGCGTTGCGGCCCGCCGTGCCCACCCAGCCCCATCCGGTACGCGGACAGTCCAGCCCGCTCGACGCGGAGCGCTGACGGTCAGGAGAAGAGCGCGCGCCCCCACCAGTCGGCGGCGTCGCGGACGCCGGGCGGGCAGGCGAACAACCCGCTGGAGACGTGCCGCAGGTACTCGTTCATCGCGTCGTGCCGGGAGAGCCGGGTCTGGATCGGCACGAACTGCTTGCGCGGGTCCCGCTGGTACGCGATGAAGAACAGCCCGGCGTCGAGCCGGCCCAGCCCGTCCGAGCCGTCCACGAAGTTGTAGCCGCGGCGCAGCAGGTGCGCGCCGCTGTTCTGGCTCGGATGGGCGAGCCGGACGTGCGAGGTCTCGGCGATCACGGGCTGGCCGTCGTCGCCCTTGGCGGCGAAGTCCGGCTCGTCGAACTCGTCGCGCCGGCCCAGCGGGGCGCCGCTGCCCTTGGTCCGGCCGATGATCTGCTCCTGCTCGGCCAGGGAGCTGCGGTCCCAGGTCTCGATCTGCATCCGGATCTTGCGGGTGACCAGGTACGACCCGCCGGTCATCCAGTCCGGCCCGTCGCCCTGCTGCGCCCAGAGCTGCTCGCGGAGCAGGTTGGCGTCCTCGGCCTTGAGGTTGGCGGTGCCGTCCTTGAAGCCGAACAGGTTGCGCGGGGTGGCCTGGTCCCGCGAGGTCGACGAGGTACGCCCGAACCCGAGCTGCGACCAGCGGACGCTGACCACGCCCATGCCGATCCGGGCCAGGTTGCGGATGGCGTGCACCGCCACCTGCGGGTCGTTGGCGCAGGCCTGGACGCAGAGGTCGCCGCCGGAGATCTCCGGCTGGAGTGCGTCCCCGGCGAAGTGCGGCAGGTCGGCCAGGGCGGCCGGCCGCTTGCCGGCGATGCCGAACCGGTCATTGCCCTGGGCGTCCCGGAACAGCGTCGGGCCGAAGCCGACGGTGAGGGTGAGCTGAGACGGCGGCAGGCCCAGCGCCTCGCCGGTGTCGTCCGGCGGCGCCTCCGGCACGCCGTTGACGGCGCCGATCAGGCCGGCGTCCTTCCCGGCGGTCATCCGGGCTGCGGCGGCGGTCCACTCCTGGAGCAGCGCGACCAGCTTCGCCCGGTCCTTGGTGATCACGTCGAACGCGACGAAGTGCAGCCGGTCCTGGGCCGGGGTGGTGATGCCGGCCTGGTGCTCGCCGTGGAACGGCACCGACCCGGCGGCCACCTCGTGCGCCGCGGCGTGGTCGCCGCCGCGGACCAGCGCGGTGACGCCGGCCGCCACCCCGGCCGCGCCGGCGACGCCGACCCCGGCCAGGGTGATGGCCCGCCGCCGGGACATCCCGGTCGTGGCTGGGGTCGCGGTGCTCGGCTCGCTCATCGCGTCACCAGCGGCTCCGGTGGTCATCGCGCGACGACCACGGCGACCTTGCTGATCGGCTCGGCGAGCGCGTTGATGCTGTCCGACAGCTCCTTGAGCTCGGCCTTGCCGAGCTGGGTGTGCAGCTTCCAGCCGTCGCCGGCGCGGTGCTTGCCGAGGGTGGCCTCGACGTTGGCGAACTCGGTGTCGAGCTGCTTGACCAGCTCGGGCGCCCGCTGCTCCAGGGCCGGGCGGAGCGCGGCGATGGCCGCCTTCGAGCCCTCCAGGTTGGCGCTGAAGTCCCAGAGGTCGGTGTGCGAGTAGCGCTCCTCCTCGCCGGTGATCTTGCCGCTGGCGACCTCGTCGAGGAGGGCCTTCGCGCCGTTGGCGAGCTGGAGCGGGGTGAGCTTCTCGGCGTTCGCCTTGGCGACGATCGCCTTCACGTCGGTGAGCAGCTGGTCGGCGATGGCGCCGTCCTTGCTGACGTCACCGGTGGTCCACAGGTCCTTCTCGATCCGGTGGAATCCGGTGAACTGCATGCCCTCCTCGACGACCTCCTCGCGGCCGTCGATCTTCGGGTCGAGGTCGCCGAAGCTTTCCGCGACCGGCTCGATCCGCTCCCAGTAGGTCCGGGTCACCGGGTAGAGCGCCTTGGCCTTGGCCACGTCGTTGGCCTTGACCGCGGCGACGAACTCCTCGGTCTTGGTCAGCAGGGCGGCGGTCTGGCTCTGCACGTACCGCTGATAGCTGGTGGTGGCCTCGGTGAGCGCGGCGTCCGGCGCCACGCTCGCGGCGGTGCCGCTGACCTTCAGCGCGCCCCGGATGCCCCGGCCGCTCATGCCCGGCTTGCAGGCCGTCTCGTACGTCCCGGCGGGCAGCTCGACGTGCAGCTCGCGGCTCAGGCCGGGGGCGATGTTCTCCACCTCGCCCATCACCCGGTCGCCGGCCGCGTAGACGTAGAACTCGTTGACCTTGGAGCCGGAGTTGGTGATCTTGAAGCTCACCTGGCCGGCCTGGACCTCGGTCCTGCCGACCTCGCAGGCGCTGTCGGTGGCCTTGACCACGACCGGCCCGCCGGCCGTCGCCTCCTGCTTGTCGTCGCCGCCCCCGCACCCGGCCAGGCCGGCCACGGCGAGCATCCCGGCGGCAGCGGGCACGACGAATCGAGTGGTACGCATCGGTGCGATGTCTCCTCGGGAAACGGGCGGTCAGGCGCGCTGCGCCGGGCTGGCGGGGGCGTCGGTCGCGACCGGCTCGGCGGCCTTCGCGGCGTCGGCCGGAGTGTCGGTGGGCGCGGCCTCGGCGGTCGGCGCGGCCTCGGCGGCGGGCCCGGCCGGGGCGGTGGCCGGCTTGGCGGGGGCAGCGGGCTTGCCCGGCTTGCGCAGGAAGAGCACCAGCACCGGCACCCCGTACGCCACCCAGGCGACCACCTCGAGCACGCTCGGCGCGGCGGTGATGTTGAACATGCCGCTCAGCAGGGCCGCGTACCAGGTGCTCGGGTCGAGCACCGAGGAGATGTCGAAGGCGTGGTTGTTCAGCCCGGGCAGGACGCCGGCCTCCTGGAAGTCGTGCACGCCGTACTTGAAGATGCCGGCGGCGACCAGGATCAGCAGCGCGCCGGTCCAGGTGAAGAACTTGCTCAGGTTGAGCTTCAGGGCGCTGCGGTAGAGCAGGAAACCGATCACCACGGCGGTCGCGATGCCCCCGATCAGCGCGAGCAGCGGGCCCCGGCCGGCGCCGCCGGCCGCGCTCTCGGCGGCGGAGTAGAAGATCAGCGCGGTCTCCAGGCCCTCCCGGATGACCGCGAGGAAGGCCATGCCCGTCACCGCGACCGCGCCGACGGCCAGCGCGTCGGACAGCTTGCCGCGCAGCTCACCGGCGATGCTCCGGGCGGCCTTGCGCATCCAGAAGATCATCCAGGTGACGAAGACCACGGCGGCCACGGAGGTGACCGCGTCGAAGAGTTCGCGCGACTCCGAGGTCCGCAGCAGCGTGGTCGAGGTGTACTCGATCAGCCAACCGAAGAGCACCGACAGGGCCACGGCCGCGCCGACGCCGAGCCACACGTGCGGCAGCCGGTTGCGTCGGTTCGACTTGACCAGGAACGCGACCAGGATGCTGACCACGAGGGCCGCCTCCAGGCCCTCCCGCAGGCCGATCAGGTACGTGGCGAACATCGAGCACTCCGTCGTTGGTTAGGCACGCCTCAGTTAAGTTAGGGCAGCCATACCTTGCTCCTGATCCGAGCCGCCGTCAAGTCGTTCTGGAGAACGTCACCCGGACCGACGGCAACCGGACACGCGCTGGTCAGCTCAACTTTCCGCGCCGGTGGCGAGGGTCACCAGGGCCATCCGGCCCCACCTGGCCACCGGGAGCCGGCGCGACGCGCCGGGGCCGACGGAGTGTCCGCGTACGCGAAAAGGGACCGGGACGGCCGCGCGGCGGCCGACCCCGGTCCCTTCCAGACGGGACTCAGTACCGGTAGTGCTCCGGCTTGAACGGGCCCTCCTGCGGCACGCCGAGGTACGCGGCCTGCTCCTTGCTCAGGGTGGTCAGCTTGGCGCCGAGCGCGTCCAGGTGCAGCCGGGCGACCTTCTCGTCCAGGTGCTTGGGAAGCACGTACACGCCGATCGGGTACTCGTCGGTCTTGGTGAAGAGCTCGATCTGCGCGATGGTCTGGTTGGCGAACGAGTTCGACATCACGAAGCTCGGGTGACCGGTGGCGTTGCCCAGGTTCAGCAGGCGCCCCTCGGAGAGCACGATGATGGCGTGGCCGTCGGCGAAGCGCCACACGTCGACCTGCGGCTTGACGTTCTCCCGGGTGACGTCCGGGCGCTTCGCCAGGCCGGCCATGTCGATCTCGTTGTCGAAGTGGCCGATGTTGCCGACGATGGCCTGGTGCTTCATCCGGGCCATGTGCTCGTTGGTGATGACGTCGAAGCAGCCGGTGGCGGTGATGAAGATGTCCGCCTGCTCGACCACGTCGTCCAGGGTGGCGACCTGGTAGCCGTCCATCGCCGCCTGGAGCGCGCAGATCGGGTCGACCTCGGTCACCACGACCCGGGCGCCCTGGCCGCGCAGCGACTCGGCGCAGCCCTTGCCCACGTCGCCGTAGCCGAGCACGACGGCCATCTTGCCGCCGATCAGCACGTCGGTGGCCCGGTTGATGCCGTCGATGAGCGAGTGGCGGCAGCCGTACTTGTTGTCGAACTTGCTCTTGGTCACCGAGTCGTTGACGTTGATGGCCGGGAAGAGCAGGGTGCCGTTGCGGTGCATCTCGTAGAGCCGGTGCACGCCGGTGGTGGTCTCCTCGGTCACGCCCTTGATGCCGGCGGCGATCCGGGTCCAGCGCTGGCCGTCCTCGGCGAGCGAGCGGTGCAGGAGCTTGAGGATGACCGCGTACTCCTCGGAGTCGGCGGACTCGACCGGCGGGACGACCCCGGCCTTCTCGAACTCGGCACCCTTGTGGACGAGCAGGGTGGCGTCACCGCCGTCGTCCAGGATCATGTTCGGAGCCTGCCCGTCCGGCCAGGTGAGCACCTGCTCGGTGCACCACCAGTACTCCTCCAGGCTCTCGCCCTTCCAGGCGTAGACCGGGACGCCGGCCGGGGCCTCGGGGGTGCCGCTCGGGCCGACGACGATCGCGGCGGCGGCGTGGTCCTGGGTGGAGAAGATGTTGCACGACGCCCAGCGGACCTGCGCGCCGAGCGCGACCAGGGTCTCGATCAGGACGGCGGTCTGGATGGTCATGTGCAGCGAGCCGGTGATGCGGGCACCGGCGAGCGGCTGCGCGTCGGCGAACTCACGCCGGATCGCCATGAGGCCGGGCATCTCATGCTCGGCGAGCTGGATCTCCTTGCGCCCGAACGCGGCGAGCGACAGATCCGCCACCTTGTAGTCGCCCTCGGCGAGGGTGCTCGGCCGGGCCTCGGACGACGCGCCGCTGGGGGCCGCCGGGAGGGTGCTGGTCATGGAAGCTCCTGTCGAACGATGTGGTGCGCAGCCTTCCACCTTACGCGCGGGGGCTTCCGCGGCAGCGCCCGGACGGGGGACAGCGCACGGGGCGGTCGGTGGTGAACGGAACTCTCCGCCCACGGCCCGGCCGCCCCGTGCATCCCCCCGGTTTGGTTCCCCGCGCGTCACCGGACCTTCGTCGCGACAACGCTGCGTACCCATAGGGTCACACCGCAGCAGGGGTGCGTCAAGCTATTTCGGGAAAGTCGGACTTGTTCCGTCGGCGTAGCGCTGGGCCGCCTCCGGGTTCCCGGGATCAGCGCAGACCGCAGGTGGCGACGTACGCCTCACCCTCGCCGCCGATGACCAGCGGGCCGCCGGCCGCGGTGCCCACCGCCGCCTGCCCCGGCCCCAGGGCCACCGTGCCTACCCCGTCGTCCACCGCGAGCTTGCCGGCCCGGCAGAGCACCACGCGCGGGCCGGGCAGCGCCAGCCGCACCCCCGCCTCGCCGGCCGTCACCTCGACCCGGTGCAGCGCGAAGTCCTCCACCGGCACCGGCCAGGTCACCACGCCCGGCGCCACCGGCACCGGGCGCACCACCGGCTCGTCGAGCACCTCGAACCGCAGCACCCGCAGCAGCTCGTCCACATCGACCCGCTTCGGCGTGAGCCCGCCACGCAGCACGTTGTCGCTGGCCGCCATGATCTCCACGCCGGTGCCGCGCAGGTAGGCGTGCAGGTTGCCGGCCGGCATCCAGATCGCCTCGCCCGGCGCCAGCCGCAGGTGGTGCAGCAGCAGCGCCACCAGCACCCCCGGGTCGGCCGGGTAGTCGACCGCCAGAGCCCGGGCCAGCACCGCGTCCGACGACTCCGGCTCGGCGCGTCTGGAGCCGCGCCGCGACCCGGAGCCGTCGTCCGGGCTGGCGACCTCCGCCGTCAGCACGCTCGCCACCAGCCCGGCGCGCTCCGCCTCGGGCCAGCTCAGCAACAGGCGTACGGCCTCCCGCAGCCCCGCCGGCCCGGTGCGCAGCGCCGCCACCACCGGGTCCAGCGCGGGTACGCCGAACGCCGCGATCGCCGCCGCCGACTCCGCCGGGTCGCGGAACCCGCAGAGCGCCTCGAACTCGCTCAGCGCGACCAGCAGCTCCGGCTTGTGGTACGGGTCGACGTAGTTGACCCGGTCCGGGTCGGCCGCGTGCCCGGCCCGGGCCTGGTCGGCGTCCGGGTGGGCCTGCAGGCTCAGCGGGGCGTCCGCGGCCAGCACCTTGAGCAGGAACGGCAGCCGGGTGCCGAACCGGCCGACCAGCCGCTCACCCAGCCAGTGCGCCGGCTCGGCGAGCAGCAGGTCGGTCAGGCTCACCGGGCTGCCCTCCCGGTCCACCGTGGCCGGCGCGCCCGGGTGGGCACCCAACCACAGCTCCGCCTCCGGCCCGTCGCTCGGCACCGGCCGCCCCTGCAACTCGGCGATCGCGGTACGCGAGCCCCAGGCGTAGTCCCGGATCTGTCCCTGCAGCAACTCCACGGTCAGCTCCCGGGTCGATCGGCCACCTCGTCGGCGTCCGCCGGCTTGTCGGACGTGGCCTCAGGCTGCGGCACCGCGGTGTGCGACGCCTGTCCGGTGCCGGCCCGTTCCGCCGCCGCGCTGTAGATGTCCGGCTCCAGGTAGATGACCCGGGCGATCGGCACCGCGCTGCGGATCCGCGCCTCGACGGCGTTGATGTCCCGGGCCAGTTCCTCGGCGGTCTCGCAGGCCGGCACGGCGATCTTCGCGGCCACCATCAGCTCGTCCGGGCCCAGGTAGAGCGTCTTCATGTGGATGATCCGCTCCACCTCGGGGCCCTCCGCGACGGCCCGCTGGATCGCGGCCAGATCCTTCGGGTCGGCGCCCTCGCCGAGCAGCAGGCTCTTGGTCTCGATCGCCAGGGTCAGCGCGATGACCACCAGCAGCACACCGATCATCGCGGTGCCGAGGGCGTCCCACATGCCGTTCCCGGTGGCCAGCGTCATCCCCACGCCGAACAGCGCGAAGACCAGACCGATCAGCGCGGCGAAGTCCTCCAGCAGCACCACCGGCAGCTCGGGCGCCTTGGCCCGCCGGATGAACCGCACCCAGGACTGGCTGCCCCGGATCAGGTTCGACTCCTTGATCGCGGTACGGAACGAGTAGCCCTCCATGCCGATCGCGACCACCAGGACACCCACCGGCACCCACTGCCAGCTGGTGATCGCCACCGGGTGCTTCGCCTTGTGGTACGCCTCGTAGAGCGCGAACAGGCCACCGAGGCTGAACAGCACGATCGACACGATGAACGCGTAGATGTAGCGCTCTCGGCCGTACCCGAAGGGATGCTCCGGGGTGGCCTCCCGCTTGGCCCGGCGGCCGCCGAGCAGCAGCAGACCCTGGTTGCCGGAGTCGGCGACCGAGTGGATCGCCTCGGCCAGCATCGACGAGGAGCCGGTCAGCAGGAACGCGACGAACTTGGTGACGGCGATGCCGATGTTCGCCGCCAGGGCAGCGATGATCGCCCTCGTCCCACCGTTGGCGCTCACGCCACCGCCTCGCTTCGCTCGGCGGCGGCGCGAGGCGCCGCGCTGCTGAGCCAAATGGCTCGCTCGCTCCGCTCGCTCACTGGTTCGCCAGCTCCTTCATCTCCGTGACGGCCGGAACGGCCATCGGGTCCAGCCCGTGTGCCAGGGCGAGATAGATCGAGGCGAAGTCGGGGACCGCCACCAGCGAGGCGAGCCGCTCCAGCGCGGAACCGCCCTCGGCGGTCACCACGTCGCAGCGCACCCCGCGCCGCTCGGCGAGGGTCTGCACGGCGTCGGCCCGGCGCTCCTCCACCGCGAGCGGCTCGTCGGTGTCGTCCTCCGCGTTGAGCCCGCCGTCGCGCAGCAGCACCAGCCGCAGCCGGGTGCCGTCGTCACCGTCCTCGCCGGGGTCGGCGAAGATGTCCCGCTCCCCCTCGGCGAGGCCGCCGAAGACGCCGTCGAGCAGGCCGACCCGGCCCCGGCCGGCCTCGCCCAGCGCCCCGGCGACCACCGGGTAGCGGGCGTTGGCGGAGAGCGTGTCACCGAACCGGCGGGCGGCCACGGTCGCCAGCGGGGACGAGCCCCAGACGATCGGGATCGAGCCAGCCAGGCCCAGCGCGAGGGACTTCGCCGGGTTGACGAAGGACTCGGCGGACGGGCGGCACCGGTCGGCGTCGGCGTCCAGCCGGGCCGCCGTCTCGGCCAGGTCCGCCTCGTTGACCTTCACCAGCCCGAGCGTACGGGCGGCCAGCAGGACCGGCACCGTGAGCGCCCAGAGACTGGCCCGGGCCGGAGCCCGCCGCGGCACCGGGATGAACGGCGCCCGGGCCCGCTCCGCCACCGACTGGAGCTGGGAGTCCGGGGCGCCGACCGCGACCAGACGGGCCCCCCGCCGGTGCGCGGCCTCGGCGGCGCCCAGTGCCTCAGGACTGCGGCCGGAGGCGCTCACCGCGATGACCACGTCCGCCGCGCCCACCCAGCCCGGCACGCCCGCGCTGCGGTGCGGGATCACCGGCACCGGGCAGCGCGGCCCGGCCACCGTGGCCAGCACGTCACCGGTACGCCCGGCGGTGCCGATGCCAGCGATGACTACCGCGCGGGGCCGACCCTCGTCGGCCAGCACGCTCAGGTTCGCCTCGGCGGCCAGCGCCGCCGACTCGCGCACCTGGGCGCCGGCGGACGCGGTGAACCGCAGCATGCCGCCCGGATCCCGCTCGTTCAGCCGATCGGGATCGTCCAGCAGCGACTCGTCGGCGTGCCGGTGCCCGCTGACCCCGGCCGTACCCTCCATCACGGCTGCGTCGCGGAGCCGCCGCGCGCGTCGTCCGTCGCGGGCCCGCCGCGCGCCTCGTCCAGCAGCAGCACCGGTACGTCGTCACGCACCTCGAAGATCCGGCCACACTCGGTGCAGGTCAGCGTCTGCGCCTGCGGGTCGTAGTCGAGCGGGGCGTGGTGTGTGTCCGGGCAGGCGAGGATCTCGAGCAACTGCGGGTCCAGGGCCACGGCGCGGCTCCTTCCACGAAGGCGGTCTCACCGGTCGACGGTGCCGCCCGGCGCACGCGATCTTATCGGCGAACCGGCACCGGCACCGTGCCACGTCTCGACACGAACGGCACCCGCCGCTCGGCGTGGTGGTCACCCGGTCAGGTCGCCGCCACACACCGTCACCGTAACGCCCGGCGGGCGGCCGGACCCGGGCTCAGCGAGGCGGGCGGGGCAACACGCTGGTCGCGTCCGGGCCGGCGGCCGGCGGCTCGCCACCCGGGCGGCCGCCCGCGGCGGGGGGCGCCCCGTACACGTTGCCGGT
>NZ_JAPDPH010000001.1 GCF_026013475.1 Micromonospora yasonensis | reverse complement strand
GACGGGTGGCACCGGCCTCGCCGACTGCGGGGGGTGGACCGGCCCGGCCTGGTACGTCGAGGCCGGCCCTGGCGCCCCGGCGGCCCGCGGCGGCATGGCGGCGGCCTGCGGCACGGCGGCCGGTGATGGGCCGGCGGCGGTGTGCGGCGCCGGAGCGGGCGGCTGCGCGACGGGCGGACCCGGAGGCACCGGGCCGGAGGCCGGCATGGCGGTGCGCGGGGCCAGGATGACCGGGGGTGGCGGCAGGGGCGCGACAGGGGCAGCCGCGCTGGGCCGGGACGGCCCGGGCCCGGTGGGCGGTGGAGGCAGCGGGTGTCCCGCAGCGGTGCCCGACGACGCCCAGGGAGACGCCTGCACCGGCGCGGGAACCGCTCCGGCCTGCGGCGTCCACTCCGCGCCGGCCACCGGCGGCCCGGCGTGCGGGGCGGGGGCAACAGGTGACGCCGGGCGGGGCGGGGCCGGGGTGGCGGGTGCCGGCGGCTGGCGTGGGTGGCCCATGACCGGCATCGAAACCGTCGGGGCGGCCAAGGCGGTCGGCGCGGGCTGCGGGGCGGGAGCGGCGGCGGAGCCGCCGAGGTACTGGCGTGCCGCGCGTACCGCAGGGTGGTCCGGACCGAGCACCGCGGGCCCGGCGGTGGCCACGCGGGTGTAGTTGCGGCGGGCCTCGTGCCGGTTGCCGAGTTCCTCCGCGACGCCCGCCAGGTCGAAGCTGAGCGCGAGCATCAGCGGGTCGGCCTCGCCGCGGCGACGCTCGCCGGCCGCGTACGCCTCCTCCAACGCCCGCCGGGCGGCGGCCGGGTCGTCGGCCTCGCGGTGCAGCCGAGCCAGCATGTGGCCGGTGGCCAGCACGTCGGGGTGGTCCTCCCCGTACGCCGGCCGGGCCGCCGCGATCGCTTCGGCGAGCAGGCGGCGGGCGGTGGCCAGGTCGCCCGCGGAACGCAGGGCGAGGGCCTGGTGTTGAGCGGCGGCCAAGGGGGAGGGGTGTGACACGGGAGCAATGCTGCCCGGAATGGGTGCCCGGACGCTACCCGGGCCGGCCTATCCCAAATCCGCTGGCTCGCGGAGCCGATGAGACATCCCTGCTGACCTGCGGATACGCCGTGCACGGGTGGCGATGTGCATGATCCATCTGGGCCGTGTACAGTAATGCCCCGTGCGGCCCACCGGGGCGGCCGAACCGGTGAAAAGATCACCTCGGCCGACAGGGTAGGCTGGACGAGTAAGTCCGGGTGGCGGAATGGCAGACGCGCTAGCTTGAGGTGCTAGTGCCCGTATAGGGCGTGGGGGTTCAAGTCCCCCCTCGGACACCAGTACGAACGACACAGGCTTTGGGCCGCTGACCTGGCAGAACTCAGGTTAGCGGCCTTGATCGTTTCTCGGGCTGTTTGCCGCCAGGGGATCACCACGGGATCACGGGCCCTGAACCGTGCCGTCCGCCGCAGCGGCTGGCGCGATCTTGTGTCCGGCGAGCGATCCGGTTACGGTCCCACCATTACGCATATAGGTGCGTCGGCGGCGGAGCCCGCAGGACACCGGGTCGAGGCCGCCGCGTTCACGTGGAGGAACGGTGGCGCAGATCGAGAAGAGGCAGTACGAGGGCGGCAAGGTCACCCGCTGGCGGGTGAAGTGGCGCATCGGCGGCACGGGCAAGTGGGACGGCCAGCAGTTCGACTACCAGGTCGACGCGAAGCGCTTCAAGGCGCTGGTCGACGCCAACGGCAACCACCGGCCGACGCCGGAGCAGCTGGCCGAGCACGGGTTCGCGCACCTGGTGCCCGCCGGCGTGGCCGCCCCGGCGCCGGAGCCGGCCGAGGGCGTGCTGACGTTCCGGGCGTACGCCGAGGAGTGGCTGGGCCAGCTGGTGAAGCCGCACCCGGAGACGGTGCGCAAGTACCGGGAGCGCCTGGAGAAGCACGTCTTCCCGCGGCTGGGCGACCGGCCGATCGCCGACATCACCCGGCGGGAGATGCGCGAGTGGCAGCAGGGCCTGCGCGACGCCGGCCTCTCGGCGAAGACGATCGCCAACATCCGGGGCGAGACGGTGGTGCCGATCTTCAAGGCGGCGTGCCGGCCAGGCGAGGACGGCGAGCCCGCCGTGCGGACGTCGAACCCGATGGACGGCCTGCCGCTGCCCGAGGGCCCGCGCGCCGAGCGGGACATCCTGGAGAGCCCGGACGAGGCCCGGCTGTTCATCGAGGCGGCGTACGCGGTCGACCCGGAGGCGGCGGACCTGCTGCTGTGCAAGCTGTCGACGGGGCTGCGCTGGGGCGAGGTGTCGGCGCTGCCGCCCCGGGCCGTCAGCGTCGCGCGGGGCACGGTGTCCATCGTGCAGGTCCTGCGGAAGGTGAACCGGCGGTGGGTGGTCGAGCCCAAGCCGAAGACGAAGCAGGGCTACCGGGAGGTGCCGCTGACCGCCGCGGTGGCGCGGATGGTCGCCGAGCGGTGCGCGGCTGCCAGCCGCGAGCCGGGCCGGCAGTTCGTGTTCGTGGCGCCGCGCGGCAACCACTGGCGGTACGAGGACTTCTACACGGACCGGTGGGTGAAGATCCGCGACCTGGCCCGCGAGAAGGGTCTGCCGCGCCGGATGACGATGCACGGGCTGCGGCACTCGCTGCTGACGCTGCTGGCCACGGAGGGCGTCGACCTGGCGGCGCTGCGGACGATGGCCGGGCACGCCAGCGTGACCACGACGATGAACGTCTACGTGCACGCGACCCGCCGGCACCACGAGCCGGTGCGCCAGATCGTCGGGGACTTCCTCGGCGTCGATGCATTGACCGCGGGCTCAGCGGTCGGGTAGCGAGGCCCACCCGACAGCGAGCGGGCGGCGGGTCACCAGCCGCCCGCTCGGGCGCCATCGGCCAGCGTGCTGCAGTGGCATCGGGCAGGCAAACGAGCGCCCACGTTCCGGCCCAAGGTTGCGGCAGTGGGGCATCATGCCCAGCGTGGAACCGTACCCCGAGGACAGCGACCGAAGGCAAGGGCTCGCAAAGTCCGCCGAGATGGCCATTTCGTTCGTGCCCGTCGCGGGCAGCGCCCTCCAGGTCGCCTTCAACGAACTCGCTGGCCGGCGCCTTGCCGACCGGCGCACCCGCTGGCTGAACGACCTTGCTGCGAAGGTGCACGAGCTCGAAGATCAGGTCGGTGACTTCGCGAAGCTCACCAGCGAGGACGCGTTCATGGACGCGCTGACCACCGCCGCGCAAATCGCTGACCGCACCTCACGCGCCGAGAAGCTCGAGGTGCTGCGCAACGCGGTCGTCAACTCTGTGATGCCCGACGCGCCGGACGTCGATACGCAGCAGCTCTTCTTCGACACGATCGACCGGTTCACCCCGACCCACGTGCGAATGCTGAAGCTACTCTCCGATCCGCCTGGCTGGTTCGACCGCCACGGAATGCCTCGGCCGGACATCTCCATGGGCCCGAAGACCGCCATCATCGAGGCCGGTATGCCTGAGCTTGCCGGCCGCCGCGATCTGATTGACCGGTACGCCGGGGCGCTTACCACCGCTGGCCTGATCAACCAGTCACTCAGCGGGATCATGTCGGCTGGCGGATTGTGGGTGCCGGCGACGACTCCGCTCGGCATCGAGTTCCTAGCGTTCATCGCGGATCCCGAGAGCAAGGTCGACTAGGGCGAGTCATGCCTGTACGGAAGCTACCGAACCTGTCACCGACCCAGGTGGTCGAACTACAGGACGCTCTCCTGGCCAACGCCGACCGGCTCCTGACGTCCGCGCTTGCTGTACTGGACCTCGGCAACGTCGGTCTCGCGCGGTCGCTGGCCATCCTCGCCATGGAGGAATCGGGGAAGGCCATCGCCCTCCACGAACGGCGCGTGGAAATGGCATACGCACCAGAGGGTGAGCCGTTCGTGAACACCCGACTGGAGAACCTGTGGGCAAGCCACCAGGAGAAGCTGGAGCTGGTCCACACCTTCCTTGCCGAGGAGCGGTACTGGTTCGGCACCGAGCCCGCAGACCCAGAGAGGAACCTCGCCTACCTGGGAACCATCAAACGGTGGACTCGGCGGCACGACAGGCTCAAGCAGCGGGGCTTCTACGTAGACATCGACCGAGCTGGGGGCGTACTTGAACCCACAGGGGTCTCCGATCGAGAGTCGCTGATCGACGTCATCAGCCATGTCCACCAGATCGGCTGGCAGCTTCGGCTAGGTGAGCACATCGAGGCCAAACGACAGCTTGAAGAAGCGCGGGGCGTTCCGCCGACGACCGAGGCCGAGATCGAGAAGATGCGTCAAATGTTCTCCCACCTTCCCGGCCTGGCTCCAGACGAGGAGCTTTACGACTCCATGCGGCAGGGGTGTGAAGGCCGAAAGTTGAACAACGACGGCTACCGCCTTCACTTGCCAGAACCCGGGACCAGCCCCTTCGAGAACCTCGGCAAGCCGGGCTACGAAGCCGAAACGCGGGAGCTGAGGCGGTTGGCCGAGGAGTTGGACCGGCGGGAGAGCCGGTGAGCACGGAAGCCCTGGCCATCACCGGAGCCCTGACTGGCGTGGTCGGCCACCGGAGCGGAGCGTCCGACTGAAAATCGGAAGGTCGGCGGTTCGACCCCGCTCTGGCACATGGCCTTTCGCCGGGCCCGTAGAGCGCCGACCAGCGGTAACGCCGGTCGGCGCTCTACGTTGCGCCCTGGGATCACGTCTGTCCGGTCTGACCGCCGTTGACCCCGGAATCCCGCTGATCGCCGGCCCTTATCGCACGCAGATCGCACGGACCACGCTTGGGTGCAACCGGCCTGGGGCACTCTCCGCTGGCGAACAGTCGCCTGACGCGCTCAATCTCCGGGAACTCGGCCGACCTGAGATACGACCAATGTGTGGTGGCCATTCGGCCACCTCGTGCGGGCGGCGCGGCCGGCTGGCGCGGATTTGTGGATCAAGGAGCCTGTTGATGCGTGCACGATCGGTGGCCAGGCTGGCCGCCGCAACCCTGGCCGGAACGCTTGCCGCTGTAACCATCGGAGTCGGCGTGTCGTCTGCGCATGTGAGCGTCAACCCGCGTGAGGCGACCCAGGGCGGCTACGCCAAGCTTGCTTTCCGGGTGCCGAACGAGCGGGACAACGCCGGCACGACCAAGGTCGAAGTTGCCTTGCCGGCCGACGCGCCGTTGGCGTCGGTGTCGGTGCGGCCGATGCCGGGATGGACGGTGCAGGTCGAGAAGACCACGCTCGCGAAGCCGATCGAGATGCACGGCAGCCAGGTGACGGAGGCTCCGTCGAAGATCACGTGGACGGCCGAGGGTGGCAACGCCAACATGATCAAGCCGGGCCAGTTCCAGGAGTTCGAAATCTCCGCCGGTCCGTTGCCCGAGGTCGACACGATGATCTTCAAGGCGCTGCAGACCTACTCCAACGGCGAGGTCGTGCGGTGGATCGAGGAACCCAGCGCTGACGGCTCCGAGCCCGAGCACCCTGCCCCGGTCCTCAAGCTCGCCAAGGCCCCGGCCAAGGATGCGGCCGCCACGCCGGCGGCCGGCTCGAACAACATCGCCACCGTGAGCGCCAGCGACACCACCAACACCGACGACGGCCGCACCGGCTGGGCGCTCACCTTCGGCATCGCCGGGCTGGTCGCCGGCCTTGCCGGCCTGGGCTTCGGCCTCCTGGCCTGGCGGCGTCGACCCGCCGCTGGCAGCGTGGCGAAGTAGCTGCGCCCGAGTGGGCCGACCGCCAGCCGCCGACGGCCGGCCCACTCGGAATGTCTCGCCCGCCGGATGAGTTGCCGCCCATGGCCTGGTGGCCCCGGACATCAACGAGGTTCGGGTGAGCCACCCGCATTCATGGAGCTTCTGACCGCTACGGGTACGCACCGCCAGTTGGAAGAGCGCGCTCAACCGGCTGTGATGCCCGAAACGCCTGCTCCCAGCGGCCCTGCCGCTCGCCTCTCGTGCCCGCTCGTGACCATTGCGCCCCGGGGCGACTGGCCCGTGGATGGCTCGTACGCCTCCGAAGGCAACGGTGTCATCATCAGCAGCATGAGTGAGGAGCTACACCGCCTGCCGGCGGTAGAGCTGGCGAGGCTCGACCTTCCGGACGCCGCCAAAGCGGTGCTCGCCCGGGGACTTCCTATCGAGGTGGCAATCAGCGACTTGATGCCGACCGTCTTCTCCTCGGCTCTGGGCGACGGCGCGGTTCGCGCCACCTCAACGGACGCCTCCGCCGGAGGCTACGTGATCGGCTCGATCAAGGACACGTTCGAACCAAGAGTCGACTTGGCCACCTTCGTGCTTGAACGTGGTACAGGGCATGTGCTCCTTCTTGATCAGAGTGCGGATAGGGAGGCGGGGTTCGTCAACTCGGACATTGGCAGTTTCTTGAGTTGCCTGGACGAGTTGCTGGACATCATGGCTGAAGCCCGTCGCTTCCCCGGCGACGATGAGGCAGGTGAACGGCTTTCGGCCGCTCTGAGGTCCCGCATTGCCTCGGTCGATCCCCTGGCCATTCAGAAGGACGGCTACTGGGGTATGTGGGTTGATGACCTGCTCGTCGGCTAAGAGCGGATCTCCTCGTCGGACAGTCGTAGACCGTCCAGCCTCCCCGGACGGGGACAGGGTGGAGCGCCCTACCGGACGAGACGATCTTGATAAGTGGGACGTGGAGCGGGCGGCGAGCCGGTTGGGCTCGCCGCCCGCTAGGCATGCACCCTCCTAGGACGCTCTAGAGGGCGTGCCTTACGTCAACGGCGCCGGGCCAGCGCTGGCGATGCCTGGTAGGCAGCTTCTAGGTCTGCGTCGGTGAAGCGGACCTTGCGGCCGAGCCGGTGGCAGGGGATGCGGCCCTTGGACACCCAGCGCCGGAGGGTGGTTTCCGCGATGCGAAGCTTCGCCGCGGCCTCGGCGTAGGTGTAGTCCCTGGCCACCTCGTCCTCCTCCTGCCCCCCGGCGCTGGATGTGGGGCCACTGTAGACCATTGCGGCCGGAGAGGTCTACGGTGGGCTACGCCAGGCCACAGCGAGATCAGAATCTGCCAGCACCTCTCGCCGGTCGTCAGATGTACGGCTACGATCTGGCACTGCGCGTGCATGGCACGCGGTGCGCTGGAAGTGCTGTTGGCTGGCACGCCGCCGTTCCACGGTGGAGGCCCAGGTTCGAGTCCTGGCCGGCGCTCGACGCCCGGCCACGGGGGAAGGTGGTGAGCGGCGTGTTCCACGGCAGCATCCCCGCTGACCTGCGCTCGATCATCTACGAGCACGCGGAGAGCTGGCCGGACACCGACCTGTACGTCGGCTGCTCGGGGAACTTCACGATCGAGCGGACGCTGCACAGCCGGCCCGGTGAGCGGCGCGCGATCCACGGCAACGACGTCCAGGCGTACAGCTCGGCGCTCGGCTGGTGGCTCGCCGGCCGGGAGCTGGACTACCGGCTGAAGGAGGAGCACCGCGAGGAGTTGGCGTGGCTGGAGCCGTACCTGGTCACATCGACGGACACTCTGGCCACGCTGATGCTCGGCACCCGGTTCCTCCAGTACGTCGGCCGGCAGGGCGTCTACTACGAGCGGATGGTCCGGGCGACCGTCGGGCAGTTCCCGACGATGCACGCCAAGACGGTGGCGAAGCTGTCGGCGCTGACGCTGCGCCTGGCCGACTACTACTGCGGGGACGTGCGGGACTACCTGCGCGACGTGGTGCCGGCCGACGCGCCGGTGGCGATGTTCCCGCCGTTCTACGCGGGCGACTACGAGGCGCAGTTCGCCGGCATTGACGAGTTCTTCGACTGGCCGGCGCCGAGCTACGAGCTGCTGGACGAGGACGGCAAGGAGGAGATCATCGGGGCGGTGCTCGACCGGCCGCACTGGATCCTCGGCCTGCACATCGCCCGTGACGAGCTGCGCCCTTGGCTGCGCGGCGTCGTGCAGACGTCCAACCGCGGCATGCCGATCTACGTGTACGCCAGTTCGGGCGCGCGGCGGGTCGTCGCCCCCGCGCAGCAGGTCGCGCCGATCCTGCTGCCGAAGATCGGCCCAGACGAGGACCTCGGCGACCGCATGGCGCTGCACGTGCTGACCGGCGGGCAGTTCTCGGCGGTGCGCAGCCAGTTCATGAGCAAGACGATCCTGCCCGGGTCGCCGCTGCTCGCCTGCGGCGTCAGCGTCGACGGGAAGCTGATCGGGGCGTTCGCGTACCTGCCGCCGAAGTTCGACCCGAGCACCGCGTACCTGATGAGCGACTTCCCGGTGTCGTGGACCCGGTACCGGCGGCTGGCGAAGCTGATCGTGATGGCGGCCGCCAGCCGCGAGGCGCAGCTGCTGTTGCAGCGGTCCCTGTCAAAGCGGCTGACCGGCTGGTCGACCACGGCGTTCACCGACCGGCCGAACAGCGCCAAGTACGGCCGGGGCATCCCCGGCGTGAAGCTGCAGAAGCGCAGCGAGCCGGCCGCCGACGGCATCCACCGCTACCAGCTCCAGTACGGCGGCCCCCTGGGTGACTGGACCTTGCAAGAGGCGCTGGCGGAGTGGAAGCGCCGCCACGGGAAGGACGAGCGATGAGCGACGAGCACCGCGGCGGCGAGCCGCCCGCCGCCGAGCAGACCGGCTGCCCGAAGACGCTGTGGGACGGGACGACGCCCTACCAGTGCGACCAGGGCGCGGAGACGGGCGTGTGCCCGACGCACGGGAAGTTCCGGCACGAGCCGGCCGACCCGGACAAGCCGTGCGGGCACCCCGACATGCACCTGGACGCCGACGTGCAGCGGCTGACCGCCTCCGACGACGACCCCACGGTGGTGGCGTACATCGTGGAGCTCTCGATCCGCTGCCTCGGGTGCCAGGAGCGGTTCCGGTGGACGGGCGTGCCCGCCGGGCTGATGCCGAACCGGCCCGCCTGCACCCCGGACGAGTTCGTGTTGCACGCGCCGATCCGGCCGGCGAGCGCCGACCCGGACTTCGGGCTCGGCATCCCCGGGTTCGCCATCCAGTACCGCGAGGGAGGCGGGCGGTGAGCGACGTCGACGAGCTGCCCCTGGACCCGCGGCTGATGACCGTCCGGCCGCAGGACCTGACGCTGCTGGAGGTCAACGCGCGGTACATGCGCAAGGAGCAGTACGACCGGCTGGTGGCGAACATCAGGCGGGACGGCTGCCTGACGAGCGTGCCGCTGGTGTGGCACGACGTCGACGGCGACCGGAAGGTGGTGCTGTCCGGCAACCACCGGGTCATGGCATCCATCGACGCGGGCCTGGCCGAGATCACGGTGATGGTGGTGCAGCAGAAGCTGTCCCGGGCTCGGCAGGTCGCATTGCAGCTGTCGCACAACGCGATCGCCGGCGAGGACGACCCGGCCACGTTGAAGCAGCTGTACGAGGAGTTGGACGACGTGGACTGGCGGGCCTACTCGGGCCTGGACGACAAGCAGCTCGACCTGCTCGCGCAGGTCGACCTGGAGGGCCTGTCCGAGGCGAACCTGGACTTTGCCACGGTGCAGCTGGTGTTCCTGCCGCACGAGCTGGACGCCGCCCGGGCCTCGTTCGAGGAGGCGCGCAAGCTGGTGCAGGCCGACAGCCGCTGGCTGGCCGGGTACGCCGACTACGAGGCGACGCTGGACGCGCTGGCGACCGCGCACGGCGCCCACAACGTCGGGAACGTGGCCACTGCCCTTGGACTGATCCTGGCGGTGTTCGAGCGGCACCTGGGCGAGCTGCGGGACGGCGTGTGGTTCGACCCAGAGTCCGGCGAGGCGATCGGCGCAGCGGGCCGTCTGGTGCCGATCGAGACAGTGCTGGAGACTCGTTCGATGCCGGCCGACGCCGCCGCTGTGCTGGCCCGTGCCGTGGACAAGCTGGTGCGCTCGGGCGAGGTGCCTGCCGACCAGCGGTGGCGGGCACTGGAGCTCCTGGCCGCTGACTGTCTCGCGGGCCTGTGATGGCGATGAGCAGGGCGTCCGCCGCGATGCGCGGCGGACGCCCGATGCCCTGCCGGTGCCTAGTTGTGCGGGTTGATCGGCACCAGCTCGGACGCGCCCGCGCGCGTCAGGTCCAGGTAGTCCACCCCAGGCCGGTAAACGACGTGCCAGTGCAGCCGCACCCGCCTGTGGAAGCTCACCTGGGCGTCACCGTCGACGTCGGGGTCAACGACCACCAGCTCGGGGTGACCCTTCACCGCGGCCAGCTTGCCGTACCCGGTGAAGGTCACCTCGGCCTCCACCTCGGCGTGGCCCACCGAATCCCCGTCGGGGAACTCCTCAGTCTGGCTCCACGTGACCGTGCCGAGATCGGGCTCGGCCTTCTCGACCTCGATGTCCGCCAGGACGTCGTAGGGCAACTCAACGTCGCCGAACGACAGCCCCGCACGCCAGTTCGCTCCGAGCCGGCGCCCGATCTCGTGACCGGCCATCGCCTCACAGTCGCTGGCGATCGCACCCGGCAGCAGCGACTCCACCGACGGGAAGGCCGGCTGGTACGCCCGGCGCACCTGGCGCAGCGCGGCGGCGTAGGAAATCCCCTGCTGAGAGGCGAGCTGCTTCGCGACCTTGTTTCTGGTCATGGCAAACGTCCATTCCTCGACGGCTCCCCACGCAGCCGCCGTTGGATAGACGTGCCGCATCGGTCGCGCGGGCGCGCGACCGTACCTGCGCGAGCTTTCGGCCCTTGTCCCTCTGTGCCAACCCTCGCCGGGCGTGGGGCCACCGGCAGTCGGCAGGAGAAACCGGTGACGCAGGGCCACCGTCGAGTCCACTTTAGCCGCCCCGAGCCACAACCGTCCACGTGACGTGACATCCCGTCACGACGTCGCTCCATCAGCGGCGACGCCCATGCGGTCGCAGTAGATAACCGCGACCGGACACTAGGAGGAAGAAATGCCCGACTCCACCCCCGGCGAAGTGTATGCCGGACTCGACGAGCGGCAGAGCTACGAGCTGGACCGGCGCTGCGACTACCACCCGCCGAAGAACCTGGAGACGGCCGAGGCGCACGCCGCGTGGCGGAAAACGATCAAGGGCGTGATGGCGGAAGCCATGCGCAGCCTGCCCGCCGGCCGCGAGACGTCAATGGTGCTGACCGCATTGGACGACGCCCTGATGTACGGCAACGCGGCGATCGCCCGGCCGCCCATGAGCGGAGGACGCAAGGTCGGGCACTGAGACGTGGGCGGCCCGGCGCAGCACCCGCCGGGCCGCCCGCCTAGCAGCACGAGGAGGTGACCATGAGCGAGCCGGAGGTACTGCCCTGGGACCGGCAGCGCAGCGAGCCCGAGCGGGCGTACGGGTACTTCGCCCTGTACCGCGACCTGGGCCGCACCCGCACCGTCGCGAAGGTCGCCGAGCAGGTCCACAAATCCCGGGACTACCTCCACAAGCTCGCGACGAAGTGGCGATGGGTGCAGCGGGCGCAGGCGTGGGACCGGGAAGAAGACCGGCTGTACGCCGAGAGCCTGGCCGAGCAGCGGCGCGACATGGCCCGCCGGCACGCCCGGGTGGCGTCGGCGCTGCAAGGGAAGATCGTCGCCCGGTTGCAGACCCTCGACGCGTCGAAGCTCACCCCCGGCGACGTAGCCCGCTGGCTGGAGGTGTCGACCCGGGTCGAGCGGCTGGCCCTGGGCCTGCCTGACTCCACGACGGCGCACACGGGCCCTGACGGCGGGCCGATCCGCGCCGAGGTCGAGCAGATGAGCGAGCAGCAGCGCGCCGACTTCTTCCGCGCGCTGATGGCCGAGGCCGCCGCCCGCGCCGGCCAGGCCAACCTGACCGCCGAGCCGGACGACCCGGGCGGCGACGACGAGGACGAGGAGGAGCCCGGTGGGGCGACGGAACAGGGATGAGGGCGAGGCGTGGATCGCGGTGGAGCTGCGGATGCCCCGGTGGGCGGCGTGGTGCGCGGCCGGCGGGCTGCTGCTAATGGGCGCGGCGGCCCTCGGCGGCGTGACCGTCGTGGCGTGGGCGGTCGCGCGGTGAGGCGCGGCCCCCGCTCGGGCAGGCTGCTGCTCGACCACCGGGCGCCGGTCGCCGCCCGGCCGGCGTACCAGCCGGGCGGGGAGGTGCGCGGATGGGCAGAGCTGGACGCGAAGCCCCCGCCGCCGGTGCGCCTCGCCCCGCCGAGGCGGCTGACCCGGGTGCAGCGGCGAACGCTGCGTTTCCGCGCCTGGACGTGGCGCCTGCTGCTCGGCGCGTGGCTGGCGCTGATCGTGCTGGCGATGTGGGCCGGGCTGCGGTGGGTCGGCCCAGCGGCCCTCGGCTGTCCGGCGCTGATGCTGGCGGCGCTGCTGGTGCTGGCCTGGGTTGCGGCCGTCGACCTGCGTCAGCGCGAAGCCGAGATGCGGGCCGGGGACTGACCGATGCTGCTGGCGTACCCGGACCCGGCGCTGATGACCGACGCCGAGCTGGCCGCGTACCTGCGCGAGGTGTCGGAGGTCCAGGGCCTCGTCCGGTACGACTGGCCGAGGCACGCGAGGCCGGAGCAGATGGAGCCCGCCTGGTACCGGATCTGGATGCTGCTGGCGGGCCGTGGCTTCGGCAAGACCCGCACCGGGGCGGAGACGGTGCGCAAGTGGGCGGGGGCCAGGCCGGGCGGGCACTACGCGGTGGTCGCCAAGACGCACCGGGAGGTGTTCAACGTCTGCTTCACGGCGCGGCGTGCCGGCCTGCTGGCGGTGATCCCGCCGAAGGAGGTGCGGACGTTCAACAAGAGCGAGCCGTACCTGGAGCTGACGAACGGGGCGATCATCCGCGGGTTCGGCGCGCAGGACCCCGACGTGCTGCGCGGCTACGACTTCGACGGCTGCTGGCTCGACGAGTACGCGGCGTGGCCGGTGCAGACGGCGCAGGGCGTGTTCGACATGCTGTGGTTCTGCATGCGCGAGGCGGCGAGCCCGCGCATGGTCATCTCGACCACCCCGAAGCCGCTGCCGCACGTGAAGAAGCTGCTGGCGCGGTCGAAGAAGCAGCGTGCCCGCTCACGCAGGCCCCGGGTGGTGGTGACCCGCGGCCGGACGCTGGACAACGCGGAGAACCTGTCGCCGGAGGCGCTGGAGGAGCTGCTGGAGCAGTACGGCGGCACCCGGCTGGGCCGGCAGGAGCTGGACGCCGAGCTGCTGTCCGACGTCGACGGCGCGCTGTGGAAGTCGGCGTGGATCGAGGCCGGCCGGGTCGACAAGGACGACGTGCCGCCGCTGGTGCGGACCGTCGTGAGCGTCGACCCGGCGGACACGGTGTCGGAGACGAGCGACGAGACGGGCATCGTCGCGGTCGGCCGGGGCGAGGACGGCGAGCACTACGTGCTGGCGGACCGGAGCATGAAGATCGCCGGCATGGCGGCGGCCCGCCGGATCTGGCAGTGCTACCTGGACGTCGACGCGGACGTGGTGGTGTACGAGGGCTCGTCGGCGTGGCTGCGGGACATCCTGGTCGACGCGTGGGTGGCCATGCAGAAGGAGGGCCTGGTCGGCGGCGGTGACCCGCCGATCGACGTGGTGCAGGCCCGCGCGAGCAAGCGGGTGCGCGCCGAGCCGGTGGCCGCCCGGTACGAGGTCGACCCGCCGCGCGTGCACCACGTGGGGACGTTCCCGGCGCTGGAGGACCAGCTGACGACGTGGACGCCGGAGTCCGGCGATTCCCCGGACCGGCTGGACGCCCTGGTGCACGGCGTGACGTACCTGCGGTCGAAGGAGTCCCGGCGGGCGGTGGTGGCGTCGCCGCTGCGCGGCAAAACAGCAGGTCAGGGCGGTTCCTGATTGGACGGTGGATGATCTTGACTGATACAATGTTTATGTACGCTACGCGGCGTATCTCCGTGTTCACGTGGAAGAGGAGAGAACGGAAGTGACAGCACCGACCAAGACGCGGCGCGCGAAGAAGAACGCGCCGTACCTCGCCCAGATCGACCCGCGGGAGCTGGTCGCGCACCCGACCAACCTCCGCACCCAGCTCGGCGACCTGACCGAGCTGCGCGCCTCCATCGCCGCCAGCGGCGTTCTGCAGGCGCTGACCGTCGTCCCCGAGGACGGCGGCATGCGGATCGTCGCCGGGCACCGCCGGGCGGCGGCGGCCGTCGAGGCGATCGAGGCCGGCGACTGGCCGGACGGCACGCCGCACACCGTGCCGTGCCTGGTGCGGCCCGACATGGAGGGGATGGCCCCCTCCCAGGTCGTCGCCATGCTGATCGAGAACGACCAGCGCGCCGACCTGACCGAGAGCGAGCGGGCCGCCGGGTACGCGCAGCTGGAGCTGTTCGGCCTGGACGTCGCCGAGATCGCGCGGCGGACCGGCCGTACGCAGAAGCACGTCAACGCGGCGTTGAAGCTGACGAAGCTCGGAGAGGTGGCGACCGGCGCGGCCGACGCCGGCAAGTTGACCCTGGAGGACGTCGCCGAGCTGGAGCAGTTCGAGGACGACCCGAAGGCGATGGAGCGCATCCTCAAGGGCGTCGAGAGCGGCTGGGGCGTCCGGCACCGCGTGCAGGAGGAGAAGCGCAAGCGGGACGACAAGGCGTCCACCGAGACGCTGACGGCCGAGCTGACCGAGGCCGGCGTCCGGGTGCTGAAGAAGCCGAAGGACTGGCCGTGGAACTGCGCGATGACCAAGGTCGAGGACCTGACCAACGCCGACGACCAGCCGATCGACGTCGAGCAGGTCAAGACGCTGGAGGGGTTCGGCGCGATCATCGAGGGCTCGTACGGGAACATGCGGGCCGTCATCGTGTGCGAGGACCCCGACGCCCACGGGTACAAGCGCACGAAGTGGACGCAGTACAAGAGCCCCGCGCAGAAGGTCGCCGAGGAGCTGGCGAAGCGGGAGGCCGAGGAGCGCAAGCAGAAGCTGCTGGACGCCGGTGAGGTGCGCCGCCGGTTCCTCGTCGAGCGGTGGGGCAGCGCGAAGGCGGCGAAGACGCTGCTGGTCGACGCGATGCGCGCCGCCGTGGTGATGCCGGGCTTCTACGACCGGGCCGAGGAGGAGATGGTCGCGGCCCTCGCCGGCGGTGACCCGCGCGACGGGCAGACCGCCGGGATCGACCGGCTGAACCGGCTGCTGGTCGCCCGGTTCATCGCCGCGCACGAGGCCAACACGTCGACCGTGGCGGCCGGGCGGTACTCCAACCGGAACCACCTGGTGCTGCCGTGGCTGAACCGCCTGGTGGCCGAGGGCTACGAGCTGTCGGAGGCCGAGAAGACCTGGCACGCCGAGCTGGTCGAGGAGGAGGAAGAGCGGCAGCGGGCGCTGGAGCAGGAAGAGGCCGAGGCCGCGGCCGAGCTGGAGTACGACGACGCCGAAGGTTCCGTGGAGGACGCCGAGGGCGTGCGGCCGATCGAGGACGTGCAGCTGCCCGAGGGCGACGCCGAGCCGCAGGCCGAGGCCGACCCGGACCCGTGCCCGGAGGCGGACTTGGACGCGGCCGAGCCGGACGCGAAGGGCGACGAGTGAGCGGGACCCCTGCGGGTTGGCCGGAGGCGCGTACCGAGCTGGTGCGCGCCTCCGGCGCAGGCCCGGCCGACAGCATGGAGGAGCTGCTGCGCGGCACCTGCCCGGCGTGCGAGGTGGCGATCGGCGACGCGCACCGCGACGACTGCGACGTGGCCGAGTGCCTGGCCACCGGCCGGAAGCGCATGTGGTGCCGGACGCAGCCCGATACCGCGGGCCACGACTGCGGCCGGGCCGACTGGACCGGCCGGTGGCCGGCGCACCGGGAGTGCCGCGAGTTCGGCTGGCACGTGCGCTGGGACGTCGAGGCGCGGAAGTTCGTGCGCTGCGGTCCCGACGTGGAGGGCTCCGGGCCTGACCTGTCACGGCTGTACGAGCACGCGCGGTGGGACCAAGCGGCGCGGCGCTGGGCGCGGCGCCGGGCGGCGCTGTTCTCCCGGGCGGTGCGCGGCGGCCGGGCCACCATCGAGGAGCTGACGAAGCTCGCGCGGCGGTACTGCGCGGAGCAGGGCTACGAGGTGGTCGGCGAGCACGTCGGCGCTCGCGGCTGGCGGGAAGCCGTCGCCGACGTCGCCGACGGCAAGGCCGACCTGGTGGTGGTGCCGTCGGTGGAGCGGCTGGGCTCCGGTAAGCAGGTGTTCGAGCGGATCGCGGCGGTGCGCCGGGTGGGTGGCGACGTCGCTGGCCCCGGCGTGCGGATCGACGCGGACGGCAACGTCGTGGCCGGGAGCCAGGAGGAGATGTGAGGGCGTTCCACGTGGAGATCGGGGACCGGGCCATCCTGGCGTGCCCGCCGACGAACATGAACGCGCTGCTCAAGGGCAGCGGCGCTCCAGAGTACGTGCCGAGCGTCGACCACGCGCTGGCGAAGTGCGCGAAGTGCGAGACGGACGTGTGGATCGGGCCGCGCCAGCGGCAGGCCCGCGCGCAGCTCGGCGACGGCGCGGTGGTGCTGTGCATGGAGTGCGCTATCCAGATCCAGCGGGAGCGCGGCGGCGGCATCGTCGGGCACCTCGGCGGCAACGACGGCCGACCGCGGAAGCTGGGCTAGTCCGCTGAGCGGACCAGCGACGCGAGGCTAGTCCCGCATTCCGCACGTCGGCGATCGTGAGTGGGTTTCGGCGCGGCGGGTTGGTGATGAGGGCAGCCGGTGGCAGCGTGCCGGGCTGTGAGAGAGCGTGCGCGGTACGGTTCGGTGCCGTCGGTGGAGAAGGCGTTGGGATCGTTGCCGGTGGTCGCGGCGTTCGCGGCCCGCCTTCGGATTCGTGACATCATCGATGGGTTGTGCCTGGTGGATGACCGGTCGGAACTGACGCATGGTCAGGTCATCGAGGCGCTGGTCGCGAACCGGTTGACCTCGCCGGAACCTCTCGTGCGGGTGCAGGACTGGGCCGGTGGGTACGCGGTGGAGGAGGTGTTCGGGGTCCGGCCGGAGCAGCTCAACGATGACCGGGTCGGCCGGGCGTTGGACGCGATCGCGTCGCAGGTGGACTCGATCGTCGGGTCGGTCGGCGCGGCCGCGATCAACGTGTTCGGCATCGACGTGTCCCGCATTCACTGGGACATGACCTCGATGTCGCTGTACGGCGAGTACGGGCAGGTCGACGAGAAGTACGCGGCGCCGAAGTTCGGGCATCCGAAAGACCGCCGGCCGGACTTGAAGCAGGTCCAGGCCGGGATCGCGGTGGCCGCTGACGGCGGGGTGCCGCTGTTCCACCGGGCATACGACGGCGGCGCGGGCGAGGTCGCCCAGGTCATCCCGATGATGAAAGCGTTACAGCAGATCGCCACGACCCGCCGACTGTTGATCGTCGGTGACTCGAAGCTGGTCTCCTACGACAACCTGACCAAGATGCACGGCGACGAAGTGAGCTTCGTGGCGCCGGCGTCGAAGGTGTACGTGCCGGCCGCGGCGCTGGCCGGTCTGGATCTGGACCGGGCTACCCGGGTCGACTACGTCGCCGCCCGGGACCAGGGCAAAGACCCCGCCAAGCGGGGAACGTGGCACGTGTACGAGGACACCATGACCTTGGCCGGCCCGCGGAAGAAGGATCCGGTGCTGACCCTGCGCCGGGTGTTCGTGCACTCCAGCGCCCGAGCCGGTGCCGCGGCAGCCGCCCGGACCAAGAAACTCGACCGGGCCACCGACGACCTGGCCCGCCTGACCCGCGGCCTCGGTTCTCGCCACTACCCCGACGCCGCCGCGGTCGAGGCACGCTTGGCCGTGATCGCGAAGACCCGCCGAGTCGCCGTCTACCTGCGCACGACGACCGACACCTGCCCGGACACCGGTAAACCCACCCTGACCTGGCACTTCGATCAACAGGTGATCGACGCCGAAGCAGCCACCGACGGCTGGTACGCGCTGCTGACCAACCTGCAGGCCGCCGAGGCCGACGCCGCCCAGGTCCTGCTGCACTACAAAGGTCAGGAAGCCGTCGAACGCCGCTACTGCGCGTTCAAGGGCCCCCTCGCCGTCGCCGCTATCTACCTGAAGAACAACCGCCGGATCACCGCCATGATCACCGTGGTCTGCCTCGCGCTGCTCATCTTCAGTCTGATCGAACGCCAGGTCAGAGGCGCTCTACGCGCACAAGGCCGCGCGACAGTCACCGGTCTCTACGCAGGCCGGCCCGCCGTCCCCACCACCCGGCTGATCTTCCAAGCTCTCACCGGCATGCGACTCATCCCCGCGACCAGCGGAAACCCGCACACCATCCCTCAACCCACACCCCTGCAACTCGAAATCCTCGACCTGCTCGACGTAAATCCGTTGGAATGGTGCTGACGATCGCCGACGTGCGGAATGCGGGGCTAGTCCGCGAGGCGGACCAACCGGGGCGGGTCACTGAGACGTGGCCCGCCCCTTCGTGTCGCAGTCGCCGCCGATCACCGGTGGAGTGCACCTTCAGCGCGACCCCTGGTAGCGACACCTCGACCTGGCCGAACCGCAGCAGACGCTCGCGCAGGATACGATCCGCCCATGCAGGCACCGCTCTGGCAGCACGCGGTCGACCGGGGCGGAGACTTCAGCACTGTCACGCTGTTTGGGGAGCTGGACCTGTCTGCCGACCGAGACGTGAAGACGCTGCTGGCCAGCGAGCTGGGCCGGCCCGGACTCACCCGGCTGCTCGTCGACATGTCAGCCGTGACCTTCATCGACTCGACCGTGCTCGGCACGCTCGTCTACGCCCACAACGTCGCTCACGAGGCGGGTCGCCAGTTCACCGTCTCGCCCAGCGAACGTGTGCGGCGAATTGTGGAGATCACCGGACTGTCGTACCTGTTCAACACGCCGGACCGATAAGCATCGAGGCTGTGCCGAGACGTTCCACTGGTAGCGCTTGTACTCGGTAGACGTGGCGTCACTGACGTTGCGGCCTGATGTTGCGTCTACTGCACTTCCGCGCAGAGGATCGGGTCGACCCGCACGTCCGGGCACAGGCGGCAGCGCAGCACCAGGTGCCCGCCACACGAGCAGGGCAGCCAGTCGCGCACCGGTCGGGTCGCGGACCCGCCGGCGTAGGCGTGCCCGGCCCGGCAGCGCTGCGGCTCGTCGCCGACCAACTCGCGGACCTGGCGGTACGGGAAGGCGACCACGTGCGGGTCGGCGCGGGCCCACGCGAGCAAGCGCCGCAGCTGGCCAGGGCTGTCCACGACGCGTTCGACAACGGTCACACCGGCGGGCGAATTATCCGCCCGGTCCCAGCGGATAGTGATGTGCCAGCGCGTCCGCCACTCCATGCTCGCAGGCTAGTCGAACAAGTGTGCCAATAGGCGCGAGGCTGGAGATGATGGCCGGGACGGCGACCGGTTGCTGTACGGCCTGCAGGAGTCGGCGTAGGTCTGCGGTTCGGATCAGGCAGCCGGTCGCTCTGATCGAGGACCCCAGTTGCTGCGGTCGGCCCAAGCGTCAGCACCTACCTCGGCCTGAGGAAAAGGAGTCGTGTCGTGGCCGCGAGTGCCGAGGTCGGGGCGCTCCTTCCGCTCCTGCTCATCGATCTTGATTAGGTCCGACATCGCTTCGACGTGCAGTCGCTCCGCGTCGAGCAGGTAGGAGATGAAGGTATGCACCGTGTCGAGCAGGGCCTTCTCCGGGTTGCTGCACGAGGAGAACAGGCCGTTGACGGCTTCGATGTAGCTCTTGAGGGCGCCGATAAGCGTGCCGATGTGCTGGTAGCCGAGGCCGGCGTAGGCGTTGCGCAGGCCCTCAAGCATGCTCGCGGCCTTCTTGCCCTCCTCGGCCAGCCAGCGTGTCTGGGCTTCGAGCTGTGTGAGGTAGGCCGACGCGCGGTCGGCGTACTGGCTGAAAGCTTGGGAGGCGCTGCCTTCCCAGTAGAGCTTGAGGTTCTTCAGCTCGCCGTCCATCTCGGCGCGGAGTTCCGCGTAGGTGTTGGCGGCGGAGTGGACCAGGTCCGCGCGGTTGCGGATGATCTTGGGTGAGGACCGCCAGGCGTGGACCATAAGGTTGGTCAGGGGAAGGCGCTCGCCCGTGCCCAGCTCGATCAGAATCGCTTCGAGCTGGAGCAGCGTGTCCCGGTACTTGTGGATGAACGTGTCGAGCTGGTCGCCTTCGCCGTTCTCGTAGTAGGTGGTGCGGCCACCGCTGAACCCGAGGTTGTTGCCGTCAGTGCTACCGATGGTGATCGGTTCCTCGACCTCGCGGGTTCGTGGCAGCTTCTCGTTGCGGGTGGCACCCAAGCGATCGTTGCCGTCTGGGATCACCACCACAGGCTGGTCGTCCGGAAGCCTCCTGTCGTGCGGCTGAGAGACGATTCCGGCTCCGCCGGGGCGGACCCGTACGCTGCTGCCGTAGCCGTTGCCGAGCGGCAGATACGGCAGCAGATCGCGGTTCATCACGTCGAAGTTGGTGGCGACGTCCAGTTCCGTGCCCTCGTAGTCTGCTGCGATCTGCATGAGCCCGTCGGCCATACGTTCCATCTCGTCACGGGCGGTGTTCGCCTCGGTGATCCTGCTGCCCAGTGCGGTTGCCCAGTCCCGGTTCAGCTTCTCGGAGATGCCTTCGAGGGTGCCCCACGCCGCAGCGGGGATAGACCCGACATCGCCGAGGTAGCGGCCGACGGCGCTGTAGGTCACAGCGTCCTCGTACCGCTCTACGCCAAAGGCCACCAGGGCCCGCGACTCGACCCGAAGGGCGGAGGTATCGGTCATGACTCTTGCCACTCCCCGTGCTGCAACTCGACGGGCGTGAACGGCTCAGCTCCGACGGGCGAGCCGAAGTAGTCGATGCGAAGCTGGCGATACTGCCGCCGGTGATCGGCGACGACGGCAAGGAGCGCCGTACGGATCTCGGAAGCCACCTCGTCCGGGCTGCATTGACGCACCATGCCGCGGATGATGACGACGTTGATCTCCCCATCGTGGTGCCGGATCACCCGCACCCACCGATTGACGGAGACACCTTTGGCCGTGATCCGGGCGACGTCCTCGAAGTAGCGCTCAAGCTTGCCCACGCATGCTCCTAGTCGCTGGCCTTGAGTGCCATCGCGCGGTCGATGATGCGCTGCGCGCTGCTGTTCGCGTACGCGACGACCTGCTCCGGGGGCAGGCTGGAGCTGCTGAACTCTGCGAGAGTGTGCGCATAGCGCTCGTCGGAGGCCACGAACACGCCGGCGAATGCCTTGTCGCTGATCTTCTGCGAACAGGCGCGAGCCACCTTGTACTTGGCGCCGCTCGGATTCGGAACTGCCTCGCCGTAGCATGGGCCATCCGTCGCCTTCTTGCGCAGAGCGGCTTCGTCGTCACCTGCGCTGAGATCCAGGACGACCTTGCCCCAGTACGACTGATCCGCGGACCGAAAACCGAACTCGCACCGGACCACGGATCTGCTCACCGCACGCGTCGGCTCGGTACGGGTGAGGGTCCAGGACCCCTCCACGGCGCTCGGCAGGGCTTCGGCCAAGTCACCGCAGGAGGGCACGACCTGGTCATCAGCCAGCGGTCCCCACCGCCACAGTCCCAAAGAGCCGAGGCTCACAAGGACAACGCCAGCCAGGATGGCCAGCGGCTTCTTGCTCATCCGGATGGTCACCACTCGGGGTGCCGTTCGCCGCGAGGGACTTCGGCTTCTCGCCTCGGCTGTTGCAAGGATGCTAGTGCCAGCCTGGCCGCTGCCCGCACCTGTCGGGCCAGCGAATCGTCGCTGTGGCGATGCAAGCCCTGAACATGCACCTCCACATCACCATGCGAGGAGGCGATGATCCGGACTGTCCGGTCGGGCGAGTGGACGTCCGCATGCGGGCCGGCAGTTGCTTCGCCGGAATCTGAAGGCCGCGGTCCAGGGATCATTGACCGAGGACCTCCCTGGCCTGTCCGGCACCTGCCATCCGGGCTCGCGACCGCCACACACGGCTGTCGATCCGTCGCACCGCGCTCATGGCCGCGACCCTACCAACGACGGTCATCGCCTCGCTGCCCTGAGTGACCGCCAGACGTGGGTCCGCTGCACCCTCGAACGAAGCCGGGTGGGCATGTAGCCACCGAGCCGAGAAGCCAGCGGCGCCGGCAATCAGGAAGCGGGAGAGGCCTCGGCCCCCCCATGCATTCGTTGTGCCTGATCTGCGCCCGAGGCCAGACCCGCTGCCCGACGATGGCAGGGGAGGACGCGTATGAGTGGCGCTCGCGGTGTGGGCGGACAGGGCTGGCGGGGGTGAGTCCGGCCTGGCGGTGGGAGACGTCGCCGGGTGGGCCGGTGCTGGGCCGGCCTGTCGCCCCGATGCTGGCCGCGCCGGTCGACTCAGTGCCTGAGGGCCCGAACCTGGTCTATGAGCCGAAGTGGGATGGGTGGCGGGCGCTGGCCTTCCGGGGCGCCTCGGACGTCTACTTGCAGTCGCGTGCCGGAAGGAATCTGACGCCGTACTTCCCGGACATCACGCGCGCCGTGCGGGCCTTCGTGCCGCCAGGCGCGGTGGTAGACGGGGAACTGGTCGTCTGGGAGCGCGGGCGGACAAACTTCGCCCTGCTGCAGCGGCGGGTCACCGCCGGCCGGCAGCTGCTCCGCGAAGCCCGGGAGCACCCCGCCTACTACGTCACCTTCGACCTTCTCGTCGACGCCGGCGGGGAGCCGGTGCTCGACGCGCCGCTGGCCGAGCGTCGGGCGCGGCTGGTGCGGCTGCTCGCCGGCGCCCCGCCGCAGCTGGCGATCACCCCGCAGAGCGCCGACGTCTCCGAGGTGAGCGGGTGGCTGACCACCTGGACCGCGGCCGGCGTCGAAGGGGTTGTGATCAAACGGCTGGACACCCGGTATGAGCCTGGCCGGCGAGGGTGGGCGAAGTTCCGGGCACGTGCCACGACCGAGGCGATCGTGGGCGGCGTCATCGGCAGCATCCGCGACCCCGAGACGCTTCTCCTCGGCCGGTTCGACCGACGCGGCCGGCTCCGGTACACCGGCCGCACGCACCCGCTGGCCACGCCGCAGCGCCAGGAGCTGGCGGAACTGCTGTCCCCGCCACGTCCGACCGAACGGCGTACGGTCATCCACCCCTGGCCAGATCCGCTACCGGCTGGGTGGTCCGGCCAGTTCGAGCGGCCGGAGCCGTTGCGCTACGCCCAGGTCGAGCCGACCGTCGTGGCTGAGATTCAGGTGGACACGGCCTACGAGCACCATCGCTGGCGTCACCGGGTGCGGTACACGCGGCCCAGGCCAGACCTGTCCGTGTACGACGTGCCGATGATACTCGGCGAAGGAGAAGATCCTTTCTCCGACTACGCCAGAAGCGCCTGATTGACCTCACCCCTTTTCCCACTACAGAAGGGCGCCGTCGCCTTTTCGCGGTGCGCTCCGGCGTCGAGGGCTCGGGGCCGGACGTGACCCGGCTCTACCAGCACGCGCGGTGGGACGCGGGCGCGCGGCGCTGGGCGCGGCGGCGGGCGGTGCGGTTCTCCCGTGCGATGCGCTTCGGCCGGGGCCACAAATCGAATAGCTGACGAAGGTGGCGCAGGGCTGGTGCGCCGAGGCGGGCTCGTCGCGACGCGACCGCCGAGCAGACGTGAGAGATATTCACGTGGAGGCCGGTAACCGGAGGATCCTGGCGTGCCAACCGACGAACCTGAACGAGGGTAACCGTGCATGCGCGGAGAGTGCCGTCGCTGTTTGATGGGCCTCCGCGGGCCCGCCCCAGTTCTCGCCGAATGCCCTACGATGCTGGCATCGCTGCTCGCCGTAATGGGGGCGCAACCAGTGGCGCTGGGCTCCAGCGACAACCTGCAAGAGCGAGCCGAAGCGGCGCGCGGGACACGACCAGGAGATCGCCGAGATGACGTTGCTGACCGCGATCAAGCCTCGACAGGACGTGCTCGCCGGAGAGCTCAGCGAGGCGCGTTTTGCAGCCGGGTTGGAAGACGTGGTCGTCGGAAGCGCCGCGGATACGTATGGCAAGCCGGATGTCTTCTTTGCCCAGACCTATCCCAGCAATGGACTGCGGAGCCTGCTGAACGAGGCCCTCGGTCGGCTGCTCGGGACTCGCCCAGACGCAGCCAGCGTGCTCCGGCTGGAAACGAGCTTCGGCGGCGGCAAGACACACAACCTAATCGCCCTATATCACGCGGCCAAGGGCCACTTGGAAAGCAGCGCGGCGCGCTCGTTCATGGATCCGGCAGTGCTAGCGGCTCCTGCGGGCACCCCGACACCGACCGTCGCGGTGTTCGTCGGCACGAGCGCGGGCGCGACGACCTTCCCCGTTGTAGACGGGATCAGCGCCGCTACGCCGTGGGGATACCTGGCGCTTCAGATCGGCGGCGCAGACGCGTACAACATCGTCCGCAAGGACGACGAGGGGCTTAGCGCCCCGGGCAGCGACCAACTTAAGCAGATATTCGGTGGCAAGCCCGTTCTCATCCTCATCGACGAGATCGCCCGCTACCTGGCCGCCGCAGGCGCCCGCACCGTCGGTGAATCAACCCTCGCCAAACAGGTGCTCTCGTTCTTGATGGCCCTGCTTGAGGCCGCCGATAGCAGCGAGCGGGTAGTGGTCGTCATCACTACCGCTGGCGAGAACGACGCCTTCGCCGGAGACACGGAGACGCTCGCGGCCACGCTAAAGCAGGCGGCGAGCCTGCTCGCCCGCAAGGAGTTGGTCCTGCCGGCCAGCGGAGAAGCCGACCTCCCGAGGATCCTTGCACGCAGGCTGTTTGAAACGGACATGGCCGGAGTGGCCGAGAGGAAGAGCGTTGCGGCGCGATACGCGCAGGCGGCAGCCGAGGCGCACGCTGCCGGCCTCGACCTGCCACTAGATGTGGTCAGCGGCACCCACGCCCGCAACATCGAGACCAGCTATCCGTTTCACCCCGACCTGATTCGGGTCTTGGACAAGCGGCTGTCGACGATTCCGAACTTCCAGCGAACCCGCGGAGCGCTGCGCCTACTCGCAAGGGCGGTACGCGGCATCTGGACCGCTGGCGCGGACCTCGACTTGATCCACCTGCACCACTTGGACCTTTCCGATCAGATCCTCGCCGAAGAGCTATCCAGCCGCATCGATCGGCCGCTGTATGAGCCGGTGATCCGCACCGATATCGCCCAGCAGCCCGGTGGTGCCCCGAGCCACGCCGACGACGTTGACGCTCGAATGGGCGCCCCCTATGGGAGGCGTCTCGCCACAGCCGCGTACCTGTTTAGCCTCACCCGGAACGTACCTGGGGTCGCAGCCAGCGATCTGTACGCGGCTGTTCTCACCCCGAGTGACGACCCCAACCTGCTCGTCAGGGCCCTCGACAACCTGGAAAACACGTGCTGGTACCTGCATGCCGATGTCCGCGGCTACCGGTTCTCAACAGAGGCCAGTCTGGTCCGCTTGGTGCAAGAGGCGGAGGAGAAGATCCTCGGCAGCAAGGTGCGCGAGCGCGCCACGAAGATTCTCTCTGAGCAGTACAAGGATTCCGCGCTCAAGGTCCGCCGGGCGTGGGAAGACGCGAAAGTGCCGGACAACAGCGAGGATGCCTACCTCGTCGCCTTCCACTGGGACGACTTCGGTGACGTCAAGGGCGTCGACCCGGCAGTTGACCCAGTACCGCAGAAGGTGCTTGACACCTACGAGAAGGCCCCGAGTGGAGGCGTCCGCGAATACCGCAACCGGCTGGTCTTTCTGGTGCCCAACCGGGACGGGCATGAGCCGATGCTTAGAGCCGTGCGGCGACTGCTAGCTCTCGAGCAGCTGCGTGCCACCCCAGAGCTGCTACAGAACCTAGGGGAGGGCAGGCCCGCTGACGTCGCACGGCAGGCGTCGGAGGCCGGCCTGCTGGCCCGTGTAGCGGTATGCAATCACGTGAACGTGCTTTACGTGCCGGGCAAGGGCGGGTTGGAGACGGTGGTCCTCGACACGGTTACGACTGGTAGCGTCCGCAGCAACCAGACCGATGCGATCCTCGACTTGCTCGCTGCCATGGACAAGACCCTGGCTGCTGGAAGCAAGCCACTGGACCCGGCCTATGTGCGGAGCAAGCTTGGTGCGCAGTTTGACACTCCGCAGCCCGCCAACGAACTGGTCCGGGTCTTTGCTCGCCGCCCAGATCTCCGGTTGGTGCTTGACCGAGCGCAGCTCGTTAACTTGATCGTCGCTGGTGTCCGCAACGGCGTATGGGAGTACCAAGCACCTGATGGGGGAGCGGCGGGCTGGTCCACCCAGGTTCGGCCGGGTCCGGCGCCACGCCTAGGAGAGGACACTCTGCTACACCCGCCTGGCTCATTCAAGGACGACGGGCCTGAGGCGTGCCCACTGTGCGGAAAGGTCCATACGGGAGGCTGTGGTAGCTCAGGTGGCGGCGGTAACGGTGGTACCGGTGGTGGCGGTACAAGCACTGTCACCGTCACCGAGTTCACCAGATCAGGTGCGGCAGGACCGGCAATGGTCGGTGCGCGCCAGTTGGCGGTAGACGCCGGGCGCACACATGCCCGCCGACTGCGGGTGAGCGTCAACCATCTCGGCGCAGGTGCCGACAAGGAGCTGCAACGTTTGCTCACCGTGGCGAACGCAGCCACCACCGGGGTAAGCAGCACCTACACCATCAGCGCCAGGGTGCAGCTCGACGATCCAGAGCACGAGATCCACATCCAGTTCCGCGGGCCCGGGGCCGAATACGCGCCGCTGCGGGAGGTACTGCGCGCCGTACTTCGCCGGCCGGCCGACTTGAAGGCCGAGATCGACGCAACATGGACCGAACCTGTCGAACTGCAAGGCGAGGACTTCGCCATGGTCGTCAACGCCGCACAGGCGACCGGCCCCAGCAAATGCGATGTATGCATCACGTCTGAGGGGTCGTCATGACCCGAACGGAAACCTATCGGTGCACTGTCGAGCGCGACGATGAGGGCCGTGTCATCGCGCTCAATGTCCACGCCACCGACCTTGAAGGCGGCGAGAGGGCCGTTCGAGTTAACGGATACCGCGCGCTCCACGTGGCCGCCGGGCTGCACGAAATCCTGCGGGACGCCCGCCTGCGTGGCCAGGACTGGACGAGCGGTCAGCCCCTCACAGTCGACCCGCAGCTCGGAGCTCACGCCGAGCTGCTCCTACGCGCGGTCAAACCACTACAGCGCCTCGACCGGATCACCACGGTCGCGACAGGGGTCGCCGCGATGAGCCGCGAAGAAGCGGCCTACTGGCATGCCCAAGTCACCCGACGCAACGGGCTGCGCGCCCTTCGCCTTCTTCTCGCCGAAAGCAGCAAACGTTGACAGTGCCCAGCCTTATTGACCAGTGGTTTCCCGCGCAGCAGATCGGAGCCGAAAGCCTCCGCGAACGCGGCAGCGCGACGGCGCTTCCACCGGTGAACGTGGTTCATGTCTGGTGGGCCCGACGGCCCCTGTCCGCCAGCCGGGCCGCCGTCCTCGGATCCGTTCTCCCGGCGTGGCCAACCGAGAGTGAAGCTGCCGCCGATGAGGACGCGCGACGTGTGCGGGAAGGCCTCTTTGCCGAGTTCCCTGGCGAGGCCGCCTACCACCAGTGGTTCCTCGAAGTTGTGGGGATCCCGAAGGGTAAGGACCCAGTTCGGGCACGAGCGGCGATCGCAGCTGCGAATGCCAACGGAATCAAGCTGCAGGGCAACGGTTATGGCTATGACCGTGCATTCACCCGCTCACCCCAGCCGGACGAGATCGCGCGCATCCGACGGTTGTACGCCCTGCGGACCGGCGCTCCGGCAAAGGCACCAATCGTCCTAGACCCGTTCGCGGGCGGCGGCAGTATTCCGTTCGAAGCGATGCGGCTCGGCTGCAACACCATCGCCAATGAACTGAACCCAGTCGCCTCTGCGGTCTTGCAGGGCACCCTCGGCGTCGTTCATGACTTTGGGCCCGACCTCGCCGAGGATATCCGTCACTGGGGAAAGCGCTGGGCTGCTGCGACGCGAATCCGACTAGACGAGTTCTTCCCGCGCGCCGCAGATCATGCCATCGCTGGCTACATTTGGGCGTTCGCCGTTCCCTGTCCCACCACTGGGCGTCCAACGCCCTTGGCCCCGAACCTGTGGCTCGCCCGGCCGAACAATGCCGACAAGCATGTCGCCGTTCGCCTCGACGTCGACCGGGACGCCGGAAACGTCGTGCCAGTCATCGTCGAAGGGAAGCAGGCGGCTCAGTACGGCGAGCGGGCCACGTATAAGCAGGGGGTCGGGGAGAGTGTATGGGCCCCTGACACCACCTTCTCTGGCGAGTACGTCCAACAGCAAGCGAAGGCAGGACACGGCACCTACGTGCTGTTGGCCGTTTGCTACGAGCCAGCCGGAAGCAAGGGGCGCCGCTTTCGCGCACCAACGGACACCGATCTGGCGGCGGCAGCGGCGGCAGAGAAGGAACTAGGCCGCCTGCGCCCCGGCTGGGAAATCGACGGTCTGGTATGTGATGAACCCATCGAGTCCGGGCACAAGACGGATGAACCGCTGCGTCTGGGTATCGCACGATGGTCCGACATGTTCCTGCCGCGCCAACTGCTGGCCCATCTGGTCATCCTTGAGGAACTCATCCGGTTGCAGCCCGAGATGCTCAAAGAAATCGGTGACGCCAGAGGTAGGGCAGTCGCTCTTCAGCTAGCATTCGCCCTCGATCGAGGCTTGAACTACAACTCGCGTCTCTGCGGCTGGCACCCCACTCGGTCGATGATCGGCAACACGTTCGATAGGCACGACTTCGCCTTCAAGTGGACCTGCGGCGAGATGGACGCTGCTCGCGTCTTGGTTCCCTGGGTCGCGGAGAAAGCGGCGAGTATCCACCGCCAGCTCAGCAAGCTGGTTCATGGTGTGCAGTCCGGGACGGAAGAGGAGGCTCTTGGCCGTCCTGACGTGCTACGCGGCAGCGCAGCCTCGGTTAGCCTCCCCGCTGGGACCGTCGATGTAGTAGTGACGGACCCGCCGTACTACGACAATGTGATGTACGCAGAGCTCAGCGACTTCTTCTACGTCTGGCTGAAGCGGTCACTGGCACTGGTGTGGCCACAGTTCTGTGATCTGCCAATTACCGACAAGCACGCCGAGGCTGTTGCGAACCCGTCCCTGTTCAAAGATGTTGCCACGCACGGCGGCCGGGGTAAGCGGGTCGCTGGCGCCAAGACAGCAGACGAACTAGCGAACGCGCACTACGAGGACTTGCTGACCCGCTCGTTCCGTGAGGCGTATCGAGTTTTGGGCCCCGCCGGGGTGTTGAACGTGATGTTCACCCACAAGCGGGTCGATGCGTGGGACACCCTCGGTGCGGCTCTGCTCAACGCCGGGTTCGCGATCACATCCTCATGGCCCGTCGCCACAGAAGCAGACTCGCTGAACCAGGCCAAGAAGAACTCGGCGCAGTCGACAATCCTGCTCAACTGCCACAAGCGCGGTGACACCACACCGGCGTATTGGAACGACATCCGTCAGGACGTCGAGCAGGCGGCCGTCGACGCAGTCGAGCGCTTCGCTGGCCACGGCTTGCGAGGCATCGACCTCACCTTGGCGACCTACGGGCCAGTACTCGCGGTGTTGTCTCGTAACTGGCCCGTGTACACAGGGCAGCTGGACCCTGACGGCGTACCGGAAGTGCTACGCCCCGACGTGGCCCTCGACCTGGCGCGGGTGAAGGTCGCCGCTTTGAAGAAGCGGGGTCTCCTCGGTGGCAAGGACGTGGACTTTGACCGTGTCACGGACTGGTGGCTGCTGGCATGGTCGGACTTCCAGGCCGCGGAGTTTCCGGCTCCGGAAGCCCTCAAACTGTCCCTGGCGACGCATCTGGACCTGGAGACGGTGGTCAAGACGCACAAGCTGATGAAGGCTAGCTCCGGGAAGGCGACCCTGCTCACGCCCGCGCAACGGCGAACCGCGAAGGGCCTCGACGTCGATGCCGCCAGCTATGACGCTCTCATCGACGCGCTGCACGCTCTCATGCTCGTCTATGAGGAAGACGGAACGCGAGCCGCACAAGCCTGGCTGAATCGCCACAACCTTGTCGACGACACCCGCTTCGCCGCGCTCGTTAGGGCGGCTCTTTATGCCGTGCCGCGCCATAAGCAGAAGGGCGTATTTGTGCGGCCCGAGGCCCGCGTCCTGGACTCGTTGCGTGTCGCCTTCTTCGACAACCTGCCGTTACCACCAGACCCGGACGCTGTCACCGCTGCGGCACCAACTCTGTTCTGATGCCGCCAACTGATACACCGCCCGTGACGGACAGTGAGCCGCTTCCGAGCCTGCGCGGGCTCGACCTGCCGCCCGGTTACGATAGCGGCGACGATGTCCTGAATCACTTTTACGTGCCTGCTCTTAGGCGAGCGACAAGTTATGCGCGCTCTGTCGGTTACTTCCGCTCCTCATCGTTGTCAGTCGCCGCCCGCGGCCTGTCCCGATTCCTCAATCACGGCGGCACGGTGCGGTTGCTGTGCGGCGCCGCGATCACGGAGGAGGACCGTGAAGCCCTGCAGGGGAAGGCCACGCTCGACGGCGCGTTCGCAGAGCGGCTCGCGGCGGGTCTCGTAACCAGCAACGAGGTGGATCGCCGCCGCTTGGAGGTTCTCGCCTGGCTAATCCGCAACGAGCGCCTGCAGGTTCGGGTGGCCATTGCCGTCGACGAGACCGGCGACCCAATCGCAACCGACGGGCAACTCGGTTACTTCCACGAGAAGGTCGGCGTGCTCCGTGACGGCAACGGTGACGCCGTCGTCTTCCAAGGGTCGATCAACGAGTCCGCCACCGCATGGACGAAGAACTTCGAGTCGTTCAGCGTCTATCGCAGTTGGGACGGCACCGCCGACCACTTCACCTTCTGGGCCAGCCGCTTTGAACAGCGCTGGAACGGGCACGTTCCTGGCTTCCGGGTTTACCCGCTGCCCGAGGCTGCGGCGAAGGCACTGCTCGAGCAAGCCCCTGCGAAGATGCCCGGTGAGCGAGACGTTGAAGAACCGCCGCCGGTCGGTGATGACGCGACGGTCGCCCGATACATGCAGATCGCTCCGCGCCTGCCCTGGGCTGGTGATCTCGCGGAGGCCACCAGCGGCGTCCGCCTGTTCCCGCACCAGCGGCAGAACGTCGCTCGGCTCGCAGGTATGTACCCACGCTCATGGCTCATCGGTGACGAGGTGGGCCTCGGGAAGACCATCAGCGCCGGAATGAGCCTGCGCCGGCTCGTACTAAACGGCGAGGTCGCCAAGGCGTTGATCCTGGCCCCGGCAAACGTCTGCAGGCAGTGGCAGGATGAACTGTTCGAAAAATTTGCGCTGTGGGTGCCCCGACTCGACCAAGGCAAGATCCACGGGGCGCACCCGGAAGATATTCGTCCAGCCGGAGCCAACCCGTACGCCGACCATCCGTTGCTGCTCGCTTCCAGCCACCTGGCCCGCCGTCCCGACCAGCAGCGCCTGCTGCTGGCAGCCGCCCCATACGACCTCCTGGTCGTAGACGAGGCGCACCACGCGCGGCGACAACACGGCGCCGAGGATCGTTACCGCCCAAGCCGACTCCTCGAACTACTCGACGCCATCCGTCGGCAGGGCGCGGCGCGGGCAACCTGGCTGCTCACCGCCACACCGCTACAGACCAGCGCAGTAGAAATGGTCGATTTGCTGAGGCAGACCGGACTAACCGGGCCGCTCACCAACGAGGACGCCTTCGTCCGGTTCTATGCGGAGCTAGCCAAGACCGACGACCGAGCGACCGCTTGGGCCTGGCTTGCCGAGCAGGTGCGCCGCACGCCAGCTTTGCCCCGCACCGGCGCTGAGGACGAACTCGCCGCCGACATCGCACGCCGAGTCGGTGTCGTTAAGGCCGAGATGGTGACCCGATTCGGACGCGACGGCGCCGACGTCAAACACCGGATCGCTGAACTCGGCCCCGACGGCTGCCAAGCGCTACGTGACTGGCTACGAGCCCTCAGTCCCGTCCGGCAGTATGTCGCTCGGCACAGCCGCTCGACACTCAAGGCTTACCGCCGGCAGGGTCTTATTAGCGAAAACCTTGCTGAGCGTGACGTGCGCCCGTACGTCGTCGACTTCGGAACCGAGGAACAGCAGCTCTACCACGACCTCGAACGCCTCATTGACAGGCTGCTGGAGGCCCATGGTAAGCGCCGGGGGGCTGGATTCGTTCTAACCGTCTACCGCCGACGCCTCACGAGCAGCTGGGCAGCTATTCAAAAGACCCTGCTCAGGCGGCTCGCGAGTGAGGAAACGTTCCTCGAACAAGGACTGCTCGACGAGGCCGACGATGAAGGTCTGGACACAGACGAAGCCGGCCATATCAAAGACAGCGAGGCGGTGCCGCTCACCAAGCAGGACCTGGAGGAGATGCGCGGTTACGCCGAGCGCATCGGCCGAGTTCCCGACCGCAAGTTTGAGGCCCTCGAACAGCACGTCGAGGAGGCAAGGGGCACCGGGCATAGCACGATCGTCTTTACCCAGTTCACCGATACCCTTGACGCGCTGCGAGATCGGCTGCACCACCGCTACCGGAGCCAGCTGGCCACGTTCACGGGCGACGGCGGACGTGTCTTTCGCGAGAATGAGGGCTGGATCGACATCAGCAAACGTGACCTCATCGAAGCCATCAAGGCACGCGCCGTCACCGTACTGCTCGCCACGGACGCCGCCAGCGAAGGCCTGAACCTCCAAAGTTGCAGCTACCTCATCAACTACGACATGCCATGGAATCCAATGCGCGTAGAACAGCGTATTGGACGCATCGACCGGCTCGGTCAGGCCCGCAACACAATTGTCGTACGCAACTTCTTCATCGCCGGCACCGTCGAGGAGGAGGTGTACCGGGCACTGGCCTCCCGCATCGACATGTTCAGCGGTATCGTGGGCGGACTGCAACCGATCCTCGGCGCGGTGGAAGGTGCCTTCCACGGCGTATTCAGAGCGCCGGCCAGCGAACGAGCTCGGGCTCGTCGTCATGGAGTCGAGACCCTCATCGACCTCATCGACTCCAACCCCGGCAGAGGCCTGCCACTCGAAGTTGAGGACGATCCATTGCCCATCCCGGCCGCCGAGCCGGGCCCCATCACGCTCACCGATCTACGCGAGGTCGTTATCGAACGCTTCGGCGTAGTCCTGGACCAGCCGGACCAACCCATCACCACTGATCCGAGCAGGGCCAGCCGTGACCCGGCCTCGTGGGTAGCCCTCGCCACATATGGCCACCCACGGCTCGCCATCGCCCTCGACAAGATCGCGAACCGTGGCGTCGATCGGTCGCTGGTCCTGCTCGACGACGCGCCCCGCGGACCTGCTGTGGCAGTCCGCGCCGACACAGTGCCTCCCCGGCCAGCGCACCGACTCACTGACATTGACGAACTCGGACCCGCCGTCAGCCGCGCCGAAGCCGAGTCCGTTGCCGTTGACCTGCTCGAGCGGTCTCGCCGTGCGCGCCAAAACCGCTACGACGACATCGAAAGACGCAACCGGGAAGACTCCTTCGACAAATTGCGCAAGCGGTACACCGAACTGGTTGCCCAGATCATGACTGACGCCGTTGCCGCCGCCCGTGGAGCCGGCACCACGACCGAACCAGCCCTCTTGTGGCTCGACCTTAAAGACGAGGCTGGAATGATCAGGTACCTTGATGCGCTGCGGGAGGCGTTACGGCTGGACAAGGGTCCTCTGCTCCGCCCGCCCACCGACGACGGAACCCGCGTCCTTTCTGATATCGAGTGGTCCAGGGCCAAGCACCTGTATGGCGAACAAGTCCGAGCACTGGCCATCGAAATCAAGACGGCGACGAACTGAGTAGCCCCCACGCCTGACGTTGTCCCCAGCCGCGCCATCCCGATGCTCCTACCAGCGTCAGCTCCGGCCGGCCGCAGGCCCGAGCCAGGCGGCCACTTCCTCGACCAGGTCGGCGGGCAGCCCGCTGCGCCGCCAGGTTGGGGTGAGGTAGACGGCGTAGATCACGGTGAGTCCCGGCTCGCCCGGGATCCCGGTGCCGCCGGCGTGCCCGACAAACGGGCCGCCGAGGTCGCGACGAGCTGGGCTGCGTCCGGGCCGGTCGGCGTGCGTGCGTGCGGGCGGGCGGGCTGCGGCCTCCGCGACGGTCTTCAGGAAGGCCAGCGGCGCGTCGGCGAGTATCGCCAGTCGGAAAGCCCGCATCCGGGCGGCGTCCTCGGAGCGGACCCGGCGGACCGTGGCCGTCTGCGAGGCTGGCATCGTCGGCACCGTCGTCATGTCTCATCGATACCCGACTGGCGGCGAGGTGCCGCCGCGGGAACCGGATCCTGGCGGGATTGTGCCCGATTTGTGGTAGTGCGCTGTCGTCACGCCTCGTGTAGCCTGCGATTTCGGTCACCGATTCAGCGGTCGTCGTCGCCGATCGCCGAATCGGTGGTCCGCCGGTCTCCGGATTGTGGAACGCCGCGCAGAGTGAGGAAGTGCACCGTGGCACAGGGCACCGTCAAGTGGTTCAACTCCGAAAAGGGCTACGGCTTCATCGCCGTCGACGGCGGGCAGGACGTCTTCGTCCACTTCTCCGCGATCGAGATGGACGGCTACAAGGCGCTGGACGACGGCCAGCGGGTCGAGTTCGAGATTGCCCAGGGCCAGAAGGGCCCGCAGGCGGAGCGGGTCCACGTCATCGCCTGACTTCCACTTTTCCTCGCCGTCCTCCCCCCGGCGTCACCACCCGATTCGGGGCTGCGGTTGAAGCCTAGAATGCGGCGGGCCGGGACCGCGTCCCCTGTGGAACCCGGATGTCTCCAGGACCGGCATGACCTGTGGGCACGGGCGGACGGTCGGCGCCGACGTCGGGACTGTTCGCCTCGCTGGACCGCCTGTCGGCGGTCCTCGGCTGCGGGGCGGCCGCTCTGGTCACCGGCCGGCGGAGTGCGTCCACGCGCCTGCGATGGGTCGGTTCCTCGACGTCGCGGATGGCCTGCCCGCCACCGACGTGTGATGCCCCGCGATGACGTCCTCGCGGTCGCCGTGGCGCTGGCCAAGAGGCTGCGGCGACTTTTTCCAGGGGGCGCGTACGACTGCTGCTTCTCGGTGACGGCGGGACAAGATGCTTCGAGGTGAACTGGCCCAGCCGCCGAGCCATCAAACTATCCGGCCGCAATGCCGTTGCCTATGCTCATAGCTGTGGTGCGGCTAATCGAGATTGTGGTGGTGCTTCTCTTCGTTGCGCGGGTGACCCGGCTGATCGTCGCCGACGAGATCACACGGCAACCCCGAGAGGCAATCGTGAGGCGGCTCCCCGAGGGCAGCGAGTTCGCGTACCTGCTGTTCTGCCGCTGGTGCCTGTCGGTGTGGATCGCCACGCTGGCCGCCGCCGGCTGGTGGCACCTGTCCGAGGTCTCCCGCTGGTCCGGGCTGTGGTGGGTCGACGTGCCCACCGTCGCGCTGGCTCTGTCGTACGCGACCGGCCTGCTGGTGCGCGGCGAGCCCGAGGAGTAGCGCATGGGTTGGTGGGGCACGAAGCCAAACGTCGACAGCGCGGTCGGCCAGGCGACCGCTGTCGTGGCGTCGGCGGCGAAGATGCGCTACGACTCCAGCGGCAGCCTGCGCAAGGTCACCAAGCAGCAGTGGCAGGACGAGGCGTGGCGGCACTACGAGGAGTGCGGCGAGTTCGCGTTCCTGGTCGACCTGATCGCCAAGGCGATGGGCCGGGCCCGGCTGTACATCACGCAGGTCGACGACGAGGGCCGTCCAATGGAGACGCCCGACCAGGCGCCGGCCGGCGTCAACGAGACGTTCCTCGGCGGCCCCAGCACCCAGGCCGAGCTGCTGCGCGACGCTGGCATTCAGCTCGGTGTGCCCGGCGAGTGCTACCTGATCGGCGAGCCGGAACGCGACGCCGAAGGCAAGGCCACCGACCGGGAGCGGTGGTTCATCGCGTCGGTGGAGGAGCTGACGGAGCGGGCCGGGAAGTACGTGCTCGACCAGGGCGACGGGGCGCGCGAGCTGGAGTCCGACGAGACGGTCATCGTGCGGATCTGGGTGCCGAGCCCCCGCAAGCACGCGCTGCCATCCAGCCAGGTGCAGTCCAACCGGCGTGTGCTGCGGCTGATCGAGCGGCTGACGCAGTACGTGCAGTCGCAGATCGACTCCCGGCTGGCCGGGGCGGGCATTCTGCTGCTACCCAACGAGCTGAGCTTCGTCGCGCCCGAGCAGGAGGAGGACGCCGAAGACGGGGTGTCGTCGTTCCTGTCGACGCTGACGGAGGCGATGACCACCGCGGTGAAGGACCGCGACAGCGTGGCCGCCCTCGTCCCGATCGTGGTGCAGGGCCCCGCCGAGCATCTGGAGAAGGCGCGGCTGCTGAGCTTCGCTACGGAGCTGAGCAGCGCGGTGCCGGCGATGCTGGACGGCGCGATTCGGCGGCTCGCGCTGGGCTTGGACGCCCCGCCGGAGATGCTGCTGGGCATGACCCAAGCGAACCATTGGGGCGCCTGGATGACCGACGAGGCGACGATCAAGTACCACGTCGAGTCGAAGCTGGAGTTGTTCTGCGCGGCGCTGACCGAGCAGATGTTGTGGCCGGCGCTGGAAGGCGCGCAGGGTGTGGCCGACCCGCGCCGGTGGATCGTCTGGTACGACACCAGCGAGCTGACGCAGACGCCGGACAAGGGCGCCGACGCGAAGGACCTGTACGGCCTGGGCGAGCTGTCGGGGGATGCGCTGCGCCGGGAGACCGGGTTCGGCGACGGCGACAAGCCGACTGACGAGGAGCGGGAGCTGCGGCGGCTGCTGGAGATCATCCGCACGGTGCCGGCGGCCGGGCCGCTGCTAGTGACCCGGCTGCTGGAGGTCGCCGGGGTGAGCGTGCAGCTCGACCCGGAGGCGTTGAAGCCGCAGCCGGCCCCCGCCGAGCTGCCCGGCGGCGGCGAGCCGCCCGCCGACGAGGAGCCGACGACGGAGCCGCCGCCGCCCGGCGACACCGAGGACCGCGGCCCGCCCGAGCAGAACGCGATCGCCGCCGAGGCGGCCGGGCTGATGAGCGCGCCGTTCGTCGCCGCGTGCGAGGTCCTGGCGCTGCGGGCGCTGGAGATCGCCGGCAAGCGCGCGCTGGGCCGGGAGAGGTACCGGCATCAGGGGTTGAAGGCGTGGGAGTACCACACGGTGCGCCCATCCACGCCGGCGTCGGTGCCCCGGTTACTCGAGGGAGCGTGGACGGCCGTGCCGGCCGTCGCGGCGAAGCTCGACGTCGACGACCAGAAGCTGACGGCGGCGCTGACCGCGTACGTCGGTGGGCTGCTCGTCACGGGCGCGCGGCACGACGTCGACGAGCTGCGCGAGCACCTGGCCGCCACCGTCGCCGGGGAGCTGGTGCCGGCATGAGCGTGACGATCCTCGCGCCGGACCTGGTGCCCGCCCACGGGTACGCCTGCCAGCGGTCCGGGCGCGGGAAGGGCTGCGAGCGGCTGCGGTGGACGATCTGCCGCACCTGCGGATGGTGGGGCGACCTGTGGGAGGGCGACCAGCCGCCGCTGACCGACGCCGGCCACGTGTGCGACCCGGACACGGTGGCGCGGCGCAACGAGGCGAGGAGGAGAACCGATGGCTGACCCGGAGAGCGTGACCTTGACCCAGCTGCGCGAGTGTTTCGCGTCGGTGGGCATCGACCTCGGCGGCGACTTCGTGAAGCTGGAGCTGCACGACGACGTGCTGATCGTCCAGCGGCTCATCCGCAGCCCGGCCGGCCTGCCGGTGTCCCGCCCCGACGGCGGTGTGCAGGTCCAGGGCGTGCAGGTCGCCGTGGTCCCCGAGCCGGCGGCGGGAGGCTGAGCCGTGGCCGAGCCGGACCCGTGGCTGCCGCTGCGCCTCGACCACGAGGCGCGGGTGGTGGCCGCCGAGCGGCGGATGCTGCTAGCCGCCCGCGCGGCGCTGCGCGCCTGGCTGCGCGACGCGCGGGCGGTGACCCTCCCGGTCACCGCCGCGGCCCTGCCGCCGGACCCGAGCGCCCTCGCCGGCGCCGGGCAGGCGTGGTTCGAGGCGGTGACGGTGCACCTGCTGCCGGCCGCCGAGAAGACGTTCCTGGCGGGCGTGCGCGACGCGGGCGGCGACCTGGAGCTGCTACGGGTCGCGCAGATGAAGGACGAGTACCTGGCGGCGCTGCCGAACCGGCTGGTCGGTGTGCCCGACAGCGCGTGGCAGCAGGTTACGGCCGCCGTCGCCGAGCTGACCGCGGAAGGCGCGAGCGTGCCGCGCATCCGCGACGCGATCGAGGCGATCCTGGGCGAGCGGTCGTGGGAGGACCGGGCGGTGGCGATCGCCCGGACGGAGACGATCGGCGCGTACAACGCGGGGACGCTGACCGCGTGGCTGACCGCCGAGGACGTCCTCGACGAGAAGCTGGACAAGGTGTGGGTGGCCACGCACGACGAGCGGACCCGGCACGACCACCGGGACGCGGACGGGCAGCGGGTCGCCCTGGACGGCGTGTTCATGGTCGGCGGGGTGCCGATGCGGTACCCGGGCGACCCGGCGGCGCCGCCCGGGCAGACGGTGAACTGCCGCTGCACGATGATCGAGGTGGAGGCCGACGAGCCCCTGCCTGTGGTCCCGAAGCACCCGTGGCGCCGGCGTGACCGGGCCACCGGGCTGGATATCACGGTGACGGCGGCGGCAGCCGCGAAGGGTGGCAAGCAGATGGCGACGTGGAAGGGTGTGCTGGCGCCGCTGGGTGCCAAGTCGGGCGACCGGCGGATCTTCGTGGCGGACGGGGACTGGTCGTTCCGTGACCTGCCGCTGCCGCTGAGGTGGGCGCGGGAGGACGCCCCCGGGCACGAGGGCGCGGTGACGATCGGCCGGATCACGGCCGGCGAGGTGCAGAAGAGCCGGCTGAGCGGGGCGGGCGACTTCATCGACGCGGTGCCGGAGCTGGGCGAGGCGCTGGAGCTGCTGCGCGCCGGGGTGCTGTTCCCGAGCGTGGACCTGGACGACTTTGAGTTCATGTTCACCGACGAGAAGGGCACCCCGATCGAGGAGATGTCCGACGAGGAGTGGGAAGCCTTCATGGAGTCCGGCGAGGAGCCGTATATCACGGTGACCAAGGGCCGGGTCATGGCGGTGACGCTCGTCGGCACGCAGGCGTTCCCCGACGCGAAGCTGGAGCTGGTCGACGACGAGGAGCCGGCCGACGACGCGCCCTCCGATGAGGAGGAAAAGGAGGAAGAGCCGGTCACCGCGGCCGGCGCGGCGGCGGCGAAGAAGCAGGTCGCGCCGCTGTACCCGCCGCGCGCCTGGTTCGACGACCCGGGCCTGACCGAGCTGACGCCGATCACGGTGACCGCCGACGGGCGGGTGTTCGGGCACCTCGCCGACCGGGACTGCCACCTGTCGTTCCTGACCGGCGGGCAGTGCGTGCTGCCGCCGGACGAGGGCGGCTTCGACTGGTTCCACCGGCCGGAGATCAAGACCGCCGAGGGGGACCTCGTGGCGGTCGGGCACATCACGGCCGGCACCGGGCACGCCGACCTCTCCGCCAGCGCGGCGGCCGCCGTGGAGCACTACGACGACACCGGCACGCAGGTCGCCGTGGTGCGCGCCGGGCGGGACGCCCACGGCACATGGGTCGCCGGGTCGCTGGTGCCGGAGGCCACCGAGGAGCAGGTGCAGCTGCTGCGCCGGTCGCCGCTGTCCGGGGACTGGCGGTGGATTGGCGGGGCGCGACAGCTCGTCGCGGCGCTGTGCGTCAACGTCGGCGGCTTCCCCGTCGTGCGGGGCCGCTCGTCGGGCGGCCGGGCGTACGCGATGGTCGCTTCGGGTTGGGCGGGCTGGAAGCCGTCCGACTCGGAAGGCCGGCGGCCGGATGCGCCGCTGTCGCCGGCCGCCTTCGAGGCGGCGGTGCGGCGGGCGGTGGCCGCCGGGTTCGCCGCCGAGCGACAGCGTGCCGTGAACGCGGCGGCGGCCGAGCGGATTGCCGCGTCGATCGGCCGGGACCGCAGGACGCTGGTGGCGGCGCTGTCCGCCGAGGTGCATGGGGAGTAGGGGAGGAAGCAGTGGGCTGCAACTGCGGCGCGCGGCGCCGGAGCGCGACGGTGTGGGTGCTGTCCTACGGGGACGGCCGGCAGGGCGGCGAGTACGGGTCGAAGACGGACGCGGAGATCGCCGACGTGCGCAAGGGCGGCGGCGGCACGATCCGCCAGGCGCAGAAGTAGGGGACGAGACCGGCAGGCTTTGTTGATCGGAGTAGTCGGAATTCTCTCATCAATGCCGTCAGCGTGACGCTCTGTTACGGGCCGAGATCTGAGCCGCCCGTGCCGAGCATGCGCATCTAGCCGATGACAGTGCGTCTACTGCCCGTTCAAACTGAGCACTGCGATGCAGGGGTTAGTGGCGGAACAGCCGCAGCCCGGTGCGGGTCATGCTGATGCCGTGCCTGCGTGCTGCCTCGGCCACCGCATTCGAGCGGGTCGAGCCGCCCGGCTCGGCGATGTGGCGCACGCCAAACTGGGCCGCTTCGGTGATGTTGTCCTCGAACGGCAGTGCCCCGTCGGAGGCCAGGCTCACCCGCTGCAGCGGTAGCGGAGATTCGATCGCCTCGGCGAGCCGAAGCTGCGTGTTGACACGGTCCTGAACCGACGCGAAGCGGAAGACGTCGTCGGGCCGGACGAATCGGCGTTGGTGCCACAGGCGTGTTTTGGTGCCGGCGAGGCGGATGCAGTCCACCCGCGACTGCTGGCCGGCGCCGACGCCGAGCGTCGCCCCATCGCGGACCAGGACGACCGAGTTCGACTGGGCATAGCGCACCGTGGTCAGCGCGAGCCGCAGGTCGGCGGACAGCCCGTCCGGCAGCGGGGCGTCGTCGCGGCGCTGAACGAACCGCAGCCCGTACAGTTCGCGCACCTCCTCGTTCGGTGGCTCGAACGTCGCGTCCGCCTCCAGGACCAGATACGTCCCGTTCTTCTTCGCCGACAGCACCGCAACCGCACCCGGCTCGTATCCGGGTGCGATGATCCCGTCGCTGACCACCCGGCGGAGCAAATCGGCGAGCTCGGCGGTGACCGGTGCGGAGACCGCGACCATGTCGCCGTACGAGCTCTTCGGGTCGGTGTCCCGGGCCCGGGTGTAGGCCCGGGTCACCGCGTCGGCTCGCGGGTCAACCCCGAACACGCCCGCGGTCACCGAATCGATCGGCCCGGCCAGCGCCGCCCCGGCCGGCGACACGTGTTTGAACGACGCTGCCGCCGCGGTCCCGGAACCGGCGGAGGCTTCCCGGACAAGCTGCCACGCGCTGATCGCGTCGAGCAGGTTGAGGTACGAGGGACGACCGTGCACCACGGTGAACGGTGCCGCACCGATTGGCTCGACCGACGCCGGACTCTGTTGAGGGTTCATGCCATAACGCAGCTGCACCAGGGGCCTCCGGACGCGAATGACTGAAAGCGTCGCGGATGCCCAGGCGGTCGGCGGCCGACGTCACAGCGACCGATCCCCGGTGGTGCTCCACCCTCGCCAGTCACGGCCGCGCTCACAGCATATCCACCGCTACCGTCACCAGCCGCCGCCGGCCACAACCCCCTCGCCGTCGCCAACGCTCAACTGCTGGCCTCGACCCTGGATCCGGCAGGGCGACCCTCGGCCGTCCACCACCGCGAGCAGTGCCGTACGGCAGCAGCACGAGCGCTCATGCCGCCGAACGAACATCACGGTCCGTCACGAGTGGTTGGGCAGCGAACACCCGACTCTGCCGATGAGCGCGCATCTGTGCAGGCCGCGGCGTAGCCGCAGTTGTGCTTCGATCGTGGGATGCAGACAGTCAATGACCTTGGACAGCCGATCGGTGTTGCTGTTCCGAACTGGCAGTCTCGGCCGGAACCCGAAGCCGTCTGCCTGACCGGGCGTTTGTGCCGCATCGAGCCGTTGAACGTCGACGAGCACGCGGCGGATCTGTACCGCGCGCTGCATCACGATTCCAGTGGCCGGCAATGGACTTATATGGCCTACGGCCCATTCCGCGACCGGGAGAGCTTCGAAGGTTTCCTAACCGCTGCCACGGCCGATCCGTCCCTCATCGTCTTCACGATCGTGTCCGGCGAGTCCGGCCGGGCTGAGGGCATGGCAAGCCTCTCCCGTATCGATCCCCAGATCGGCTCCGTCGAGATCGGCGGCATCATGTTCGGACCGGTCCTGCGACGAACCGCAACGGCCACCGAGGCGATGTACCTTCTTGCCGAATACGTGTTCGACGGCCTCGGGTACCGACGCTACGAGTGGAAATGCGACTCCCTCAACAGCGCCTCCATCGCTGCGGCGACCCGGCTCGGGTTCTGCTATGAGGGCACCTGGCGCAACGCCACTATCTACAAAGGCAGAAACCGCGACACCGCATGGCTGGCGATGACCGACGGCGATTGGACAGTGGCGCGGCCGATTATTCGTGCCTGGCTGGACCCGTCCAACTTCGTCGATGGCAAGCAGCGCATGTCCCTGTCACAGGCCATACAGACCCACCGGTCGGCCGAGGCAAAAGACAGCGGCGGGTGACGGCCAGGAGAGCGACAGGAATAGCCGAATCGTCCAGTATCGCGGCGCAGGCGTCGAGTACGTGCCGAGCGTCCGCGTTCTTCACCCAGCGCCAGTGGTAGGTATCCGGATTTGCCATTGACAAAGCGCGCCGGCCATCGGCGTGCCCATCACTGTCCGTGCCTTTGTTGGCTGTTGAGACTGGTCGGCTCCGTTGACCAAGTAGTCGGTCCTCGCTGCCCCGGGGACCCGGCAGCCGCCGGCCGTCCTCAGGTACTGGTCTCTCACCATCGTGCAACCCGAGCTGCTTGATCGGAACCAGCTCGCCGCTGCGTTACGCTGTGCCGGTACTGCCGATGCTGGCTGCGGGCCGGTCGGGGATGAGATCCCTACCGTGCTGAGGAGCCGACGGTGGACTTTCAGATCCCTCCGAGCCTGGACGGGCTCGACCTCGATGCGCTGACCGAGCTGGAGAGTCAGGCCGTCGCAGCGTTCGACGCCCTGCGAGATGACCCGGCCCTGGACGCCGATGGCCTCGCCCGGCTGCGTGAGCTGGCCGCGTTCGTCCAGTCGGTGCGTACCGAGCAGGCGCGGATCGAGCAGGCGGCCGAGCAGGTCGCCTCCGAGCTGGACGACCTGACCGCGACGGTGCACGGCGCTCCGGAGGGCGGCGATGGCGACGGTGACGAGGGCGACGGCGGCGAAGCCGAGGAGGAGCCGGCTGAGGAGACGCCTGCCGAGGAGCCGGCGGCCGAGGAGCCGGCGCCGCAGCAGCCGACGCCGGTCGTCGCGTCGCTGGCCCGCCGGGCGGCCCGACGTCAGTCGAAGCCGAAGGTGACCAGTGCCGGCAAGTCGGCGGTTATCAAGGCGGCGGCCGACGTTCCGAATGTGCCGCATGGTCATGTGTTCTCCTCGGTGTCGGAGGTCGCGTCGGCGTTCGACGACAAGTTCGCGGGCTTCCCCCGTGGGGTGGGGGTCGCGACCCGCATCAAGCAGAACGTGGCCCGGGTGGAGCTGCCCGTCGACCAGGCGCTCGTCGCCGGGGGCAGGGGCCTGACCGACATGGAGCTGGTGGATCTGGCTGCGTCGGAGTCGCGGCTGTCGGGCGGTAACCTCGTCGCGGCCGGCGGCTGGGGTGCCCCGTCGGAGACGCTGTGGGAGCTGTGCGAGGGCCTGGAGACGACCGAGGGGCTGCTGGACCTTCCGGGCATCACGATCCCGCGCGGCGGCGGTATCAAGGTCCCCGCCAACCTGGACTTCCGCGACCTGTACTCGGGGATCGGCTTCGTGCAGACCGAGGCCGACAGCACCGCGGGCGTGGAGAAGTCCTCGTACCGGGTGCCGACGGTGAACTGGGCCGAGACGCGCCTCGAGGTGGACGGGGTGCAGATCGAGCAGGACATCGTGCAGAACGCGGTGTGGCCGGAGCTGACCCGGGACGTGGTACGGCGGACGCTGACCGCCCACGAGCACAAGATCAACGCCCGGCTGATCCAGCGGATGGCCGACGCCCCGGGGCAGTCGACGCAGTTCGCGCTGACTCTCGGCGGCGACGTCGACGGCGACGAGACGACGACCGCGCTGCTGGGCGCGATCTCCCTCGCCGCGACGGACTACCGGTACCGGTACCGGCTGAGCCGGCGACAGCTGCTGGAGTGCGTGGTGCCGCTGTGGCTGATCGACTGGATCCGGGCGGACATGTCGCGGCGGGCCGGGGTGAACTACCTCGACGTGACCGACGAGCAGATCACGGCGTGGTTCACCCGGAGGCACCTGCGGCCGCAGTTCGTCTACGACTGGCAGGACGGGTACGCCGACGCGGCGGGCAACGGCTTCGGCGGCACCGCGGCTCCGGGCCAGTGGCCGGGCACGGTGGACCTGCTGATCTACGCGCCGGGCACGTGGGTGAAGGGATCCAAGCCGATCATCGACCTGTCGGCGGTCTACGACTCGACGAAGCTGAAGGACAACGAGTACATCGCCTTGTTCACCGAGCAGGCGACGCTGCTGGTGAAGCGGTGCTTCGTGTCCTACAAGGTCAGCGTGCCGCTGTGCCCGACGGGCGTCACCGGCAGCACCGTGCCGTTCGACTGCTCGGCGGTCTGAGCTACCCGTTTGACGGGGCCGCGCCCAGCTCGGGCGGGTCCCCAGCCGTGAGGAGATGACGCGTGGCGCAGCCCCTGGTGTATGTGGACGCCCCGGCGACGACGCCGTACCGCTTCGGGCTGTTCGCGGCGGCGGTCGTGGTCGACCCGGCCGACCAGCGCGAGTTCCAGGCCGGGGTGGAGTGGGAGCCGCAATGCGTCGACGCGCCCGCGCCGACGAACGCGGCGGCGGCCTCGGACGCGAACCGCGCGGCGATGGCCCTGCCGGACGGGGTGCCGAGCGTGAAGTCCGGGGTGATCCGGCTGTACGCCGGCCTGACCGGCCGGTCGGTGGCCCGGCCGGACCTGATCGACCGGGCGCGGCGGGCGATGGGCCAGGTCGAGCAGCAGTCGCTGGAGCACTACGTGTGGACCGGTGAGGCCGGCACCGAGGAGTTCCTGGCGGCGGCCGACACGGAGGTCCTGGCGGGGTCGGACGTGGCGCCGGTGCCGCTGGAGGAGGGCGTCGGCCGGCTGGAGGCGCACATCGCCGACCGGGCCGGCATGCTCGGCGCGGTATGGGCTCCACGGTGGACGGCCGGGTGGTTCGTCGGCAAGGGCCTGACGCGGATCGAGGGTCCGCGCATGGTGGCGCCGCTGGGCGACCCGATCGTGTTCGCGCAGACCAGCGGCGTCGGGCCGGGCGGGGCTGCGCCGGGCGACGACGAGGCGTGGCTGTACGCGACGGGGCCGCTGATGGTGCGGCGGTCGGCGGTGTTCCTGCCGAAGCTGCCGGAGGCCCTGGACCGCAAGGACAACGAGGTGTTCGCCGTCGCGGAGCGGTTCTACACGGTGGGGTGGAGCTGCGCGACGGCGGCGGTGAAGGTCAAGCTGCCGGCCGTGCCGGCGTAGGAGGGTGACATGGCGCTGATCTACCCGAAGGACCGCGCGGACGCGCAGGTCCTCGCGAAGCAGCTGCTGGAGGCGGCCGGCGAGGAGCGCCGCTTCGAGGTGCAGACGACGACGGACGGCCCGGTGGGGCTGGCGTTCGACGTGCCCGACGACCTGGCGGACAAGGTGCTGAGCTCCGGCGACGGCCGGCAGCGTGTGGAGGCTCCCGCGGAGGCCGCGGCCACCGCGCAGGGCACGTCGGCTGGCGCCGGGGCCGACGGGTCCGGGGCGGACGCCGAGTCGACGGACGGTTCCTCCCAGCCGCCGGCCAAGGCGTCCCGGTCGTCGCGCAGCTCGCGGAGCTGACCGGTACCCCTCGCCCTGGGCCGCGCCGCCCCACCTGGTCTCTTCCCCGTGCCAGGTGGGGCGGCGCTTGTTGTGTGACTCGCTCCACGGCCCTGAGGCGTACATAAAACTTGTACGCGAGACTGAAATTCGAATACAATGAATATGTACGCAACGCGCTACCCCTACAGGAGGGTTTGAGATGGAGAAGCGGGTCAACGAGCTGGTCGCCGAGTTCGGTGTCGAGGCCGAGGGTGCCGACCGGTACGGGCTGGTCGCCCAGCTGGCGGCGCGGATCGTGGAGGCCGAGCGGGAGCTGGAGCGGGCGGGCGCCGAGCTCACCGGGGCGACCGAGGACGCGATGGTCAACGCGAAGGCGGGCGACCTGCGCACCGCGGTGCGCGGCGACCTGCTGGCCGCCGTGAGCGACAAGGCGGCGGCGTTCGACGCGGCGCTGATGAAGGTGGCCGAGCGGCGGACCGCCCTGGCGTACGTCGCCGAGAGCGTGAAGGCCGGCCGGGGCAACTGAGCAAGCCGATGCGCGCCGGCCGGGGGGCCCCGGCCGGCGCGCCCGTTTGAGACGAGGGAGATTCACGTGGAGATCATCGAGCAGGTCGCAGAGGTTGCCGCAGCGCCGGAGCTGGCCGAGAAGGACCGGGTGCGCTGGGAGGCCCCGTGGGAGCCGGCCGAGCGGACCGGCACCGTGATCCAGGTCCGCGACGGCATGGTGCGGATCCAGCAGGACGACGCCGACAGCACGTGGGTGACGGGCGTCGAGTGCGTGACCAAGATCGAGCCGGAGAAGGCGGTCGACCACCTCGACTGCCGGGGGTTCGACAACCAGGAGTTCTACTGGCACTGCTACACGCACGAGGTGTACCGCCAGGAGTTCTGAGCTGAGCGGCCCGACGCCCCTCGCGCCCCACGTGGGTGCGGGGGCGTCGCCGTTTGTGTGGCCCGCTCCACAGCCCAAGGCGTACATAAAACTTGTATGCAGGCCTGGCGTCTACCTACAATGAATATGTACAGCAAGCCACCCCGACTGCGTGAGGAGAGCCCGATGAACCCGATGGACCTGAACGTGACCGACGAGCACGGCCGGCGGGTGCTGAGCTGGGCCGACACCGTGACCATCAACCGGCTGAACGCGATCACGGAGGCCCTTCAGGAGGCGATGCGGGTGCCCCGCCGCCGCCCCACCCAGGAGGAGGACCGGGCGCTGCTGGCCCACAACCGGCGGGTGCGGGAGCACAACGCGCGGGCGCTGGCCGAGCGGGAGCGGGTGGCGCGGGAGCGGCAGGCGCGCGAGAACGCGCGGGAGGTGGCGGCGGTGCGCAAGCGGCTGTGCGACAGCTGCTTCTGCGAGCTGCCGGCGTCGGGCGTGTGCGGCAACTGCTGACCGAGCGAAACGAGAGAGAGGGAGCTGACCGTGAGCATCGAGCTGATGGAGACCGAGCCGACCGCCGACCAGTGGGAGGTCATCGCGCTGTCCGAGGTGGAGGACGGCGACGTCCTGTCGTTCGACCTGGCGGCGCTGGCCGAGCGGCGGCACGAGAGCGTGCCGCGCGTCGACTGGACGCGGGTGATGGAGGAGGCCGCCGCCGTGGCGCTGAAGGACGAGCTGGGCGAGAGCGTGCGGCTGGACTTCTACGACCTGGCCTACCCGACGGTGGTGGGCGTGCCCGAGATGCAGGTGCTGCGGCTGGTCTGAGCCGCACCGAGCGCCCCCGCAGCCGTGCTGGCTGCGGGGGCGCTGCCGTTCCCGCCGGCGGGCAGGCCGCCGGCAGTTCACGTGGAGGAAGAGCATGACGACAACGATGGTGGCGCGGCGCGCGAACGCCGTGCCGGCCGACCCGCGCGAGCACGCTCGGGCGATCGCGGAGGCGGTCGACCAGGCGTGGCACAGCCGGTACGGCGGCTCGCGGATCGAGGTGCCGATGAGCGTGGTGGCCGCCCTGGCGGTGCTGGCGCGGGAGGCGCCGGACCCCGACCAGCTCGACCGGGTGGGCGAGATGGCGGAGCGCCTGGACCACGAGGGGTTCTGGCTGCTGATCCAGCGGCTGTGGTGCGAGTTCGCGGCGCTGCGGCCCGACCTGAACCCGCGGACGAAGCACCTGTGGTCGTGGATCGACGACGAGCCGGACGAGACGACGCAGCGGGCGATCCACGCGGTCGGCCAGGCGGCGTTGCGGCGCGGGGTGCTCGGCCGGTTCGGGCCGGACGGGTGGGGCGACTACGACCTGCTGGGGGTGCTGCTCCAGACGATGAAGTCCCACGGCGGGCGGAAGGGCATCGGGCAGTTTCTGACGCCGGTGGACGTGACGGAGCTGATGGGCCGGATGGCGGGGCCGAAGGAGGGCGACAGGATCCTGGAGCCGTGCGCCGGCACGGGCACGATGCTGCTCGGCGCGGCCCGGTCCATGCGGGAGAAGGGCCTCGACCCGACGGCGTGCGAGTGGTGGGCGAACGACCTGGACCCCCTCGCTGCGGCGCTGTGCGCGGTGAACTTCCACCTGTGGGGGCTGGGCTGGCGGGTGGTCGTCGGCTGCGGTGACGGGCTGCTGGACCAGTGGATGCACGAGGCCCTGCGGGACCGGCAGATCGCGATCGACGAGATGCGGCGGGCGTGGCAGGTGGCCATTCAGATCCGCGCGGTGCGGACGGTGCTGGAGCTGCCGTGGCCGGAGAGCGACCTGGAGCGGCACATGCGGAATGCGCGGCCGAAGCCGCCGCCCCCGCCGCCGCCGCCCGCGCCGGACTCGTCCACGTTCGACGCGGACGCGGTGTTCCGGCAGGGCCGGCTGTTCTGACCGGCCGGTTGTGTGACGCGCTACACGGCCCCCCGCGTACATAAAACGTGTACGCGGGGGAGTCGGTCGCATACAATGAATATGTACGTCCTGCCTTGTTCACGTGGAGGTTGAGATGGCAGAGAGCACGGTGCAGCCCGGCAAGAGCGCCGCGAGCGGCGACGACTGCGGGTGGTTCAGCTGCCGCGACGAGAACGACTGCTGCACGCACTGCGGCGCGCACATCGCGGACCCGTGCGACCCGACCTGCAAGCACTACGACGGCGGGCCTGCCGACGAGTGCGACGCCAGGCCGGACGAGGAGGAGCCGCCGGTGATGGTCGTCGTCACGAGCTGGAGCGGCGGAAGCGTGCGGATGCTGGGGACGCGCGAGGCCCTGGAGGAGTACGCGGCGGCGAGGATCCCCGAGCGGTACCGGGAGCAGGTCGTGGCGAAGATGCTGCGCTGGCTGGCCGACGGCGCGAAGTCGCCGTACGCCGTGCCGGCGTGGCACGGCGAGACGGAGTTCTGGTCGGTGGACGCGACCGCCTAGCGGCTGCGTAGGCGGGGCTGGGCCGGCGGTCCGGCCCCGGTGCGGAGCCCCTAGCCGGGGTTCTGCTGTCCGGTCGCTATTGACGATTGCGGCCGGACAGCGCAAGGTAACTGTCCGAAGCAAGACCCGGTTCACGTGGAGGTAAACATGGGTCTACGCGCGCTGGTCGGCACCGAAGGTGCCGGCGGTGTGTACGTGGCGCGGGGCGTGCAGCACGACGGCTGCCCGACGATGGTCGTCCCGGCCCTGTCGGTGCTGCTGCACGAGCTGTGCGGCCACAGCCCGGAGCGGGCGGCGGCGGTGCTGCTGCAAACCGACTGGTCGCGGCTGTACGCCGTGCCGGGCACCGGGCCGACCGGTCACGCGGTCGGCGTGCCGTCCGAGGGCTACCCGGTGCAGACCGGCCGGATCGCCGAGGCCCGCGCGGGCGACCGCGAGTGGGCGTACCTGTTCGGCGGCCACCGGCTGCACGTCTACCTGGGGGTGTTCCCCGAGCGCGGCCCGAAGCGCTGGGAGGCGTGGGCGTGCTGGTCGCTGCACGAGCTGGGCGACCTGTCGCAGCTGGACCTGCTGGAGGTCCAGAAGGCGGGCTACGCGGCGCAGTGGCGGGCGTCCGACTACCGCGGCTACATGGAGGCCGTCCGCGAGGCGGCCCGCGACTCAACCCGCATCCAGCTGATGGAGGCGGGCCGGTGAGGGCGCTGGTGGGGCAGTTCGCCCCGGGCAGCCAGTGGTACCGGGCCCGGCTCGTCGAGATGGAGGGCCAGCCCAGCTGGACCCTCGCGCAGATGCGGGCGATGTGGGACCGCAGCTTCCAGCGGAACACGGCGGCGATGGTCGAGGTGCTGATGCACCGGCACTGGTCGGTGCTGGCGAACACGCACTGGCCGGCGCAGGCGGTGTCCGAGCGGCGGCCCGACTGGACGTACGTCTGCGGCGTCGGGCGCGGCTACAAGGACGAGATCAGCAGCCCGGCGGCGGTCGGGCTGATGGGCGCCGACCAGCCGTTCGAGGACGAGGGCTGGGCGTACCTGTGGGAGCACAAGCTGGGCGCGCTGCATGTCTACGCGGCGCACGGCGGCCGGTGGCACCACCTGGCGACGCTGCCCGCCGACGTGTGGGCGGGCCTGACGGAGCAACTGGTGGTCGATGTGGAGGCCAGGTTCTGCTGGCTGGAGCGAGAGGAGAAGGCGGCGTGACCGTCGAGACGAGGAAGCCGGCGAACCCGACGATCCGGACCGAGGAGTTGCGGCGCCGGGACGAGGTGCTGCTGTTCGGTCAGCTGGTGGAGATCGCCGACGTGCAGTCGGTCAAGGACTTCCCGAGCTGCGTCAACCTGGTGATCCTGCCGCGCAACGGCGGGCAGCCGAGGGAGACGCTGGTGCCTCGGGACATGCTGCTGCTCGGGATGCGGCTGCCCCGGCTGGTGCCGCTGCGCTGCCAGGGCTGCGACGGGCCGATGCAGGTGCCGGTCGACCTGGCGCAGGGCAGGCCGACGCCTGTGGTGTGCGGCCGGTGCCGTGGCCGCATCGTCGAGGGCACGGCACAGGTGAGGCCGTCCGCCCCGGTCGGGAGGTACTGATGGAGAACGTGCTGGCGGCCCTGATGGCCGACAACGACGCCGACCGGGAGAAGTTCCTGAACCGGGAGGTGCTGCGGCACGCGGTGATGCGGCAGATCACCTGCGAGCGGACCGCCCAGGTCCTCGACGTCCGCACGGCGGTGATGGTCACCTGGATCAAGGGCGACAGCCGCAGCGCCGTGGTGGTGACCGGCGAGGCCTGGGACGAGGTTGGCGAGGGCGTGCGGGCCAAGGTCGCGGAGCTCGGCGCGGAGCTGGAGGTGATCGACGGCCGGCAGCTGTAACCCGGCCGGCCTGCGGAAGCCGCCAGCCGTTGGCAGTATCGGGGCCGTGCCTTCGGGCACGGCCCCGTTCACTGTGGAGGCAGAACTATGGAGCCGTTGGCGCAGTTCGAGAGCCATGTCGCGGGACGAAACGCGCGGGTGAGGATCTGGCCCGACCGGATCGAGTGGAGCAAGCCGGGACGCACGACGGTGGCGAACGTGCTGCTGGTGATCCTGGCGGTCTACACGGTGGCGCTGTCGCTGCTGATCCCGGCGTGCCGCCCCCGGTTCAAGGAGCAGGGCCGGCAGATGCTCGCCATGCGGGCGGTGCAGTCGGTGGCGTCCCAGCGGGACGGCCTGCACACGGCGGTGGCGGTGGTGGCCGGCGCGACGACGATCGCGTTCCGGGTGCCGCACGGCCAGGCCGAGCAGATCGAGACGCTGATCCGCGACCTGGTGCTGGGCAACCACCCGGCGGCGCAGAAGTAGCGGCCGCCAGCTCGTCGACGAGGGCGCTGTGTCCCACCCGGGGCCAGCGCCCTCTCGGCTACGCTGGCGGGGTATTCGCCGCTGGCTGCGGGCCGGGCATGGACCTTCGCTGTTGAGGGATGCCTGATGACCGCAGTGTGCGACACCCCGGTGAAGGGGAAGATGCTCCGAGCCACGAAGCTCGGGGTGTGCGGTGACCCGATCCTGGGCGCCGGAGGATGGCCGGTCCACGTCACGTCGAAGGGCTTCGTGAGCGTCGAGTACGCGGCCGAGGTCGACGACGGCGAGGAGATCGACCAGAAGGACGCCAACGGGGATCCGCTGGTCTACGAGCCGGCCCGGCGGCGGATCAAGCTGTACAACGTGACGGTCACCTGCGGGCGGGTCGACCCGGAGCTGTACACGCTGTTCACCGGGATGCCTGTGGTGCTCGACGAGGACGGCAACGCGACCGGCATGCGGGTCACGTCGGCGGTGAACCTCGACTCGGCGGTGGCGCTGGAGGTGTGGTCGGGCACCCAGCTGAAGAAGTGCGTGGCCGGGGCGATCCAGCGGCCGAGGTTCGGGTACTTCCTGCTGCCGCAGATCATCGACGGGCAGATCGGGGACTTCACGATCGAGAACGGGGCGGCCAGCTTCACGCTGACCGGCAAGGCGATCGAGAACCCGGGCTGGGGTGTCGGGCCGTACGACGTGTACCTGCGCAAGACGGGCGTCGAGCGGCTGATGGACCCGATGGGCGACCAGGACCTGCTGCACCTCGACTGGACGTACCTGCCGCCGCCGGCGCCGACGTGCGGGCTGACCGTGCGGCCGCCGGACGGCACGGTGGTGGCGGACCCGGCGGACGCGACGAACATGACGGCGGAGTTCACCGCGACGTACGTGCCGGCCGCGCCGAACGAGGCGTTCTCGGTGGATTGGGGCGACGGGGCGTCGTCGGCCGGGCCGGCGGCGGACGCGACGGTCAGCCACCAGTACGCGGCGGCCGGCACGTACCTCATCACGGTCACGCACACGGCGAGCGGCGCGCAGCGGTTCAAGTCGTTCGTCGCCCCGGCCGCCGGCTGAGGCGGCGGTGGCGCAGCCGGCGCGGACCGGCCCGTGCGACTGGCCGCTGAACACGGCGTACTGCAGGGGCTGGGACCAGCACGACGAGGCGGTCCGGAAGGCGGCCACGGATCTCGCGACGGAGGTCCTGTGGGCGCTGTCCGGCCGCCGGTTCGGCGTGTGCTCCTCGACGGTGCGGCCGGTGCGGCGCGGCGACGGCGAGGCGTGGCGGCGGTGGGAGTCGTGGCTGGACCTGCCATACGGCGGCAGCTTCGCGGTGACGTTCTGCGGCTGCCCGGTGGGGGCGTGCGCGTGCGGGCCGATCGGGCGGGAGCTGAGCCTGCCCGGCCCGATCAACGCGGTAACCCGGGTTGTCATCGACGGCCAGGAGCTGCCGGCCGAGGCGTACGTCGTCTACGACCGGCGGTGGCTGGCGCGGATCGACGGCGGCACCTGGCCGACCCGGCAGGACCTGACGAAGGCCGACGACCAGCCGGGCGCGTGGGCGGTCACCTACGAGCGGGGCGTGCCGGTGCCCGGCGGCGGGCAGGTGGCGGCCGGCGCGTACGCCTGCGAGGTGGCGAAGGCGATGGTCGCCGACACGACGTGCCGGCTGCCGAGGCGTGTGCAGTCGTTGGTGCGCCAAGGCGTGCAGCAGACGTTCGTCGACCCGGCGCAGCTCGCCCGGGACGGCATGACCGGGCTGCCCGAGGTCGACCAGTGGCTGCGGGTGGTGAACCCGAACCGGCTGCCCCGCGACACGGTGGTGTGGTCGCCGGACCTGGACCGTGGACGAAGGAGGACGTCGTGACCGAGCCGGTGGTGGAGCCGCAGGACGACGTGGCGTGGCCGGTGGCGGTGAAGCTGCGCGAGCTGATCAGCGGCGCGCTGGACGGGGCGCTCGGCGGCACGCCGACCGTGGTGGCGGTGGTGCCCGGCCGGGACGTGGCGATCGACTCGTGCTGCGAAGGCCAGGCGTGGGTGCGGATCGTGCGGACGTACCCGGTGCTGCCGGAGGAGTTCCCCGGCGGGCGGGGCACGCCGCTCGACGACGGCGCGGATCCGGGGGCGTTCTGGGCGGTGGAGCTGGGTGCGGGCACCGCCCGGTGCGCGCCGAGCCCCGACGACGCCGGCAACCCGCCGACGGCGGCGCAGCTCGAGCGCAGCGCGGCGGAGCTGGCCGACGACGCCGGCCGGATCCGCCGGACGGTGCTGTGCGAGCTGCAGAAGCTGCCGGCCGTCGAGTCGGTGTGGATCGGGGAGCAGTCCAGCGTCGGCCCGTCCGGCGGCTGCGTCGGCCAGGAGGTCCTGGTCGCGGTGATGACCAACGTGTGCGTGTGCGAGGAGTGAGGGCGATGCGCAAGGGCCAGAAGGTGACGGTGCGGGCGCTGACGGCGATGCCTGGCGTGCCGGACGGGTCGGTGCAGCACGTCGAGTGGGGGCCGCGGCTGGCCACGCTCGTGGACGCCGGCCGGTACGAGGTGCTGGAGGGCGAGGAGGCCGAGCAGGCGGCCACCGCGGACCTGGAGCCGCCGGACGCCAGCCAGCCGACCCCGGCGCCGACGACGGACGCCGACGGCGACGGCAAGACGCGCAGAGCGCGCCGCTGATGGCGGTGGTGGTGCGGCCGCGCGTCGACCTGTTCGCCGGCGAGGTGCGCCAGCTGCTCACCGGCTCGACCGGGCAGGTGGTGTCGTTCGTCCGCAGCGTCACCCGGAAGGTGTGGACGCGGGCGGTGCTCAAGTGCCCGGTGGACACCGGCCGGTTGCGGGCGGCGCACCGCGAGGAGGTGGGTGTGCGGGCGGGCCAGGTGTACGGGTTCGTAGAGAACGACGTCGAGTACGCGGCGGCCGTGCACGACGGCACCGGCGCGCACGTCATCCGGCCCCGGCGGCCCGGCGGGATGCTGCGGTTCGAGACAGGCGGCCAAGTGGTGTTCACCACGCTGGTGAACCACCCGGGGACAAGGCCGCAGCCGTGGCTGCGGGAGGCGATGGAAGAGGTGGCGGGCCCGGAGGGGTTCCGGCTCGTCCACAGGTAGGGGAGGCAGCAGGGATGCGGGAGTTCACGACCAGCGCGAAGGTGGCAACGGAGTCCAGCGGCGGGAAGAAGCTGCCGGACGTGCCCTTCAAGCTGGACGGGGTGGAGATGGTGTGCCGGGCGCCGAAGGACGCGCAGCTGGCGTACCTGATGGCGGCGGCGTCGTCGAGCCGGTCGGAGGCGGACCAGGTGGCGGCGGTGCTCGACTTCTTCGAGCAGACGCTGGACAAGGCGAGCCTGACGGTGTTCCGGAAGCGGCTGCTGAACACGGAGGACGAGTTCGACTTCACCGACGCCATGGGGATCTTCACGCACGTGTGCGAGGAGTGGTCCGGCCGCCCTATTGGGTCGGGCAGCGCCTCCTGACCCTGGCGGTCAAACGCTGGCCCGAGTTCCACGGGACGCTCCTGATGCGGACCGGCAGGGAGCCGCTGGACCTGCCGCTGCCGTCGCTGCTGGACGTGATCTACGCCTGGTGGGTGGAGGGCGGCACGGAGAAGGACGTGGCGAAGTTCCGGCAGGCGTTGGAGGCCCCGCCGGTCGAGGCGCAGCTGGAGGGCCGCGAGGAATGGTCCGACGAGGAGACCGACCAGAGTTTCGCCCGGGCGCTGGCAGGCTCCGGTTGATTGGTGACATTTACTTCCTCACATGGCCGCGTCGCGCCGCCCCGGCCCGCGCCGTCACCTACCGGCACTGCATCCGACCCCGCGTCGAACAAGCCCCTACGACACCCCTCGGCGTGCAGTGTCATGTCCAGCTGCTGCCACCATCGGCGGCCGGAGCACCGCGCCACGCTGCCGTCCTCTCAGGTACGACAGGCGCGTCCCCCCGTCCGGCACCGGCGTCAGTGGTAGACGAGCTGGTCAATTGCCTCCGTGACCGTCCCGTACGCCTCCTGGTCCAGGCCCTCCGGCAGAAACTGCACCATGTCCGGCAGCGGCTGCTGCCCGCCGCCGGCGATCGGCGCCAGCCGGCCGTTCGGCGACCGTCCCTGCTGATGCGTCACCCTGACCAGGCCGAATGCCTGCAACGTGCGGTGCGCCTCGTACGTCTCCGGCCCGATCCCGAGCATCCGCAACCGCACCCCCGCCGGCAGCCAGAACGCCTCCTGGCCCGGCTTGTGCATGAACGCGGCCATGAGCAGAAATGCCAACTCGGCGTCGGTGAGCACGCTGATCCAGCCGCGGGTAAACAGCCCCGTCGGCAGCACAAATGTGTTCCGGTCCCGATACGCCGGCACTGTGTACGGCACGTTCGACCCCGGCTGCCCGTCCTCGACGAGCAACTCGAACTCGCGCTGTTTGTTGCGCGCGTCGCTGCGGTGCGGGAACGTCACCAGTCCATGCCGGCCCAGCGCGTCGAGAGCCTTGGTCAGGTGCCGGCGGTGCTTGTCCTGCCGCGTCATCGCCGTCCGGCCGTCGAGCGCGTCCTCGGCGCCGCTGGCGAACAGGTCTGTCCAGGCGACCTGCCCGGCACCGGCGTGCGACAACGGCCGGGTGTTCGGGCCCGCCTGCTTACCGGCGTCGGTACGGGTCTGCACCTCGAACAATGCGGTCAGCAGCAGCCGCAGCGCCACGCCCTTGCGGCCCATGATTCGCGTTGCCGGCGGCCGGTCTGCCGGGGCGGGCCCGCGCCGGTCCGAGCCCTCCGCCGGCGCGGTGAGGCACACGAACTCGTTGCGTACGCGTACCCCGTCGTTGATCTTGATTGTGGCCCTGGGCGCGGTCCGCGCCAGAGTGCGCAGGTTGCGCATCGCGTCCCCGACCGACACCTCCATCGAGGGCTTGTACAACCGTTCCAGTCGGTCGACCAGGCGCAGCCGGTCGGGCTCGGCCGGGATCCAGGAAAGATCGACTCGGCTCATCACGGCCAATCTAGGCGCTTCTGAATGAACGCTTTTGACCGACCGTGACGAAGCTGCTGCGTCGTGGTCGGTCAAAAGCGTATTGAGCATACCCCAAGATCGACTTTACGGTCCGCCCCGACTCGCCATCATGGAACCCGGGCACCCCGCCGGCACCCAGCCGGCCCAAGGCTGCCCCACCCCGAACGCGCGGCCACCGGCCAACCCCGCCACACGCGGGCGGCCTCCGGATGCACCCGGAGGCCGCGTGAACGGCACCCTCCCACCTTGGACAAGCAGAGGAGCAACCGTGAAGCACACCATACGGCGCACCCAGCGCCCGCGGCCAGAAGCCACCACGACCGGCCCTACCCAGGCACCCGCCCAGAACACCGCGCCGGCACCCGCCCGCACGCCTGTTCGGCGCAACCGCCACCACCGCACCAACGGCCGGGCCACCAGGCAGGACATCGCGCAGAACGCCGGCCGGGAGAACGGGCGGGGAGTCGGCCAGCCCGTCAACGAACCCGTCACCCGCGAGAAGCCCGGCCTGCCCCTGCGCTGGGCCGTCATCGGCCTCGCAGCCCTCCTCGCTGGCGCCGTCGGCTACCTCTTCGGCGGCCCCATCGCCGCCATCACCACGGCTGCGGCCGTCGCCGTCGCCGCCCATCGCCTCCTCGACTAACCACCGAGCCGGCATAAGACGCGAACACGAAGGGAGGCCGGCGGGCCACGACGGTCACCGGCCCCCCAAACCAGGCACCCCGACACAACGGTCCGGGCCGAGCAAGCTGCTGAGCACTCTGGTCGATCAGCCCGATCACACCGTCCCACCGCCGCGCGCTCAGAAAGAGGAGGTGGCCCAGAACCCGTGGCCGCCCTCCGCGTCTGCGGGGTCAGCTGCGGAAGTCGTCTCCCCGGAGGAGGGTGCTGCCGGGCTCGCGTCGGGGCAGCGGCGGCGGCACCTCGCCGGCCGGCGCCGACGCCAGGAACGGCAGGTACCGGCGGAGGAAGCCGTCGACGCCGGGGATCGCGAGGACGCGGGTCACCGCGGCGGCGACGGCGAGGGCCTGGGCGACGAGCGGCACCGCCCCGATGCCGGCTGTGGCGGCGATGGCCGGCAGCAGCGACAGCAGCGCGACGACGGCCGCGAAGATGGTACGGGCGACGGCCCGCCACGGGTGGCGGGTCTGGGTGGTGCTGGCGGTCACGGGAATTTCCCTCCTAGTTGCTGGATGAGGGCCTTGAGCTGGACGTTCTCGATGAGGAGCTTGTCCCGCTCGGCGGCCAGGGTTTGCCGGGCGGCCAGCTCGGCGCGGAGCTGGGCGACCTCGGCCTTGGTGATGGCCAGCTCCTCGTGGAGCTGGTGGATGGTCAGGTTGGCCGCCGCCATTTGCGTCTCGGCGAGGCTGAGCTTCGTCTCGGCGCCGGACAGCTGGGCGTCCATGCGGCCGAGCAGCCTCTCGGCGATCTGCGTCTCGTAGTCGGCGAGGCTGGCGCGCTCCTTGCGCCGCCCGAGGATCGCCGTGAGCACGCGGTCGACGACGGCGCCCGCGATCGACCCGCCGCCGACCAGCGCGGCGATGAGCACGGGCTCCATCGTCGCCGCCTCAGGTGACCGGGTTCTTGAAGGCGGCGTCCCAGGTGGCGACGCCGACCAGCCCGTCGACGCGCAGCCGCTGGTCGCGCTGGAACGCTTCGGCGATGGCCTTGTACTCCGGGCCGTAGATGCCGTCGTTGCCGGCGTCGCCGAGCCACCGCTTGCCCTGGCCGATCGACCAGCCTCGGCGGCCGAGCTGGGTGGCCCACTCGCGCAGCCACGCCCGGTCGGTGCGGCCCTTGAAGTAGCGCTCGTACTTGCCGGAGACGCTGTAGTCGGGGCCGGACGCCGGGCCGAAGTACCAGCCGGCGGGCAACGGGAAGGCGATCGGCGTGCCGGGCGCGGGCTTTCCGGCGGCCGGCGGCTTGGCCGGCGCGGGCGTGGATCCGCCGACAATGGGCAGGCCAGCGTGCAGCCAGGCGTAGATCTCGTCGCCGGGGCAGGAGGTGTTCCCGCGGTCGCGGTGGCCGAGCAGCTGGAGCCGCTTGCCCTTGCGGTCGTTGGCCTGCTCGTAGAGCCACTTGAAGGCGCGGCGGGCGGCATCGGAGACGTCCTGGCGGCCGGGCTGGTCCTTGCCGATGATGCAGACGCCGATGGCCTCGGTGTTGTGGCCGGCGCAGTGCGCGCCGAGCGTCGTCCACCCACGGCCCTCGTAGATGACGCCGCTGATGGAGTTGATGAGGAAGTTGTAGCCGATGTCGGCCCAGCCCTTGACCCGCATGTGGTAGTCCTGGATCTGGCGGGGGGTCTGCGTTGCCGACGCGGCGGAGTAGTGGCCCATGAAGACGGTCCGCTTCGACCAGGGCACGGTCGAGCGGGACTCGGGTGGGCGGGCGCCCCATTCGGCGCGGCTGATGATGTCCACTGGTTGTCCTCCCGGCAGCAGTGATCGTCTGTCGGGGGACAGCGGCTCTTACGGTAGCGGCCCGGGGTGACTGGCGCGGGCCGGCTGGGAGGTGGGCGGGCGCGCCGGGTGCTGTCCTGGGGCGGCGCGCCCGCCCGGGTGAGCGGACCGGGACTGCCGCCGCACCAGTTGGAGGACAGCCCGTCCGCTCGCCGCGCGACGAGCACGGGGGGAACCGCGTCGCGCGGTGGTTCAGGCCCGCCGGTCACCGCGTGGACTGCGCGGGTGCGGTGACCGGCGGGGGTCTACATGCGCCAGGTGTAGGTGACGTCGGCCTCGGTGGGGCCGATGACGACCTTGGCGAGCAGCATCTCCAGCACGGACTGGCGGTAGGCGAGCTGGACGTCGGTGACGGTGGCCCGTCGTTCGGCGGCGGTCCAGGTCTTCGACTCGATGGCGGCGGCGTCGATGAGCTGCTTGTGGCAGCCGAGCCCGCACTTGTAGTTGCGCTTAGGGGCGTGGGTCTGCTGCTCCTCGTCGAACTCGGTGGTGTTGACGGGCACGAGGCGCAGGTCGCAGCGCCAGCAGTGGAGCAGCAGGCGCAGCAGGTACGGGTCGGTGCTGGCGGTCATGCGGGACCGCGGCGTCGGCTGGCTCATCGGGGTCCGTGCGCCGGGGGGCGGCGGCACTCACCCCCCGCCTGCCCCCCGGCCAGTGCCGGCCGGGCCACGCCGGGTGTTGACGCGACGCCCGTCGGGTTTGCCGGCCACTGCGCCGCCCCGGCACCCCCTGCGGGGACGGCGGACGGAGTGGGCCGCTCGTGCCACGGTCTGGGCGTGGCGTCAGCGGCCGTGACCGACGACGGCTCGACCCCTGCCGCCTCGATCACCCGGGATGCGTTGGAGCGGCACCGGCAGCCGAGCTGCCCGCAGGAGCAGACACCGTTCGGTCCGGGCCGGTGGCGCAGGTAGCTGTCGACGGCGGCGCGGTAGAGCACGCTGCCGGGCAGGGTGGTGATGACGTCGGCGGGCAGCCGGGTCGCGGTGCGGAGGCGGCTCACCGGCGGCCTCCTTTGCCACGGAGCTGCTGGGCGGGCGTGGTGAGCAGCCCGGTGTCCGGCCAGATGATCTCGGTCGGCGCGTTCCAGTCGGGCTGGTCGGTGGCGTGCGGAGGGGCCGGGGTTGCCGGATCCGCCGGCCCCTCCGGGTTCAGGGCGCCGTTGGCCCACTGCACAGCTGTGCAGGGGAACGGCGAGCTGCACCAGGTGCAGCGGCGGTGGACCTTGACCTTGGGCGGCCAGGCCCGCACCTCGATCTGCGACGAGCCGGGCAGGTGGATGGCGAGGACGTAGCCGGCGAACGCTTCGCGGTGGTCCCGGCCGGTGAAGACGATGTAGCCCTCGTGGGGGACCAGCTCGCCCGGCGGCGGCGGTGGGACGTCGCCGGCAACCAGCGTGGACGGTGGTGGTGCCGCGTGTGGCATGTGTCCTGACTGGACCATGAGCTGCCCCCAGGGGTGCGGTTCTCGATGGTGGTCACTTGCCGCACAGTGCCGTTCCGGCACCGTGCTGTTTAGCACGGTGCCAGCATGGCACGGAGCTGGTCTATGTCACAAGGGGAACGGGGAAGTTGACTCGGCGTGTCGGTCGTGGACGCGCGAGGGGCCGGCACCGTGCGGTGCCGGCCCCTCAATGTGGTGCTGCGGTCGGTCAGGCCAGGTCGAACTGGCCCTTCCTCGCGCCGGCGATGAACGCGGTCCAGCCGGCGCTGTCGAAGGTCAGGACGGGGCCAGAGCGGTCCTTGCTGTCGCGGACCAGCATGGTGCTGCCGTCAACGGCGTCGGACACCTCGACGCAGTTCTGGCCCCCGTCGGACTTGGTGGACTTCCGCCAGGGGCGGAAAGCGAGATCACTCATGGTGACTCCCTGGGTCAGGCGTCGGCGGCCACCAGGTCGGCCGCCTTCTGGATGAGGTCCGCGCTGGCCTCGGGGGACAGCGCGGCGTCACGCAGCTGGTCGAACAGCCGCGCGTACCGCTGCGCCTCCTGGGCCTCGGTGACCAGCAGGTCGGTCGTCACGGTGTCGACGGCGACCAGCGTCAGGTCCTCGGGGTCCGGGTAGGCGTACAGGGAGAACGGCGAGCGTGGGACATACCCGCGTCCCAGCCGGGCGTCAACCGGCAGTATGCGGACGCTGACGTTCTCCCTGGTCGTGGCCAGATCGAGCAGGTGGTGCAGCTGCTCCCGCATGACGGCGGGCGGCACGGGCAGCCGCTCGATCGCCTGCGGTTCCAGCACGACGTCGTACTCCGACCCGTCGGGGCCGGAAACCTGGAGCTGCCGGCGCATCCGGCCGGCGACGGTGCCGCTGAGGTCGAAGTCGGCTCCGTCGTCGAGCGCGACCTGGCCCCGGTGGCGGGCGTACGCCTCAGTCTGGAGCAGGCCGGGCAGCAGCGAGTTCTGGTACTCGCGGATCGCGCGGGCGCCGGCCTCGATGTCGGCGGTGCGGGCCTGCCGGTCGCCCATGGCGGCGTACTTGGCCTCGGTCCACCAGCCCTTGGCCAGGCCATCCCGGGCGACCCGCTGGAGCGCCCGGTAGCGGTCGTCGCTCTCGGGCAGCAGCACGTCGAGGATCCGCAGGATCGTGTCGAGCGGCCGGCGTTCGCCGTTCTCCACCTTCGACACCGCGGTGCGGTCCAGGCCGGCCTCGCGGCCGAGCGCCGCGCCGGTCATGCCGGACGCCTCCCGCAGCTCGCGGATGGCGCGCCCGAGACGAAGACGTCGGGCAAGGGGGCTGATCACGTGTGCTGCACCTCCGGGCGTTGGCACCGTGCCAGGTTGGCACGCGGCCTGCCGTGAGGGTACGCGGCGACGGCGGTGGGCGGTATGCGTGAGGCTTTCGGCTGGCCTGGCGTGATGGCTACGCTGTGCGGCAAGACTCGGCGCGCGGGACGGGTCGGGCTCGCTGGATGAGCGCCCGCGAAGGGCTCCGGTTGCGTCACCGGAGCCCTTCGTCTGTCCGCGTGACTGTCCGGCCGCAGTAGACGACTGCGACCGTCGAAACTGGCCTACGCTGGGTGCGTGGCGCTGGGGCGTGCGTACATCGAGATCATCGGCGACGTAAAGAAGTTCGCGCCGGACCTGAAACGCGGGCTGAAGTCGGCGCTGAAGATCGGCGCGCTGAGCGGGGTGGCCGTCCAAGCGACGGGCAGCCTGGTCACCCTGGCCGGTGCGCTGGCGCAGGTCAGCGGCGCGGCGTTCGCCGTACCCGCCGCGGCAGGTGTCTACGGCGCGGCGATGGGCGCGCTGAAGATCGCGACGGCGGGCTTCGGCGACGCGATGAGCGCGGTCGTCGAGGGTGACGCGAAGGCGTTCGAGAAGGCGCTGGAGAACCTGTCGCCGCAGGCGCAGAAGCTGGCCCGCGAGTTCAAGGCGGTGGGTCCGGCGATCGAGGGCGTCCGCACGGCGACCCAGGACGCGTTCGCCGCGCCGATGGTCGGGCAGATCCAGGCAACCGCCTCGGTGCTGGCGGGGCCGCTGCGCACCGGCCTGGCCGGCGTCGCCGCCGAGTACGGCAACGTGGCGCGGCGGGCGTTGGAGTTCGCCCGGGAGGGCGCCACCGTGTCGGTACTGCGCGGGGTGCTGATGAGCGCGCGGGAGGCGGTGGCGAACCTCGGCGTGGCGGTCGGGCCGGTGCTGGCCGGGTTCCGCGACCTGGCCGTGGTGGGCCTCCCGACGGTGAGCCAGCTGTCCACCGTGGCCGGCGGGCTGGGCGCGAAGTTCGGCGCGTGGCTGTCGGCGATGGCGCAGAGTGGCGCGGCCACCGCGGCGATCGAGACGGCGCTGGGCGTCCTGCGGCAGCTCGGGCAGATCGCGACGAACGTCGGCGCGATCCTCAGCTCGGTCTTCCAGGCGGCCAGTGCGTCGGCCGGCGGCGGGCTGCTCGGGACGCTGACGACGCTGACCGGCACGCTGCGGGAGTTCTTCACGTCGGCCGGAGGTAGCGCGGCGCTGACCGGGATCTTCGAGACGCTGGGCGCACTCGCGTCGGGCTTGAAGCCGGTCATCGGGGGGCTGCTCAGCGCCATCGGACAGACGCTGGTGCCGGCGCTCATGCCGATCGCGCAGGCGCTGATCCCGGGGTTGCAGGCCCTCGTCCCGGCGCTGGTCCCAATCGGTCAGGTGATCGCGTCGCTGGCCCTGGCCATCGCCCCGCTCCTGCCGGTCGTCGGCCAGCTCATCGCGATGCTGGTCGGGCCGCTGGCGCAGGCGCTTGGCGCGCTGGGCCCGCTGCTCGGCCCGATCGTGTCCGCGCTCGGGCCGGTGCTGCTCCAGATCGGTCAGACGCTCACCGCGGTCCTCGCCCCGATCGCCGGGCTGCTCGCCGACCTGTTCACGCAGCTGGGGCCGCCGCTCGGCCAGATCGTCGCCGCCCTGGGCACCGCCCTCGCCCCGGTCCTCACGGCGGTCGGGCCGCTGATCGGGACGCTGGTGCAGGCGCTGATGCCGCTGATCCCGACGATCGTGTCGCTGCTGCCGCCGCTGGTCGACATCGTGGTGGCGTTGACGCCGCTGATCGAGCTGGTGGCGCAGCTCGCCGGCGTAGCGGTGGCGCTGGCGGCGCCGCTGATCAAGGTGGCGGCGCTGCTGTTGCAGTTCCTCGCCGCGCAGGCCGTCGTCCCGCTGGTCGAGGCGCTCGCCAACGGGCTGACGTGGCTGCTGTCGCCGCTGACGGGCGTGGCCGAGTGGCTGGGCAAGGTCGCCGCCTGGCTGAACGGGATCGATTGGGCCGGCGTCGGCGCGGCGATCGGCGGGGCCTTCTCGTCGGCGTGGAGCGCCGTGGTCGGGTTCTTCTCGTCGCTCGGGACGTGGTTCGCGGAGCTGCCGGGGAAGATCGGGTCGTTCCTGGCGAGCCTGCCGGGGATGCTGTGGAACCTGTTCACGTCGGCGCTGGGCATGGCTCTGCAGGCGGTCGGCGTCGGGATCGGCCTGCTGATCTTCTCGGTGACGCAGCTGCCCGGGATGATCCTGCGCGGCATCCAGGCGCTGCCGGGCCTGCTGGCGGGGTTCTTCACCCGGCTGTGGGCGAGCGCGAAGGCGCTGACAACCGCCGGCATCAGCGCGGTGGTGTCGTTCGTGACGGCCCTGCCGGGCCGGATCATGTCGGGGCTGTCGCGGCTGCCGGGGATCATGGCCAGCGCGCTGTCGTCGGCGTGGAACGCGGCGAAGAGCGCGGCGTCCAGCGGCGCGAGTTCCCTGGTGTCGTTCATCAGCAGCGTGCCGTCGCGGCTGGCGGGCCTGGCCGGGAAGTTCGTGTCGGCGGGCAAGAGCCTCATCAGCGGGTTCATGAACGGGCTGAAGAACGTCGGCGGGTTCATCGGGGACGTGGCCGGGTCGATCACGTCGGCGATCAAGGGGTTCATCAACCGGGTCATCGGCAAGATTAACTCGGGTATCGCGTCGATCGACGCGAAGCTCCCCGGGTCGCTGCCGCGCATCACGGCGCTGGCCAACGGCGCGATCCTGCGGCGGCCGACGCTGTTCGTCGGCGGTGAGGCCGGCGACGAGGTGGTGGTGCCGCTGACCCGGCCGCGCCGGGCGCGGGAGCTGGCCGAGCAGTCCGGGCTGATGCGGCTGCTCGGCGAGGGCGGCGGCGCGTCCGTGGTGTTCGGGCGCGACTCGATCCGCGTGACCTTCGAGGGTGTCCTGCCGACCAGGCAGGAGGCGCTGGACACCGGCCGGGCGGTCGGCGAAGGCGTGCTGGAGACGCTGGCCCGCAGGGACGTGGCCACGACCGTGAGGACGATCTGAGTGGGCGAGTACAACCCTGACCGGCCCTACGTGATGGGCATGCAGTGGGCGCCGCTGGTGGCCGACACCGTGCAGCTCGACACGGGCAGCGAGGTGGGCTACACGTTCCGGGCCCAGGTCAGCCACGCCGCCGGCACCGGGCTGCGGCGGGTGCGGCTGCACGTCGCGTCGCCGCCGCCGGGCCTGCCGAACCGCAAGGAGCTGCTGGTCAACCTGTACCCGGCGGGCCAGATCGGCGGCACCGGGCCGGTGCGCAAGCTGACCATCCCGGTGCGGGACGGCGCGCTGGTCACCGGGGCGGCCCTGGCCGGCGGGTCGTCGACGCCGCCGGACGCGGTGACCAACCCGTCCGACCCGCGGCACATCACGCTGACCGGGCCGAACGCGGCAGCCCGGTTCTGGTTCGACACGAACTCGTCGCTGACCCACGCGAAGCTGGACGGCCGGCGCATCCTCGACGTGTCGGTGCTGTACGTCATCAGCGGGCCGTTCGCCGACCTGGCCCCGGCGGTCACCCTCGGCCTCGAGCGCCCGTCGGCCGGGGTGAACTGGCTGATGGACGAGACGCTGAACGGGCCGGCCGTCCACAACGGGGTGACGGCGGTCGGCCGGTCGCGCCTCGGCGAGCTGAACCCGTGGTGGAACACGGCGGCGGCGCCGACGACGGAGCGGGGCCGGGTGCCGTGGCGGGCGCGGAACCTCGGCAGCACCGGCAACCCGCCGGCAGGCCTGTCGGCGCTGTCGGCGTCGGGCGGGACGAACATCAACGTGCGGCTCCAGGTCGCCGCCAACGCGGCGGCCACCGCGGTATTCCAGGTGCACTACCTGGCGCTGGAGGTGTCGTACGGGGAGGAGAACCGGGTCGGCGGCGGCGGCCTCAACCTGTCCGAGGGGGCCAGCTACATCGGCGGCTACTACTACGAGGTGCCGATGTGGGACGCGGTGAACTTCTCTGGCACGGTGGACCTCACCGGCGGGCGGGAGTACGCGGTGACCGTCGGGCAGGCGTACGCGGGGCAACTGTCGGTGGCGTCGCCGGTGCCGGTGAAGGCGGACCGGCTGGGGCCGGTCGAGCCGTACCCGGCGCACCGTGGGGTGTTGCTGCGCAAGACGCTGCGGGCCGGGCAGACGCCGACCCTGGAGACGGTCGACGAGCTGCCGTCGGTGGTGCTGTTCACCGGGATCAGCGCGCCGGGCAACCCGGACCTCAGCTCGCACAGCTACGTGACGCAGGCCGTGGCCACGGTGTCGGAGCTGACCCCGGCGGGCTGGACGATGCAGCAGCTCGTCGAGGACGTGGCGGCGGATTGGGTGTGGGCGCGGTTCTACGCCCGGCACCTGCCGGGCACCCGGGCCCCGCTGGAGCTGGCGCAGGTGTCCGAGCTGGACACGACGCGGCGGCTGGGCCCAGTCGCGCGGGTCACGGTGGAGGAGTTCGACGCGCTGCCGGAGATCGCGGACGGCTGGCGGGAGGTGACGGTGCGCCTCGACCAGCCGTACCTGTCCGACGGGGTGGGCGAGACGACGTACTGGACGTTCACCAGCAGCGCGGACGGGCAGTCGCCGTGGCAGGTCCTCGGCGCCGACGCGAACCCGTGGAGCACCCAGCCGGCCGGGTGGGAGGCGGACCCCGGGTACGGCGGCCGCACGGCGTGGGCGGTGGTGGACGGGCAGTCCGACGAGTCGGCGGACCTGACGCTGATGTTCGCGCAGGAGATGGACGCCGTGCTGGGCCTCGACGTCGAGCCGGCCGTGCAGCCGCTGACCGTCGTCGACGACCAGTGCGACCGGCCGGCGGCGAAGATCCCGACCGGCATCCGCTACCACCGGCTGTCGTGGATGGCGGTCAACTCGTCGGTGGTGGCCGGCTGGGGCTGCTACGAGGTGCAGCGCCAGGACGACACGATGGCCGCCGACGAGTGGGAGGCCATCGCGAAGGTGGTCGAGCCGTCCGTGACGGCGGTCGACGACTACGAGGCGCGGGTGGGCGTCGAGTCGCGGTACCGGATCAGGATGGTGCACCGCCTCGGCATCGCCGGGCCGTGGTCGCCGCCGGTGGCGGCGACGATCGCCGCGCCGGGCGTGGAGGGCCGCAACGTCGCCACCGGCGTGCTGATCCTGACCAGTAACCACAACCCGGCCGGGAACCTGGCGTACGCGGCGAACTTCGACCGGTCGTCGGTGGAGGACTTCACGTTCCCCGAGGCGGAGCAGGTCGAGCTGCAGGAGATGTTCGACCGGGACTTCCGCACGGCGTTCCGGCCGCTGGAGCGCGGCGGCGTCGAGTTCACCCGGACGGTGCTAGTGAACCAGGCGGCGGTGCCGCCGACCACGATGGACCGCGGCTTCACCGACCTGCGGGACCTGGCGTGGGACACGGTGCCGTACGTGTGCGTGCGCGACGAGCTGCGAAACCGGTGGCTGTCGACGCTGCTGGTGCCGTCGGCGTCGGTGAAGCGCCGCAAGGCGGGGCAGCTCCAGCTGGCGCAGGTGCAGGTGGTGGAGGTGACGGCGAAGCCGGCCCCGCTGGACGGCGGCCCGGCCGCGTGCGAGGGCCTGCGGCCGGAAGGCCAGGTGCCGGCGGTGACGGCGGGCACGCCGGTGCCGGCGGCCGGCCTCGCCCCCGGGGTGTTCGAGGACCTGTTCAACCGGAACGTGTCGGGCGGCCTCGGGAACGGCTGGACGGTCGCCGAGGGCGCTGCGGCGGACTACTCGGTGGCCCCCGAGGCGGCGACGATCAACCTGGCCGGGGGCGGCTCCCGCACGGCGGTCGTCGGCGCGGGCTGGGAGGACGTCGACGTCCAGGCGCGGTTCCAGTTCAGCGCCGTGGCGACGGGCCAGCCGATCAACGCGTACCTGGTCGGCGGGTACCAGTCCCTCGGCACGCACTACCGGGCGCGGTTGGCCGCGCAGACCGACGGCAAGCTGGGCGTGTCGATCGAGCGGGTGGTAGGCGGCGCGCTGACGACGGTCACGCCGCTGGCGACGGTGCGTACGGGGCCGAACGGCATCGACTACCTCAGCTACCAGGCGGGTCCGTGGTACTGGATGCGTTTGCAGGTCCGCGACGGGGCGGTCCGGGTGGCGGTGTGGCCGGACGGGCAGCGCATGGCCAGGTGGGAGCAGTCGGCGAAGGACACCGCGATCATCGGCGTCGGCCAGGTCGGCGTGCGGGGCGTGCTGACGGCCGGCAACACGAACGCGGCCCCGACGATCAAGGTCGCCGAGCTGGCGGTGTGGCAGCCGGCGTCGAACGACCTGGACCTGCGGGTGGAGCTGCGGCCGACCGGCGACGAGTGGACGGCGGAGCTGTCGCGCACCGACGACAGCGGGGCGACCGGCTGGAAGCTGACCGCCGACCCGGTGCGGACCTGCCTGAACCTGTGGGGCGGCGCAGGCTACACCGGCTGCGAGGACACGCGGGACCTGGTGGTGACCCGGCAACGGCGATGGCTGCGGGCGGTGTACCGCAACGACTTCATCGGCGACGGCGTGGCCACGTTCTGGCACTCGGACGACGGCGTGACGTGGACGGAGCTGGGCGGGGTGCCGGCGGCGCCGGAGCCGCCGACGGTGGACCCGGGGCGGCTGGCGCTGACGCTGACCGGCGCGGTGACGGTCGCCCGGGCCGAGGTGCGCCAGGGCGTCGACGGGCCGGTGCTGGCCGCGCCGGACTTCGAGGGCCAGGCGGCCGGCACGACGCAGTTCGCCGACGCGCAGGGCAACACGTGGGAGGTGGACGGCCGTGGCATCTGCGCCCCCGCCTGACCTGCTCGACCTGCCCGCGCACCGCGGGCAGCGGTCGGCGTCCTTCCGGTTCGACCTGATCGACGGGCGGACCGGCGTGGTCCGCGGTGAGCTCACGCCGCTGCGGGACACCTCGCCGAGCCTGAGCCACGACAGCACGTCGACGATCCCCCGGCGGCTGTCCGGGGTGACCCTCGGCGTGGACGACGTGAAGCGGATCAACCAGATGACCGACCGGATCGCGCCCCGCATGGTGCTGGGCGACGGCAGCACGTACCGGCTGGGCCGCTACCTGGTGTCGGACTCGTCGGACCTGGTGACCAGCGCCGGGTCGACGGCGCCGCTGACGCTGCTGGACGAGATGTTCGTGGTCGACCAGGAGCTGGACGTCGGCTTCGACGCGGGCGGGCAGCTCGTCGACCAGGTGGCCGCGCGGCTGGTCGACGGGCTGCCGATCGGGCCGCTGGTGGTCGACGCGACGGAGTTCACGTCGGTGGCGGCCTGGTCGCCGGGCACGTCGCGGGCGAACGCGCTGCGGGACCTGGCCGCGTCGGGCGGGTACCTCATGCCGTGGTTCGACCATCGGGGCTGGCTGCGGCTGCGGCGGGCGTTCGACCCTGCCAACGAGGCGGTGACGATCGACCTGGACGCCTCCCGGCGGGTGATCCGGGGGTCGATCTCGCGGGGCACGGACCTGCTGACCGCGCCGAACCGCTTCGTGGTGGTGTCGAACGATCCCGGCGAGGACGCGGAGCCGGTCGTCGGGGTGTACGACGTGCCGGCGTCGGCGCCGCACTCGATCGCGCAGCGCGGGTTCGTGCTGCCGAAGACGGTCGACGTGCAGGTGCGATCGCAGGCGCAGGCGACGGTGTACGCGCGGACGCTGGGGCTCCAGCAGACGGTGTACGAGGTGGTGGAGCTGAGCACCCCGGTCGACCCGCGGCACGACGCGTACGAGGTGGTGCGCTGGGACGGGGTGCAGTGGTTGGAGGTGGCCTGGACGATGCCGCTGGCGCCGGGCGGGGAGATGCGGCACACGCTGCGGCGGGCGTACCCGGAGACGGAAGGCGGGGAGGCGTGAGCGAAGGCGGGAAGACGCCGGGCCTGGCGGTGCCAGTGAAGGCGCTCGCCGAGGCGGTGCTGGAGAAGGCGGTCCGGCTCGGGCTGACGTGGCGGCTGCGGCCGGCGACGGTGACGAGCGTGGCCAGCGACGGGACGATCCGGGCGCTGCACGACGGCGACAGCCAGGCGATCCGGGTGACGTCGATGATCGGCGCGGTGCCGGTGCGCGCCCGGGTGATGGTGATGAAGTCACCGCCGGCCGGGAACCACATCGTCGGTCTGGTCGGCTCGCCGGCTGCGGGCGCGCCGACCGGGCCGGTGCAGGCGTTCACGCAGACCGGGACGTTCAAGGTGCCGGCCGGCGCGCGGTGGATCCGGGCGTACGGGGTCGGCGGCGGCGGTGGTGGCGGCGGGGTGACCGGCGTGTCCGGCGGCAACGGCGCGGCTGGTGGCGGCGGTGGCGGCGGCTACTGCGAGAGCGTGTGGTCGGCGGCCGAGCTGCCCGCCGAGGTGCAGGTGACGGTCGGCATTGGCGGCGCTGGCGGGGCGTTCGGGGCCGGCGGCACGGGCGGGGACACGAGCTTCGGGGGGCTGTGGACGGCCGGCGGCGGCGGCTCCGCCCCCGGGGTGAGCGCGATCGTCGGCGACCAGGCCGGCGGGCGCGGCGGTGGCGGCACCGCGGTGGGCGGGAACGTGCTGAACTCGCCGGGGGAGTACGGCGACTACAACCGGACCCTCGACTCCCGGCACACGTTCCGGGGCAAGGGCGGCAACTCGCTGCTCGGGTTCGGGGCGAACTCGTCCGGGTCGGTCAGCGGTGACGCGCCGAGCGCCCTGGGGTGGGGTGGTGGCGGGGCCGGCGCGATCGGCCAGGCGACGTCGCGGCGCGGTGGCAGCGGCAAGGGGGGCCTGGTGATCGTGGAGGTCGTCTACTGACCGCCTGACTTGGCCTTGGAAACAGCGCAGCCCCGGATCGCGAAATCCGGGGCTGTGCTGCGTTCACGTGGAGACACCAGCATAGCGGCCCGCGTCGACGGCGAGCAAAGCGCCGCGCCGCCGTACATACAATATTGACGCAAGGGCCCGACTTTTATACAATGTCTTTGTACGTATCGCTGCCCCTATCAGGAGGTTTGGAGTGGGCAAGGCATTGGTCGTGGCCTGGGGTCACGAGTTCGTGGACGAGGTGGTGGACGCCCTGGGCGACGCCGAAGTGGACGTCGTGGTCGGCAAGCCGGCCGTCGCGCAGTGGCGCGGCGCGCCGCTGGTGCTGGTCGACGCCCGCGTGCTGACGCTGGCGGCCGGGATGCCGGCGCACCCGCGGATGGTGGTCGTCGCTCCGGAGAAGCTGGACGGTGACCGGCTGGCCGCCGCCGCCCGCGGCTGGCAGGCCGAGTACCCGGACGTGCCGGTGTACCACCTGCCGACCGGCGCGCAGGCCGTCTGGCAGTTGGTCGCCGAGGCGGCCAACGGCCAGGCGGCCGAGGTGCGGATCGGCGTGGTCGGCGGCCACGGCGGCGCCGGGGCGACGTCCCTGGCGGTGGCGCTGGGGCTGGTCGCGGCCGAGGAGGGGCGGCGCACGCTGCTCGTCGACGCGGTCGGGCGTGCCGGCGTGGACGACCGGCTGGGCACGCCGGCCGACGAACTGCGCGTGGTCGACGAGTCGTTCCGGCCGCTGCGGGCGGTCGAGCGGCACGCCGCCGAGGTGAAGGTGGTCGACCTGGACCGGGCGCTGGACGCCGGCCAGGTCGAGGTCGCCCGGCAGTGTGACCTGGTGCTGCTGGTCGCCAACGCGGGGCGCAACCCGATGGCCAGCCGGTGGGTCGCCGCGAAGCTGTCCGAGCAGGGCGTGCGGTGGGCGCTGGAGCCGACGTGGATGCACGACACGGTGGCGCAGGAGATCGCCCGGGAGTTCGCGGTGCGGCTGCTGGACGAGGTGCCGCTGGAGCCGCCGTCGATCTTCTCGGACGGGCGGGTGCACCTGCTGGATCGCTGCCCGCTCCTCGACCTGGCGCGGGACCTGCTGCGCAGCGCGCCGTACGCCGCCGCCCGGGTGGCGGCCTGACCGTCCCCGGCGGGTGCCGTACATTGACGTTGTATGGCATTCGGCCGTGGGAGGAGAGGAACAGTGAAGGTGAACCAGGCGAAGTTGAAGGCGGTCACGCGGCGGATCGCGGCCGACCTGATGACGCCGGGCCCGGTGGAGATCCCCTCGATGGTGGGGCTCAAGGAGCTGGTTCGCATGTTCGGCGTGAAGGACAACACGCCGTATCAGTGGCGGTCGAAGGGCCAGCTGCCCAAGGAGGACGGCGAGGTCAGCAACAACCCGCAGTGGAAGCTCATGACGATCTACGCCTGGGCCGAGAAGACCAACCGGAAGATCGTGTGGGACCCGTGGGACGTCCTGGAAGCCGACGACGAGGCGGCGTAGAGATGAGCAGCGCCGATCCCATTGCGGCCCTACACATCCGGTGTAGGGTGCCGGAAAACGCACCGACCCCGCCAGGCGGTCATCTGGCGGGGTCGAAGGTGAACCCGGAACGGAGAAGAACGGGTCGCAAGCGCATCGTACGCCAGTTCGGGCGACGGTGCGCTGGCGGCGCTGCACAGAGAGGCCGCCTGCATGGTGGACCGGTGGACGGTCGAGCGCGCGGTCAGGAGCAAGGAGTGCGACCTGGAGCCTCCTGGTCGGCACCTCGTCCTGACGCTGCTCACCTGGTGCGACCCCAAGACGGCGATGATCCCCGAGCGGTTCACGCCGAGCCTGACCGATCTCCAGCACGCGACGGGCATGGTCCGGTCGACGGTCACGAAGTGGCTCAACCGACTGGAGGGCAAGGACGGGGAGGACGGCGAGGAGCGCCCGGAGCGCAAGTGGGTGTGGCGCGAGCGGCCGACGGTCGCGGACGCCCGGCGCAAGAAAGCGAAGACGTGCTATCGGCTGGACGTGCCGCCGGACCTTCTGCGCGTGCTCATCGAGAAAGGGGTAGTTGGTCCGCGTGCCGGACCAGCCGCGCCCGAATCGCCCGGGTCTGGTAGTCCGGTGGACGGACCAGCGAAGGGCCAAGTTGGTCCGGCACGCGGACTAGAGCTAGTCCGCCAGACGGACCGAGTTAGTCCGCCACGCGGACTCAATACATACAGAGAACCAATGGAACCGGTTGGGCGCCGTGCCGCGAGCGGTGTCGACCACCGGTACGTCGAGGGGCCGAACGGCGCATGTGCCCATCCCGGGTGCAGGAAGTCGGCTCCGCTGCACGGGCCCGCGCTGCGGGCCGTGCCCGAGAAGGGAAGGAGAGTGATCGGGGAGTGAGGGTGTACCTCGCGCCGGTCGACGTCGCGCAGTGCGCGACGTGCAGCGGCGTGCTCGTGGCCGCCGGAGACGACTGGCGGCACCGCGAGGGCACGGGTTGCACCGAGCTGGCCGAGCCGGTGATCTGCCGGTACCCGGACTGCGGCCTGCCGGCCGCTGTCGGGAGTGAGGCTTGCGCGGGCTGCGCGGGTGCTTTTTCGTCGGCCGTAGGTGTCGGGTCGCAGTGTTCGACGGCGACCGTATAAAGTCTATGTAGGACGTTCGTTCACGTGGAAAGGAACGACATGAGTTCGAGGTTCATGCCAGCCAGCCGGAAGAAGGCGAAGGCGCGGGTCGCCCTCGCCGGGCCGAGCGGTGCCGGCAAGACCCTGACGGGGTTGAAGCTGCTCTACACGCTGACCGGCGCGCAGACCGTCGCCGACGGCATCGAGCGGATCGCGTTCGTCGACACCGAGCGGGACTCGGCGGACAAGTACGCGGTCAACCCGGAGCTGCCGGGCGTCGGCGACATGACGCCGGACGAGGCGGGCGGCTACGGGTTCTCAAAGATCAGCCCGGTGCGGTACGACCCGCGGCAGCTCGTGGAGCTGATCGACGAGGCGGCCGTGGCCGGGTTCACGGGCTTCATGCTCGACTCGGCGTCGCACTACTGGTTCGGGCCGGGCGGCATCCTGGAGCTGGTCGACCTGTTCGCCCGCAACCACGGCGGCCGGTCGATGGACGGCTGGAAGGACGTGCGCCCGATCGAGCGGGCGTACATCGAGGCCCTGATGAGCTTCCCCGGGCACGTCGTGGTGTGCCTGCGATCGAAGCAGAAGTACGAGATCACCGAGGGCAGCGACGGCAAGAAGCAGGTATCCAAGCTGGGCATGCAGCCCGACCAGCGCGACGGGCTGGAGTACGAGTTCGACCTGGTGGGCGACCTCGACCAGGACCACTACCTGCGGGTGACGAAGAGCCGGTGCGTGGCGCTGTCCGACCAGGTGATCCACAAGCCGGACGCGGAGCTGGGCCACCAGCTGCTCGACTGGCTGGACAACGGCGAGCCGCCGAAGGACCTCGACTGGCCGAAGGCCCTGGCGGCGTGCGCGTCGCGCGAGGACCTGTCCGTGCTGTGGCAGCGGGCGCAGCGCCTCGGCAAGACGCAGAAGCTGCGGGACGCCTTCAACGCGCGGGGCGCGGAGATCGCCGCCGCGCGGCGAGCGGCCGAGGCCCCGGGCACCCAGCTCGACAACGCGCTGACCGAGGCGGCCGGCGCGCGCAGGTCCGACCCCGACGCGTCGGAGGAGGCTGGAGCGCAGCAGGTCCGCGACGCCGGGCGGATGGCGCGGGCCAACGGCCGGCAGCCCGAGACGGCGGGAGCGGCCCGGTGAGCGCCGTGCAGCAGCAGGCCATGCGGGCAGCGGTGTTGAAGGCCCTGATGGACGAGGTGCGCAAGGCGTACGACGCCGCGCGGGCCGAGGCCGACAGCAGCCTGGTGGAGCTGAACGGCGAGCTGGGCGTGACGACGATCGAGGTCCGGCTGCCGGGCTACGGCGCGGCCGTGGCGCAGGTGACGCTGACCGAACCGAAGACCGGCTTCGTGGTCGACGAGGGCAAGTTCGTCGACTGGTGCAGGTTGGAGCACCCGACCGAGGTGCAGACGACCGTCCCGGCGCCGGTCGACACGGTGCGGCCGGCGTTCCGCAAGGCGCTGCTCGGCCGGATGCGTGTCGAGCAAGACGGGACGGTGGTCGACGGCGAGACGGGCCGGGTCCTCGACTTCGTGGAGGTCGCGGAGCCGCCGCCCCCGTCGACGACGCTGACCTTCAAGAAGGGCGGCCGGGAGGAGGTGGCGGCGGCCTACCGGGACGGTCGGCTGGCGCTACCGGAGCTGCTGGCGTTGCCGGCGGCCGAGCAGGAGTGAGCGGGTGCGGGGCCGGGCGGGGGGCGACCTTCGCCCGGCCCCGCTCCACATCGGAGCCGGGGAGGTGGGCGGTGGCGATCGACGCGCGGCTGGTCCGTGAGGGCCTGGTCGACGTAAAGGCGTTCGCCGCCGCCGCCGAGGCCGGCCCCGTCGGGGTGTGCGACTCCTGCGGCGGGCTGCTCGACGGCTCGGTGCCGGAGGGCGGCGGCCTGGTGTGGCTGACGACCAACTGCCGGGGCTGCGGGCGGGAGCGGACCGCGCCGGGCGGGCGGGCGCTGCCGCGCCCCGCCGGCCGGCGGCCGGGCCCGCCGGCGTGGCTGCTGGAGGCGTCGGCCGAGCTGGACGCGCGGCGGCTGGGGGAGCGGCCCGAGTCGCGGCCTGTGTGACCCGCTACACGGCCCGGAGCGTACATAAAACTTGTATGCGAGACTGCCGTCCGCATACAATGAAGTTGTACGTTCCGCCCCATCATGCCTGTTAGGAGAGCCGAGATGCTGAGCTACGAGGAGATCCTGGAGCGCGCCCTGATGGTCGCCCTGGAGGGCCTGGACCTGGAGATGGCCGCCGAGTCGGCCGGCGACGAGCCGCTGACCGACGACGACAACGAGCCGGTCGAGATGCGCGAGATCCAGACGCTGGCCGACGCGGGCTTCATGACGCGGGACAACGGGGTCGTGATCCGGCTGACCGACGGCCGCGAGTACACCCTGACCCTCAACCAGTACCGCTGACCGAGCCGGCGGGCGCGCCTCGAGCGCGCCCGCCTTCTTCGTGCCCGACCCGACCCTGACCTGAGGAGAGACATGAGCGACCTGATCTGCACCGAGCGCCTGGTGATCCCGACCTTCAACGCTGAGTTCGTGCCCGAGGAGGACCACGGCCCGTGCGCGGGCGCCGCGGTCGCCCGCGTGGTGATCGAGCACGACGGCGAGAAGTGCGGGGACGGCGGGCTGTGCCTGTTCGACCCGGAGGAGGGCCTGGAGCTGGACCCGTGGACGCAGGAGCGACTGCTGTGCGCCGGCCACCTGTACGAGCACGAGCGGGCGGTGGCCGAGCGGGGCGAGCTGGTGGGGGAGACGCTGACCCGCCTGTGACGACCGAGGAGAGCCGCCCGGGACCCCGGGCGGCCTCGACCTGTTGGAGGGGAAACCGATGGAGAGCAAGACGGTGCCGGACGTGCCGGCACTGCCGACCGGCGGCCGTGCCGCCGAGGCCGCCGGGTAGGCCGGCATGGTTCACGTGGAGAAGGTCGACGTGCCGGAGCGGCCGAGCAAGGGCGCGTGGGTGTCGGTGTGGCTGGCGTTCGGTGCCGGCATCGCGGCATCGCTGGCGGCGAACATCGCGCACGCCGGTGCCGGAGGCGTCGCCCGTGCCGTCGCCGGTTGGGCGCCGCTGGCGCTGCTGCTGTGCTCGGAGGTGATGACGCGGGTGCCGGCACCGCGGCACAAGCGGCTGCGGCGGGTGCAGGTCGCCAGCACGGTGATCGTCGCCGGGGTCGCGGCGCTGGCCAGCTACCGGCACATGAAGGGCCTGGCCCTGGAGTACGGCGAGGACGGCCTGACGGCGAGCACGCTGCCGCTGTCCGTCGACGGCCTGGTGGTCGTGGCGTCGATCGGGCTGGTGGTGCTGTCGCAGCAGCGGCGCGAGGCGGACGCGGCCGTGCGTGCCGCCGCCGTGGCCCGTGCTGCCGAGCAGGAGGCGTTCCCGGCTGCCGTCGCCGCGGCCCCGGTGCCGCCGCCCCCGGTGCCGCAGCCCGAGCCGGTGCCGGTGCCGCCGGCCGTCGTGCCGGAGCCCGTGCCGGTGCCGCACCCCGTACCGGTGCCGCGTGCTGCCGAGCCCGAGCCGGAGCCGGTGCCGCCGGACCCGGACTCGGAGCCCGAGCCGGAGCCCGTGCCGGAGCCGCCGGACCCGGAGCCGGTGCCGCAGTCGGCGCGGGTGCCGCTGCCGTCGCTCGACGTGGTGGTGCCGCCGGAGCCGTGGCCGGCCCGGCAGCCGGTGCCGCCGCCGGACCCGTACCGGGTGCCGGCGGACGGTGCCGACGAGAACGCGGCGGCGCGGAAGGTGTGGCGGGACTCGCTGGCGGCCGGGGAGCCGCTGACCGGCAAGGCGCTCGGCGATCGCTTCAAGCGGAGCGAGCGGTGGGGGCGGAACCGGATCACGGAGGCCCGGAAGGAGCTCCAGGCCGAGCAGGAGGCCGGCGGCGATGTCGCTGGCGAAACCGACCAGCAGGACGCCCGGTTGCCGGTCGGCGCCGGGGTCGAGTAGGAGGAGAGACAGATGGTGTCGATGGCGATGATCGCGGCCGAGCGGGCGGCGCAGTGGGACGACAGCCCGTACGCCTGGGTGATTACCCGGGACCGGGCCCACGAGCTGCGCGGCGGCGAATCGGAGGTCGGGACGGCCGGGCCGGGCAAGGCGACGGACGAGATGGTCGAGCGGGCCCGGACCGTGGGCCGGCCGTGGCGGATGCTCGACGAGGGCGACGTCGACTGCGACCGGGCCGACGTCGACCCGGGGGAGCGCGGCGTGGTGTACGAGGGGCTGATCTGGACGGCGGGGGAGCCGGGCGGCGAGGAGGACTTCGGGCCGCTGTACGACTTCGGGACGCCGAACTACGGCTGCGTCGAGATCCAGTACCGCGAGGGCGACCGCTGGGTTTCGCTGTAGTGGCGATCCATCCGGTCGCAGTGGTTGAATGTGACCGGCTTCATCTCAGGGAGTCGCTCGGATCGCTGGGCCGGTCAGCAGAGCCGTCGGGGGACAGCGCAATCTGACCGGCCCGGTAACGAGCAGAGGGCCCGGCACCCATGTCAGGGGGTGCCGGGCCCTTTCGTGTCGGGGTTGCGCCGTCGGGGTAGGGGGGTACGGTGTCCGGGACGCGACAGTTACGCGTTGGTAACTCCTATGCGCGTGTACGTAGCACGGTGCTATGGGGCACTGCTAGCTTATAGGCCGGTCGAGTTCAGGCCGGCCTTTCGTGTGGGGGTCAGACGGTGCGGTGCTACGGGTACGACGAGACGGGCAGACAGATCATCGACGCCGAGGCGACGGTGATCCGTGAGGTCGTGAAGCGGGTCCTCGACGGGGACAGTATGCGGTCTGTCGTCGCGGACCTGCGGGCGCGCGAGGTCGCGACGTCCGCCGGGCGGCCCTGGACCCAGCAGTCGCTGTCGCGGCTGCTGCGCAACCCGCGGCTGGCGGGCCTGAAGACGTACCACGGCGAGGTTGTCGGCGACGCCCCGTGGCCGGCGATCATCGACCGGGACACGCACCAGAAGCTGCTGGCGCTGCTGGACGCCCCGGAGCGGAAGCAGCCGCACGCGACCAACCAGCGGAAGTACCTGCTGTCCGGCGGGTTCCTGGTGTGCGGGTACCCGCTGCCCGACGAGGCCGGGACCGGCACGAACATCGACGGGAAGCCGCTGTACACGCAGCCGAGCAACAGCGGCAAGCGCGGGTACGTGTGCCGGGCCGGCAGCCCTAGCTACGGGTGCGGGCGCATCCGGATCGCGGCGGAGAGCCTGGAGGAGGAGGTCGCCGCCCGGGCCCTGGCGCGGCTGGCGTCGCCGAAGATCCGGGCGCGGCTGGAGCGCGCGGTCGGCTCGGCGAAGGACGGCGCGGCGACGATGGAGCGGGTGCTCCAGGCGATCGACGACCGCCTGGCCGAGGCCGGCCAGGCGTACGCGCGGCGGGAGATCAGCCTGGTGACGCTGACGGCGATCGAGGCCGAAGCGAAGCGCGAGCAGAAGCAGGTCCGCGAGCGCATCGCCCAGGCGGCGCGGTTGCAGGCGCTGCCGGCGACGACGCCGGAGGGCCTGTCCGAGTGGTGGGTCGACGCCCCGCTGGAGCGGCGCCGCGAGCTGCTGGCTCTCGTCCTGGACCGGATCATCGTGAAGCCGGCGACCCGGGCCGGTGCGTCGCAGCTCGACCTCGACCGGCTCGAGTTCGTGTGGAAGTAGTGGAGTGATACTGCTCCACAACGGACTATCGGCTCGAAGGCGTCCCATGTAACCAGAATTCGGGAATCTTCTTTCACTGTGGACAGTTGATCTGTTGCGCTCCGTTTCGGCGTGCCTATGATCCTCTTCGTTCGATCTTTCAATGGCCCTGCTCAAGTCGCCCGCCCTATGGGGTCACAGTGGGATGGCTAGCGCATCGAGACGGACGGGGAGCTGCACGTTGCATCGCAAGCGCATGATCGAGATCCACAAGCTGGCGGAGCGGATCGAGGCCGAGCTGGCATCCGGCCGGGCGGACGACGCCGACCTCAGCGATGAGCAGGTGGAGAAGGTCGCAGAGGTGCTGCGGCCGGCGCCGGTCGAGCTGCCCAGCATTGCCCGCCGGGTGGTGCGCCGCAGCGCGGGCTACGTGGCGGCCGGCCCCCTGGCCCCGACGCTCCTCGCCTCTCTGGCCTGCGCTGTTGCGTGATGCGCTCCACGGTCACCCGTACATAGATTATTGACGCCAAGATCGTTTTTCGACTACAATGAATGTGTACGTTTTGGTACTCGTTCACTGTGGAGGAAGCGATGACCGCGACTGCTACCGCGAAGCGGCCGGCGAAGGGCAACAAGGGGCCGGTGGTGCGGACCATCCCGGTCGCCAAGATCGAGGCGGACCCGGACCAGCCGCGCAAGCAGTTCACCGAGGAGGAGCTGGCCGAGCTGGCGGCATCGATGCAGAAGCTCGGCCAACTCCAGCCGGTCGCCGTGCGCAAGACGGCGAAGGCGGGCCAGTACCGCCTGGTCGTCGGCGAGCGGCGCTGGCGGGCCGCCCAGCAGGGCGGCATCGAGGAGCTGCACGCGATGGTGTGGGAGATGGACGACGAGACGGCGTTCATCGCGCAGGTGGCGGAGAACGTCAACCGGCAGGACATGACGCCGATGGAGGAGGCCGCCGCCTACCAACGCCTCGCGCAGGCCGGCTGGGAGACTGAGCGGATCGCCGAGCTGTTCGGCAAGAGCCAGCCGTACATCGGGTGGCGGATCGACCTGCTCGGGCTGATCGACGACGCGAAGCAGCTCGTCGCCAAGGGGCAGCTGCAGGTGGGCGTCGCCTGGTACGTGTGCCGGCTGTCGGCCGACCAGCAGCGGCGGTTCCTGGTGAAGTGGGCGCGGGGTGAGTTCAGGTCGGCGCGGGACGCCGAGGAGTTCGCGAAGGCGTGCAAGTTGGCTGAGGAGCAGGCGGGGTTCTTCCAGATCGACGAGGAAGAGCACAGCGAGGAGAAGCAGGCGGAGGTCGTCGCCAAGCGGAAGAAGGTGGTCAGCAAGATCGACCGCCTGGCGGCGGCCGGCGAGATCCTGGCCGAGCTGGCGGCGATGGACGCGGAGGAGCTGGCGAAGGTCCTCGCGGGCGCCGACGGCGGCGTGGCGGCGTACCGGCAGCGGGTCGACCACCTGCGGACGGCGGCGGGGAAGGTGTCGGCGAAGCTGCGCAAGGCGCAGGCCCTGGCGGCGTCGGTGACGGTGGAGCTGGACCCGGAGGCTGTGGTGCAGGTGCCGGCCGCGGTCGTCGACGTGACGTCGGTAGGACCGATCAAGGTGGACCCGAACTGCACGTGGGAGGGCCACGGCAGCGCGGTCGACGAGGCCGGGTTCTGCCCGGTGTGCCAGCACTGAGCTGAGCGGCCGGTGACAGTGGACGCCCCGGGGGCTGACCCGGGGGGCGTCCCGCGTTCCGGCGATACCTGTGCGGGCGCAATGGGAGTGCGTATGCTCCGGGCGTGGACGGCTGTTCGCGTGGAGCACTCTGATGCCGGTCGTCGGGCCGATCGACCTGCCGCCGTGCGGGGTCTGCCGGCGCGGCCGGGTCCGCGTGCGTCGCGGCGACCGGGACCCGGTGGTGCTGTGCCTGGCCTGCGACGGCGGGCCGCTGGTGGACAAGGCCCGCGCGGTGCTCTCCGACGGCCAGCGGCGGGCCTTGAACCTGTGAGGCGGCCTCGTCGTGCCCGCAGGCTATACGGTCGCAGTTTGACCGTACGTGTCCTGTCCGATACAATGTTTATGTACAACCCTCGACTGTTGGAGGCGATCGGTGCGAGACGAGTGGTCAGGGTCCTGTGGGCGTGGCCGCTGCCGTCCGGGTCGGCCCGCCTACGGCAGTCGATGCGGCGAGCGCAGGCCGAGCTGTACCGGCAGGCGCGGATGTTGAACGCGGTCCCGCTCGGACCGGCGGCCTTCCGGGTCGCCCGACGCGCGGTGTTCGACACCCATGCCGGTCCGGCGCTCGTCGCGGAAGTCAGGGCAGCCCAGCTGCCGAAACCGAACGGAGAGGGGGACAACTGTGTCCGCAACTTGTACGGCCGCAATGCTCGACTGCGGCCACGTATTGGTTAGGGGTGAGGCGCGATGAGCCTCACGGCCCAGCAGGAAGAGCAGGCCCGGCAGGTGAAGGCGGCCCTGCCGGGCTACCTGGCGGTGCGGGAGACGGCGGCCGCCGTGCTCCTCGCAGCCGGGAAGGACATCGGGCTGCGCCTGGACGAGCGCGACGCCCGCGACCTGGCCGAGGCCGTGGTCGACGCGATCCACAAGGGCGCCGAGGTGCGCGGGATCGCGTTCGCCTGCGACGTCGCCGACATGGAGCTGGCCGCCCACCACCGGTACCTGCTCCCGCGGGCGAAGGCGGAGGCCGAGGCCGGCGACCCGCTGGCCCGCCGGGTCCTGCACGACCTGAAGAAGTACGTCGAGGGCGCGGCAAAGCTGCGTGACGAGCTGGTCGAGCGGCTGGCCCGGGTCGGCGGGCAGTGGATGGCCGAGCGGCAGAAAGTCGTCGCGGTGGTGCCGATGCCGGCCCCGGACAAGGGCCAGCACCGGGCGAAGGCTGCGGCGTAGTGGCCGACGAGCCGCAGACGGCGCGGGACCGGGCGCTGGCCCGGGCCCGCGCCACCCGGCGCGAGACGGGGGCCGAGCCGCCGCCGCGCCGGGGTCGGCCGATGGGGACCCGGCCGCCGGCGGACGCCCCGCCGATCGACGACCGGGTGGCGACCCTGGCCACGAGGTACCTCGTCGACGGCTACAGCGCCGACGAGGTGGCCGAACGGCTCGGGGTCGACCGCAGATGGTGCCGGGGGATCGCCGCCCGGCTGCGAGGAGGGAGGTAGCCGATGACCGACCAGGTAGCGGCCAGCCCCGACGAGGAGCCCGTGGAGTGCGAGGACTGCGGACGTCCGCTGCGGACGCCGCGGGCCCGCGCCGAGCGGGTCGGACCGAAGTGCCGCCGCAAGCGGCTGTTAGCGACGGGAGGAGCAGCGTGAGCGTGATCCTGAGGCACGAGGGCGGGATCTACGTGCCGATGGTGGAGGCGACGGCGAAGATGCCGCTGCCGCCGCTGCCGGACAGCCAGCGAGCCGACGCCGGGAACGGCGAGCCGATCGAGTGGCTGGAGCTGCTGACCGTCCACGGTCCGCCGTCGGTGGTCGCGTCCGCGCTGGACGCGCTGGGCGCTCACCTGGACGAGCTGGTCCCGTTGATCGGGAAGCTCTACGACGACCACGAAGAGCCTCAACATGGAGGTTGAGTTGCAGCTGTTCACGAACCGCTACCAGCGGTTCAGGCCCGACCAGGGCGCGCCCGTCCGGACGACGGTCGGGAAGCCCCGGTTCCAGTTGCCGTACGACGTCGCCGGGTTCGCCCGGCTCCTCGCGCCGACGTACGGGATGCTGCGGATGCAGGAGGGGCCGTACCGGCACATCTACCTGGAGCGGCTGGAGGCCGCCGGGGTGGACCTGATCTCCGAACAGCTGGCGGAGATCGCGGACGCGGCCGGCAGTGACCGCCTCGTCCTGCTGTGCTTCTGCGACCTGAACGTGCCGCCGCCGGACAACTGGTGCCACCGGCGCATGTTCGCGGCGTGGTGGGAAGACCAGACCGGCAACGAAGTACGCGAGCTGGACCGGCGGCGGGAAACGCCGGCAGCGACCTTGTTCTGACGACGAAGGAGTTCACGTGGAACTGACTCTTGACCGACCGGAGGCGAGCGTGCCGCTCGACTTCGATGTGACGCTCCAGCCCGGCGAGTCCGGGTACTTCTCGGGGGAGTGGCTGGAGTACCCCTACGACGGTGGCCGCCGGTTCGAGTCGGCGTACGCCGGCACGCTGGTGAAGCGGTGGAACGGCTGGGCGGTGTGGTCCTGCGTCCGCGAGGTGGCCGAGGCGATCGTGACCGACCAGGAGATGTCCCGGCGGCACAACCGGGTGCTGCTGGCGCACTCGGGGCTGTCCGGCGACAAGCTGGAGCGGTACCTGGACCAGGACGTGCCGCCGATGCGCTGGGAAGGCGACGTGATCGTGGTCGAGCGCAAGGCGCTCGGCGAGGAGGACCTGCGCATCGAGCCGGACGAGCACGGCCGGTACGTTGTGATGGGCGGCCACTGGATGTGGGAAGAGGTGCCGGTCGACGCGGCCGACACGGTGCACGGGGTCGCTGAGCGACCGTAGCCGTACAGCTGGGGGCCGGTCCGCTGGGCCGGCCCCCTTCGCTTGGGCAAGATCAACGGTGATCCCGGGGGGATCACGGCGGGGAACAGAGGGCTACAAGCGGCCACAATGGAGCACGAGTAGACACAAGCTGAGCAGGCCGGATACGATTGGCGCAGGTCAGAGGTCCGCAGCCTGGGGGTTCAAGTCCCCCCTCGGACACCACTCTTCGTGCCAGATCACGGGAGCTCACCACCGTGGTGGCTCCCGATGAGGGCACCGCGTAGCAGCCGTGCAAACACCGAAGATCAGGGCTCTCAGCGCCACGCGCTGAGGCCGCGCGAACGGCTGCGGCGGTCACCATGACGGCCGCCCGGCAACCACCCCGCCGACGCCTCGACGAGCAGATCATCGGCGCGGTCATCCCCACCCCGCTTCCTCGCCCGGCACCACCACCGGCTCCAATGCCGGAGCTGCCCGCACCGCTTCCAGCTGCGCGGGAACCGGTCGAGGACATCGTCTTCGACGTGGCCCGCCCGGACGCCGACGGCCGGGTCGCCGCCCGGGCGCTGCTACGGGTGCTGGGCTGGCCGTCCGGTCACCGCCTCCACACCGACGTCACCGACGGCCTTCTCCTGATCACCGCCGCACCCGACGGCACGCACGCCGTCGGCGCCCGCGGGGCGCTCCCGCTGCCCGTCGCGGCCCGGCAGATGTGCGGCATCACCTCGCACCAGGTGGTGCTGCTGGCGGCGATCCCTGCCCGCGATCTGCTCGTCGTGCACCCCTCGAACACCATCACGCGGCTCCTCGCGGACCTGCACGCCGCCGTCCTCGGAGGCCCCTCTCATGCCGGCTGATCCGTCACGCATCGTCACCGCCCGGCAGATCCTGGCCCACCTCGGCCTCACCCCGGCCGACCTCGCCACCCACCCCGAACCGTCGCGCCGCATGCCGACGCTCGCCGAGTACCTGCCGCGGGTCGCGGCCGCGGCCAGCCCGGGCACCCGCCGCACCTACGGCACCTACTGGAACCGCATGGCCGGCACCCTCGGACACCTGCGGCTCGACGAGGTGACCGCCAGCGACATCGAAGCCCTCATGCGCCAGGTCACCGCCACCGCCCGCTCCCGACGCACCGGTCGGCAGGGTCGCCATGCCGGGGAGCACGTCATCGCGGCCGCCCGCGCCGTCTACCGCCGTGCCATCGCCGACGGCTACCTCACCGCCGCGGACAGCCCCGCCCATCGGGTCGCCAAACCACGCCGGCTGCCCAATCCCCGCCGCGCCCTCACGCCCGGGGAACTGCAGGACATCAACGTGGTCGCGCGTACCAGCGGCAACGACGTCATCCTCGACGCCTTGCTGCTGCGCCTGCACACCGAAACCGCCTGCCGACGCGGCGGCGCCCTCGCCCTCCGACTGGTCGACCTGGACACCCGACACGCCCTGGTCCGCCTCACGGAGAAGGGCGGCACCCTGCGTTGGCAACCCATCACCCCGATCCTGGCCGTCCGCCTACAGGAACACGCCCAGGCTCGCGGTGCGGTCCTGCCCACCGACCGGCTGCTGCGCTACCGCAACGGCCAGCCCATTACCAGCCGCCGCTACGACCACCTCTGGAAACGCATCGGCGAACGCCTGTCGTGGGTCGCCGCGCAGGGCATCTCCACCCACTGGCTGCGGCACACCACCCTGACGTGGGTGGAACGCCATTTCGGCTACGGCATCGCGCGTGCCTACGCCGGCCATACCGACCGCCGCGGTCCCGCGACCACCACCTACATCAAGGCCGACCTGCACGCGGTCGCCGCCGCCCTCGCCGCCATGACGAGCGAACCACACCCACTCGCCTCCACGCGCCCCTTCGGGGTAGGCGGCGGTCGTTTCGCTGGCGGCGGGTAAGGCTGTTATGGCTGCGCCCACGCGCTCCAGGACACCACCCAATCCCGGTCGGATCGCACCGACGGCAGCGGCTGCTTCCCGAACAGCACGGCGTCGATCGCCTCCGCAGCTGCCCGCATCTCAGCCTCTGGGTCTCCCAGCGGCTCACACACCACACGCAGGAGGTCACCGTGCACGAGCGTCTCGCTCGGGTGGCCCGTCCGTTGCCTGATCAGCGACCGAATCGCCTTCCGTAGAACGGCGAGCTGATCACCGGGCACGCCCCGCACCTCCGCGTATCCGTGCTTGTGTACGGCTTCGAAGACGAGCTGCGCGACCACCGGTACCCGCTGGTCGACGGCTGGCGCGGGGAACAGGCGATCCATCAGTGTCAGGCAGCGCCGGCACGTCGGCGCGAACGCCAGCTCACGGTACCTGCTGAGCGCTCCACCGTCACCGCCGACCATCACCGCCCAGATCCGACCGCACATCGTCGTGTTCGCCCACACCGGATCCCGCAGCGCCGCGATGTCGTACCGGCGCAGGGCCTCCTCCCGGTCGCTGTTCGCCGGGTCGAAGAAGTAGTCGGGCACGGCACCGCGACCAGGCTCCGCTTGCTCGTGGCGGCGCACGAGGTGCACCGCCTGACCGCCGCTGACCCCCACGAGAAGGAGGGAAGATTCCCCGGCGCGGACGACATTCGGTCCATGGAGCCCGTCAGCCATGTCAGCAGTATGCCGGCAACCACCCGCCCCGCTGGGACCCCGACTTGCTCCCCGCCGGCAGATCTGGCAGCAGGGCGTCGAGCGAGCCTCCGCCCGCACCACAGGGTGACTGGGTGTACGACGAGCAGGTCGTGGGTGACGAGAGCAGCGAGCAGCACCGGCTGGCGGGATTCGAACCGGCGCATTCACCGGGCGGGCGCGGGTAGCGGCAGCTCACCCCGGCCGCCTACTCGATGCCGGCCGTCTGCCGAGGACCCGGCCACGACCATTCCCTGGCATGGCTGGATGTCGAGGCGATGGCCCGGCTCAGTGTTGCCATCGGTGTCGGGCGCGGGTGGGCAGGACGGCAGGGACGAGTGGGCGGACGAGCTGTCCGCCGTGTAGGTGGGCAGGTCGTGTCATGCCGGCGACAACGGCAATTGCGGTCTCGGGTCGCTGGACGAGCTTGATGGCCCAGCGGGCCACGAGGTCGAGCAGGCCCACAGGGTCAGGCGCTGAAGGTTCAGACACAGCCGCCCGCCGAAACCGTCTGTTCCGGAGATCCGCAGCCAGCATGCCCGGCGGGATAGCGTGCTGCGGCGGCACCCAGTTGACCAACCACCACCAGCCGGCCCAGCATTACCGTTCGATCCAGCTGGTCCTTTACCTCACGCAGCGCAGCCTGCGGAGGCGACTTGTCTGCCTCAACGCACCCGCCGACGAGCTTGCCGCTCGATTGGTTGCTGCTGCTTCCTGGCGTCGCGCGCCCGCCGATTCTTCCGCCCTCTGCCTGCTTCCCGTTTGGGCCGTACAGTGCCTAGCCGTGGGAGATCTTGTCGGGACCCTCGCCGCTGCGGTCGGGGTGTTCGCGGGCACGAACATCGACGACATCATCGTCCTGACCGTGCTGTTCCTGTCTGCCCGGGCGTCGGGAAAGCCTCATCCGTGGCAGATCTGGGTGGGCCAGTACGTCGGGGTCGCAGCCCTGGTTGCCGCCTCGGCCGTGGCCGCCCTCGGCTTGACGCTCATCCCTGACCAATGGGTGGGTTTGCTGGGCCTGGTCCCGTTCGGCCTCGGCGTGCGGGGCCTCATCGGGGCGATCCGCAGCCGGAGTGACGAGGAGCTGCCCACTCCGGCTGTGGCTGCTGGCCTGGCCTCCGTGGTCGGAGTCACGGTGGCCAACGGCGCGGACAACATCTCCGTCTACACCCCCATGTTCCGAACGATCGGCGTCACCGCCAGCTTGGTCACGGTCGCCGTGTTCGCTGTCGGGGTCGCTGTCTGGTGCCTGGCGGGATCCTGGCTCGGCTCCCACCGCAGGGTGGTCGACGTCGTCGAACGGTTCGGACACTGGATCGTGCCGGGCGTGTTCATGCTGATCGGTGCCGTGATCGTGCTCAAGTCCGGGGTTCTCGCCCGGCTGATCTAACACCCCTCCTGCAGGCTGCCCTCCGCCGCCCCTCACGTCGCTGGAGCGGGCCAGGGCCAGGGCGGCCAGGTGGAGCACCCTACCGGACATACGATCCGATCACCCTGGCCCTGGGTCTGCTCGGCTTGCTGCTGGCGCATGCATCGGCCTAGATCCGCTCCGTCGCTGCCGGGGTCGACCGCAGGGTCGCGGCGAGGGGGATGCCGCCAGCGTCGGTGATGACGTGGAGTTTCGGGCCCGGGCGGCGGCGGTCGACCGGGCTCGGGCCGGTTTTGAGCCCCCTTTGAGCGTCCGGATGTGGGAGGCCGTCGATCACCGCCCGGGACATGTTCAGTTGACCGGCGGCGCGGAGCTTGCCCAGCAGCACTTCGTGCAGTCGTTGCCACACGCCGGCGTGGTTCCAATCCCGTAGCCGCCGCCAGCAGGTCATCCCTGACCCGAACCCGAGTTCCTGAGCATGAACTCCCACGCGATCCCGGTGTAGAGCACAAAAAGACCCCTGCGTCGCAACCCAGTCGAGGACACGGAGTCGGGATGAAAATCGGCGGAAGGGCGGTTGTCGTTGCACGTGCCCCAGCGGAACTCAGTTCGGGGCGCACAGCGAGACCCTCGACCCGAAGGAAGCCTGATGAGCGAGACCCTCGAAGTCACCGACAATCCTGCCGAGAAGCGCTATGAGGCCCGCCTCGGCGGCGCACTGGCGGGGTTCGCTGAGTACATCCGAACGAGCAACTTGATCGCATTCGTGCACACAGAGGTGGATCCCCGGTACGAGGGCCGGGGGATCGGCGCCGCACTCGTCCGAACCTCCTTGGACGAAGCGCGCGCGGCCGGCCTCCCTGTGCTGCCGACTTGCCCGTTCTATGCGGGCTGGATCGCCCGTCACCCCGACTATCAGGACCTCGTCTACCAGAGCCGGAGCCGCGTCGCGGATTGATCGAGGCGGACGTCGCGACGCCGTCGGCATGGCGCCGAATGCGCGGTCCAAGCGCAGACGAACAGGGGATTCCTGGGCGGCGGACCAAGTCGGCGCGGCGGACGGCTGGGACAATCGTCACTAACCGGCGTGTTGACCGCCGCACGGAGCACCCTAGCGAAGCTCCCCGGCGTGGACGCGGCAAGCAGACTCAGCGTGGTCGTTGATCGACGTTACGAGCGGGGAGGTCGCGTCAGTGTGGGCCGGCGGCTTGGTGAGCCCTAACTGCTGTCCACCACCATCGGCGCCCCCATCAAGCCCGCAGTCCAACGGCTCGCCTGGCTCGATCCACTACGGGATCGATATTTCGGGCTTCAATGACGGCGTCTGGCTGATGGTCATCGTCCTGCTCCAGAGGCCGGCGGCGAGGTCGGAGCAGTCTTTAGACGGTGCGCCGTCCTGGAGCCGGGTGGCGGGCCTCGGTCAGGGGGTCACCGGCCCACCCGAGCACAGCAGCGCGTCGGTGAGCTCGAACAACGCGCCCGCCCGACGCGGCCAGACACCGGTAGAAGTCCCGACGAAACTCGGCCAACCTCGCTGCTGGATCCTCCGCCGACCCGACCGCCCACGTGTCGTATCGAGCAACACGAGGCTATCCAGACGGTCTCGATGACGGTCGCCCAGTCCTGGCTGCTGCAGCACTCGCCGAGCATTATGCTTATCCCGGACACCTTGTCGGTCGCCCACCTGCGCGAGAACATCGCCGGCGCGGCCCTGGCCCTGCCGCCTGACGCCCTCGCCGAGCTGGACCCAACTTGAGCAGTGGACACCGCGCAAAGGCGTCGTAGCCGGCCGGTTTGCTCGTCTCCACTCAGTTGCGCGATGAGGGCCTAGCTACCATGAAGTACCAGGTCAAAGGCATGATTGCCGGGAACGGCCGTCGGGCCTTCTGTCACCCGGTCCCAGCGCATACCCAGAGATCGTGAATGACTGGAGTTCGACATGAGCGACACGCTCGACTGGAACGCGAAGACCATCGCGGAGTTCCGAGCGAACGAGGGCAGGGTTGGCGGGAACTTCGAGGGCGCTCCACTGGTGCTGTTGCATCACCGCGGCCGCAAGAGCGGGCGGGAGTACGTCAACCCGACGATGTACCTCCCGCACGAAGCCGAGCCGGACGTCATCTACGTCTTCGCAACCAAGGGTGGAGCGCCCACCAACCCGGACTGGTACCACAACTTGGCCGCCGCCGGTGTCGGCAATGTCGAACGCGGAACCGAGACATACAAGGTGGCCGTCCGCGAATTGACCGGCGCTGAACGCGACCGCGTCTACGCCGAGCAAGCGCGGCGGTACCCAGGATTTGCCGAGTACGCACGCCAAACTGCTGGAGTCCGCACCATTCCTGTGCTCGAACTTAGTGCTGCTCGGCGTTAATTCGTCGGGGGTTGGGTCCAGGCGGTGGGGTCGTTGAGGTAGAGGCCGCAGGCGCAGTCGAGTGCTTCTTCTGGGGTGCCGGCGGTGTGGCCGCTGGGCAGGAACGAGTCTTCGTATCCGTCCTTGCTGGCCAGGTAGATCGCGAAGCCCCACTGGTTGGCGTAGCCGCCGTAGCGCAGCCGGAACAGGGGCAGGGTGGTGCCGTCGGCGAGTCGTCCGTCGACGTAGGCGAACACGCCGCGGTAGCGCACCGACACCGTGGTCAGGGCAGGCCAGTGGGTGCGGGCGTGAGCGCCCAGGCGTTGGCGTAGCGAGGTCTTGGTCGACTCGGGCGGAGGCTTGGCCACGACTGCCATAGTGCCGCACCCGGCGGCGTGTCGGTGCGGGCGCTGCGGCGTGTGGGGTGGCAGAACATGCCGATGCCCCCGACAAGCCCCTACGTGATCGCCCTCGATCCTGATGAACGTGGCGCGCTGCAGGCGTTGACGCGCCGGTCTACCAGCGCGTATCGGCTGGTGCTGCGGGCACGGATCGTGCTGGCCGCCGCGGACGGCGTCACGAACACGGCGATCGCCTCCCGCCACGGCGTGCACGTGGACACGGTGCGCAAGTGGCGGCGGCGGTTCTGGCAACGCCGGCTGGAAGGGCTGGCCGACGCGGACCGGCCCGGCCGCCCGCCGGTGTTCACCCCGGTGCAGCAGGCGCAGGTCAAGGCCCTGGCCTGCGAACTGCCGGCCGACCACGGGGTGCCGCTGTCACGCTGGAGCGCGGCCGAGCTGGCCGGCGAGGCGGTCACCGCGGGGATCGTCGCCGACATCTCCGGCTCCACGGTGGCACGTTGGCTGGCCGCTGACGTGATCAAGCCCTGGCAGCACCGGTCGTGGATCTTCCCGCGGGACCCTGACTTCGCCGCCAAGGCCGACCGGGTGCTCGACCTCTACGCGCGGACATGGCAGGGCCAGGCGCTCGGCGCCGACGAGTTCGTGATCAGCGCGGACGAGAAGACCTCCGTCCAGGCCCGCTGCCGCTGCCACCCGACCCTGCCCCCGGGGCGGTCGAGGCTGATGCGGGTGGAGCACGAGTACGACCGTGGCGGAGCCCTGGCCTACCTGGCCGCACTCGACGTGCACCGCGGCAAGGTCTACGGCCGCTGCGAGCCGACCACCGGCCTGGCCCCGTTCGCGCGGCTGGTCGAGCAGGTCATGACCCGCGAACCCTACGCCTCAGCACGGCGGGTGTTCTGGATCGTCGACAACGGCTCCTCCCACCGCGGACAGGCGTCCATCGACCGCATGACCGCGGCGTGGCCCACCGCGACCGTGGTGCACACCCCGCTGCACGCCAGCTGGCTGAACCAAGTGGAGATCTACTTCTCCATCGTGCAGCGCAAGGTCGTCACCCCCAACGACTTCTACGACCTGGCCGACGTCGAGAACCGGCTCGAGGCGTTCCACGACCACTACAACCTCGGCGCACGACCGTTCAACTGGCGATACACCAAGAAAGATCTTGACGCACTCCTCAAACGCCTCGCCACCCACACGCCCCTACCCACCGCCGCGTGACCCCCGACGAATTAACGGCAATGAGCACTTAGGCGGGCGTAGCCCAGACCCGTAAGACCGGTCAGCGAGGTCCTGGTGACGTTCGAGGGATACACCCGCCAGTTCGACTGGTCGCGCATCGTCGGCCAGCGTTCCATGATCGCGTTCATCAGCGAAGCGAGCCGATGCAGATCTGACCACTCAGGCTTGGCGTCAACCGGTACCCCGTTGATGCCCCGGCCTGGTGCCGCGTCCGCAGGTAGAGCAGCCAACGCTCGCCGAAGGTGCATGACGTGTACGTAGAGCGAGCTGCGCGTGTCCGTCGGCGGATTCTCACCCGAGACCCGCCGAATGATCGTTCTGGCCGGCACTGGGCGACCCGCGTCTGACCGCGAGGGCGGCGAACACATCCGCCGATTGGGAGGCCCGGAGTCGACCGTACGGCCGACGGTGCGGCCCGGATTCTGTGACCCCGGGCGCCGCGCCCCGGCCTCATACCCGCCCCAGGGCTCCCGCGCCGCTTGTGGCTCGTTGTCATCTGCCTGCTTGACCTGCCGGCATTGCGGTCCGGGTTTCGGCTGCGGTCTTGATGAGCTGTGCCGTTTCGTCTGGGTGCGAGACCATCGGGAGGTGGCTGGAAGGGACTTCGCTGGTGGTGGCGCCCATGCGGTTGGCGAACATGCGCTGCGCGTCCGGTGGGATCGCTTGGTCCTGAGTGGAGATGAGGTACCAGGACGGTAGCGACTTCCAGGCCGGCACGCCCATCGCTTCCGAGAAAGTTGAACTGGCAGTTGGCTGCTGCACGGCGTGCATCACCTTGGCTTGGACCGGGTCGACGTCGGCCGCGAAGTGCTGGACGAAGTCGTCCTGCTGCTGCCATATGAAGCCCTGCTTGTCGGTGAACAGGTGCGCGAGCGCCGGCGGTGTGGGTCCCTGTGACAGCAGCGCGCCAAGCGATTCACCTTGGTCCAGCCCAAAAGCCGCGATATACACCAGCCCGACCACGTTCGGCGCGTCGGTGCCCAGGGCGGTCATGATCTGGCCCCCGTAGGAGTGCCCGGCCACGATCGTTGGGCCGTCCTGCAAGGTCAGGACCTGGCGTAGCCGGGCGACATCATCGGCCGTCGAGGTCAGGGGGAACTGTGGGGCCGTCACGTGGTAGCCAGCTGCCTGTAGGCGCTCGATAACGCCGCTCCAGCAGGAGCCGTCGGCCCATGCGCCGTGGACGAGGACGATGTTCGGTCGGCCATTCATGTGGTTTCCTTCCCTACTGGGCGGGGTGTTCGTTTCTGCCATGTTGGCCTCCGGGCGACGGCGGATACCCGCACGTTGACTGTGCCGGGGGCCCTGGCTGGGTGCAGTCAAGGTGCGAGTACCGGTTTGGCCTAGGCGTAAACGTGCTCGGTCGAGAACCGACGTGCCGGGTCGGCGTACCCGAGCGTCAGACCCTCAAGCCCAGGCAGCGTCGTGCTCGGCCCAGCAATGCTCAGCTGCTCAGCCAGAGTGAGGCGCGCTTGATGTGCGTGAGCTGTGCGGCGAAGGCGACCAGAGCGACCACCACACCAAGCGCGATCGCGAACGTGGCGGATCCGCTGGCCACTCCGGTCAGCAGGGTCGCGCCCAGGCCGATCAGCAGTGCGTTGACGGCGCCCACCATGGCTGCCGTGGTCAGTAGTAGGTCCCAGCGAGTGGCGCTGCCGCCGACCGCCGCTGCGATCGTCCGCATGTTGCCCTTGCCGGTTACCGCGTCGGCGAAGAAGTCGTGCTCGCCGGCGAGTTGGCGGTGGTAGTAGGCGCGGATCCGCTGGATGCGTTTGAGATTCAGCGCGTTCTCCACCGTGGTCTGGACCAGCCGGGCGAAGGTGAGCAGCCCGGTGATGATCAGGGTTGGCAGCACCGCGCCGAGGTACGGCTTGATCAGGTGTCCGCTGCTGGAGACGAAGCCGAGCCCGATCAGCGAGGCGGACAGCAGTGACAGGAACACAGTCGCCCGCCCCACGGACTCGGTGATCGTGGCGCTACGCGAGGTCTGGAGCACGAAGTGCTCGGTGGTCAGGGCGCTGAGTAGTCCCTGCTCGCGCGCGTCCTGGTCCATGCCGCCCGCCCCCTCCGGTGCTGGCCGCCCATCACATTAGAGAGGACAAGGTCCTTCCCTGGGGTCAACCCATGCTGACCGAGCCTCTGCCGTTCAGGGCCGACCGGGGTGACGGACGACAAGACCAAGCCTCGATGATGGACGGGGCGGCCCGGGACTCGTGGATACGGGCCGCCCCCTCTCATCCTGAAGACGAGGAGTCGGCCTCGCGGGACATCGCGGAAATTGGAACGGCGCTGACCTCCCGGCCTCTCTAATGGTGAGTTCAGGGTGCCGTCCGGAACGTGATGAAACCGGTTCGGTGACGTGCACCGGACTGACAGGGCTCATGCGTGGATGGACAGGACTTTTTGGGCGCTGGAGTTCCGTCATCGGCGGACCGGAGCGGTGCATCGCATCGCCGACTATGATCCGCGGCGCTTCCTTCCTGCGGCCGGTGCTTCGACACCATCGACGCGGAATCCTTCCTCTGGCAACACCTCGGTTTCCTTTCCTCGGCGCGGGCAACTACATGCTTGGCGTGCAGAACCACACAAAGGTCTCGAACCCGGAACCGGTCGAGAAGGACTTCCTGCCCGTCCTGGCCGCAGGGCAGCCGGTCGAACGGCGGTGATCCGGATCCCAACGCGAATTGACGGGGCTGTTCGCGCCCGTCATTGGCTGATGCTTCAGACGACGAAACCTACTACGGCCAACCCGATCGTCGATTGTGGTCACGACAGGCGCTTCGAGGCGCCCGTGGCATCGGCTGTTTACGGGCCTTTCGACGCTTGTGCCCTTGTCGTGGCCCGTCGAGCGATTCCTGATCGTGCATCGCTTGCCGCTTCATGTCCGACGGCATCACCGTTCGTTGGGCCGTGGAGCCGGCTACAGACAGGGGTGAGCGCGACTGCCGAGGCGGCATGGCAGGCCCACCGACGGCTGGACGTTCAACAGCGTTGCTCTCCGACGGCAACGGCGCGGATCTGGCGGCTGGTGATGATGGCGTAGCCGGCCAGGGCGGCGGCGAGCAGGATCAGGAGGACTACCGGTCTGGTGATCGTGGCGACAATGACGGCGACGAGTGCGATGCACGGCAGTGCGGCAGCTAACCGTCGGCGGGACAGGAACCGCAGCGATACCCAGCCCAGCGCCAGGCCGCTGAGGATCCAGGTGATGATTGCTGCGGCGAGCAGCAGCCGCAGGGCGAGGGGGAGCGCCGGTGCACCAGATGCGGCCAGTCGTACTATCTGGCCGAGCGACCAGCCGAGGAAGAGCAGAGCAGCGCCGTACGGCAGATGCAGGTAGGCGTAGGCCTGACCCCCGCGTAGTCGGGGCAGCGCCAGCCGGGTCGTGACGAAGGTGGTGTAGACCCACCAGATCGAGGCAGGCATGACGAACGCGACGAGCGCGGCCGTTATGGCGCGCGACGGTGGATGATCACGCAGCGCCGCCAGCATGTCAGTCAGCGATACGCCGAGCAGGATGATCGTGAATTGCCCGATCCGTTCCGGCAGGTGAGACGTGTCCACTGGGAACCGGGCGAGGCGGCGGATGCCGAGCCAGGGCGTGACCAGGTCGATGCCGAATGCGGTGATCCAGATCGCGGGCCGGACGTGGGCGGGCGCGGCGAGCGAGGCGAGCCACATCAGCCAGGCCAGGCCGAAGCCGGTGAAGTAGACCGTCGTCAGCTCTCCGGCCGACCTGCTACTTACTCGCGCCCTCAGATATTGCACCAGCAGCGACCCGCGCACGGCGAGGTAGCCCACTGGTAGCAGCAGCGTGTCGGGGGCGTCGCCGACACCGGCCGCTATCGCTCCGGCGCCGGCCATGGCGGCCAGCACGATCAGCCGGTGCGGGGCGTCGTCCGGGTCGTATCGGCTGTCGTGGAAGACCTGGCCGACCCAGGCCCACTGCACCAGTGCGAAGAGGCCGAACGTGATGGCGGCATCCGACGTGCGAGGTGAGGCCTGGGATCCGAGCCGGCCGGCGACGGCAGCCAGGGCCAGCACGAACAACAGGTCGAAGAAGAGCTCCAGCCAGGTCGCATGACGTTCGCCCTCCTGACGGCGCCGAGCTGGCGCGCGGAGTCCCAGGCGCTCGACCAAACGAGAAAGCCGCGACTCGTCCGTCACCTACGTTGCCGGCGGGATGACCTGGCCGACCGTTCCGGCCCGGGCGACCGCCCCCTGCTGCCGTCCGTTATGTGAACGGCCCTCGCCCCGAATTTTCGCATCTGGGCACGGACCGACCTGGATCGGCCGGTCGCCGGTGTCGCGGACCTCAATCCGCAGGTGGGCCGGCCCGCATTGAGTTCCAGCGGCTCCTCCGAGAGGACGTAACCGCCAATGGGCCCCCGGTGTTTCATGGCGGATCCGGGGTGCCCCGTGGAGCCTGCCACCTTCTTCCTCACATTCCTCTCGGGCCCGGCCTGCCTACTGAGGGCAACCGTTGGGCCATCCTTTACTACACACTGGTGAGGGAGTTCGTCCCTCACTAGGACGTGCTGCTTGCGGACAGCGTGCCAGCGGGACTCTATCTGGGCCTACCACTCGAAGCGGTCAAATGCTCACCAAGATGCATATAGCGCTACACGTCTCGGTACTCTCCCGGCTATGACCGAGCCAAGCCGGACCGGCGCCGGCGCAGGCGGGTCGCCACATCCAGGAGCCGACCCGAAATGGTGGACTCTCGGGGCGGTCTGCGTGGGCACGTTCATGCTGTTGATTGACTTGACGATCGTGAACGTGGCGCTGCCCGACATCCAGGCGTCGCTGGGGGCGTCCTTCTCCGACGTGCAGTGGGTCGTCGACGCGTACGCGCTCACCCTGGCCGCTCTCCTGCTGACCGCGGGGTCGCTGGCGGACCTGTACGGCCGCCGCCGCATCTACCTGGTCGGCGTGGTCGTCTTCACCGCCGCGTCGGCGCTGTGCGGCATCGCGCAGTCCCCGTTCATACTCGAACTGTCCCGTGGCCTGCAGGGCGTCGGTGGGGCCATCATGTTCTCCGTCTCACTGGCCCTGCTGGCCAACGCGTTCCGCGGTCCCGAGCGCGGCCTGGCCTTCGGCGTCTGGGGCGCCCTGGCCGGGCTCGCCGCAGCCGTCGGTCCCATCATCGGCGGCGTGTTGGTGTCGAGCCTGTCCTGGCGGTGGATCTTCTTCGTCAACGTTCCCGTCGGTGTCGTCGCGCTGGCCCTGACCATGCTGAGGGTTGCCGAGTCACGCGACGAGCAGGCCAAGCGCCCGGACTGGCCTGGCTTTGTGATCTTCTCCGGGGCGCTGGCCGCCTTGATCTACGCCCTCATCGAAGCGGGACGCAGCGGTTTCACGGGGGCGGTTGTCATCGCATGCTTCGCCGCGGCCGCAGTTCTGCTCATCGCCTTCCTGCTGGTCGAGGCTCGCAGTTCGCACCCGATGTTCGAGCTACGGCTGTTCCGGGTGCCCACCTTCGTCGGTGGTGACATCGCCGCGTTCGGCCTTTCCTTCGGCATCTTCGCCATGCTGCTCTACGTGGTCCTCTACCTGCAGAACGTGCTCGGTTACAGCGCACTGCAGGCCGGCGTGCGGCTGCTCGTCCTCTCCGCCGGCGTCCTGGTCGCCAGCACAGTGGCGGGGTGGCTGAGCGAGAAGGTGCCGATCCGCACCATCGTTGGCCCCGGGCTGGTGCTGGTCGGCGTCGGGCTGCTGCTCATGCGCGGCTTGACCGCGGCCTCGTCGTGGGCACACCTGATCCCGGGGCTGATCATGGCCGGCGTGGGCGTCGGGTTCGTCAACCCGCCGCTGGCCTCCACTGCGGTTGGGGTGGTGGAGACACGGCGATCGGGGATGGCCTCGGGTATCAACCTGACGTTCCGGCAGGTCGGCATTGCTACCGGCGTCGGGCTCTTGGGCACCCTGTTCGCCAACCGGCTGACCACCGTGGTGCAGACCCAGGTCGCTGGAACCCCGCTCGCCCCACACAGCGCCGACATCGCGGCGGCACTGCGCAACGGCAGCGTGAGCCGATTGTTCGCCACCGTCCCGCCACAGCAGCGCGGCCTGCTCGTCGAGATCGCGCGCGGCGGTTTTGCCAGCGCCCTGAACGAGATTCTGTTGCTCGCGGGGATCGTCACCATCGTCGCCGGGGTGCTGTCCTTCGTCATGATCCGCTCCAAGGACTTCGTCTCGCCCCCACAGGGGTGATCCGCCGGCTACGGATGACGGCACCCATCGTCGGGCCGGTGAGATCGGAGAAACTCAATCAGGGACGGGTTGCTGGCGGGATGCTGGTCGCAAAGGGCTTCGTTGGAGGAAAGCCCCGAACGTGGGCAAGAAGGGGCGGTACGGTGCGACGAGATCCATATCGCTGAGGGCATGCTCTGGCTGGAGACGGGGGACGATGGTGGGCGGAAGCGAACGCCGACGAAGCGAGGGTATGTTGCCGTCCGCATCGCCTCGCCAAGCGGCCGTCCTGACTCAGTTGATCGCTGGTCCCGGGCGCGCGGATGCCGTCCGGGACGCTCTTCTTCGGCTGACGCAGGCGACCCAGGAGGAAGGCGGCAATCTCAGTTACGACGTGCATCAGCTGAAGAACAACCCGGCCGCGTTCTACGTGCTCGGCAACTGGGCGGACGAGCAGGCCCTGGACGCGCATCTGGCGAGTACACACGTGCGGCAGTGCCTCACGGAGACCGTCGCGGGCGAGATCGTTGCCCCGTACACGCAGTGGCGGATGCAGATGCTGTCGGAACCCGATGCCCGGCTCGACCGGCCACGGCCGGTCGCGAGCTCGCCGGCGCAGGTGACCCTCGTGCCGTTCTTCACGATCAAGGCTGGCGAGGAGGCTGCGGTTGGTAAATGCCACCTGGAGATGGTCGCGATCAGTCGCGCCGAGCCCGGGTGCCTGGGCTACGACCTTTACCAGTCGGTCGAGGAACCGTCGGTCATGTTCCTGTATGAGAACTGGACTGATCAGGCGGCTCTCGACAATCACATGAACACGTCCAGCTTCTATCGCATCGTGCGGGGTGAGATCGACAAACGCCTCGTCGCCCCGTGGACCGCGCACATGATGATGATGATCAGCGAGCCCCACCGGGAGCCGATCACGGCCTGACCGGTCCTACCCAGCCGCCGCGCGCTGTGGGTGCATCGTCGCCGCCGGCTTGGCTGGGACGGACGGTCTCGAAATCACGAACTGGAGTAAGCAGATGTGAGAGCGGTGGTGTACGAGGACGTCCGGACCGTCGGCGTACGCGACGTGCCGGACCCGGGGCTGGAGGCGGAGACCGACGCGCTGGTGCGGATCAGCTCCAGCGCCCTGTGCGGCACGGATCTACACATGTACGACGGGCGGACGGGCGCCATGCCCGGACTGGTGCTCGGCCATGAACCGCTGGGCGTCGTCGAGCAGGTGGGCAACGCCGTGCAGTCGATCCGGCCGGGCATGCGGGTGGTGATCCCCACGCACCTGTTCTGCGGCACGTGCGCAATGTGCGCCCGAGGCCTCTCCGCGGCCTGCCTGCGGGCCCGACCTGAAGGGGTGGGTGCCGCGTACGGCTACGCCGGGATGGGCCCCTACCCGGGTGCCCAGGCCGACCTACTCCGCGTGCCGTGGGCGGACGCGAACTGCGTACGCGTGCCCGGCGAGCCCGGCGACGCGCACGAGGACGACTTCGTCCTGCTCGCGGACGCGTTCGTCACCGGCTGGCACGCCGCCGCCACCCTCGCTGGGATCGAAGCCGGGGACACGGCGGCCGTGTTCGGCGCCGGCGCCATCGGGCTGCTCAGCGCGTACTCAGCCCTGCTCCTCGGTGCCCGCGTCGTGTACTGCGTGGACGGGGTGGATGCCCGGCTCGACAAGGCCGGCGAGGTCGGGGCAGTCCCGATCGACTTCCGCTGTGGCGACCCCGTCGAACAGATCCGCGAACACCGGGCACGGGCCGGGCTGCCGCTCGGCGAGGAGAAACTGAACGGGGTCGACAAGGTCATCGACGCGGTCGGATTCCAGGCCCACGACCGCGAACACCCCGACCAGGAACGCCCCAACCAGGTGATCGCGGACGCCGCCCGGCTGGTGAACCCAACCGGTGCGATCGGCGTCGCCGGGGTGTACCCGGATACCGACCTGCACCCCCGCCCTGGCGCGACCGCCCACGAAGACCTGGTCGCACCATGGGGAACGCTGTTCAGCAAAGGCATCGCCGTCCGGTTCGGCCGTACCCACGACCGCCGTTACACCCTGCTCCTTCGCGACCTCGTCGTCTCCGGACGAGCCCGGCCCGGCTTCATCGTCACCCACCACGGCACCCTCACCGACGCGCCCCAGCTGTACCAGCGCTTCGACCGCCGCGACGACGTGATCAAAGCGGTGCTGCACCCCTGAAAAGGCCACCAAGCTTCCGAGCGCCCGGACGCAGGGATACCAGATCCTCTTTCGATCATCTCCCCTGGAGGCGGACTTGAGCTGCGGGACCGTACGGACCACCGGCGGCCAAGCAGAACCCGACGGTTTGGCTGACCCTGAACCGCCAGGGGCACCACTTATCTGACCGCGCGACTGCCCCGCTTGGGTGGCCGGGCGGTGTATGACGGTGGGATGAGTGGCGAGGGTTCGTTCGCGGTAGCGCTTCGGGTGGCGCGTCATGCCGCGGGGCTGACGCTGGAGGAGTTGGCTGAGGCATCTGGTGTGAGCGTGCGGGCGTTGAGCAACATGGAACGCGGGCGGGCGCTCGGACCACAGCGGCGGACGGTGGCGCTGATCGCCGACGCGCTCAAGCTTGGCGGCGTTCGCCGGGACGAGTTCGTCGCGCTCGCCAAGGTCGGGCGTACGCGGCCGGCGTACGTGGCCGCCGCGCCGGGGCTGTGCGAGTTGCCGGGATCGATTGGGGATTTCACTGGCCGGGCGGCCGAGCTGGCGTGGATCTTCCGGTTGGTGGACGCGCTGGATGAGTCGGCCGACCGGTCCAATGCGGCGGTGATCTCCGGTGGCGCCGGGCTGGGTAAGACGACCCTGGTGGTACGGGCTGCGCACCGTCTGCGTGACCGGTTCCCCGGCGGGGTGTACTTCCTCGATGCGCTGGGGATGAGTGCGCGCCCGGTCGGCAGTGACGAGATCCTGGCGCGTGTGCTGCGGGCTCTGGGCGTACGGGATCAGCAGATTCCGGAGGATGCTGCCGAGCGTGCTGGGCGTTACCGGCAGTTGCTACGGGAGAAGCGTGTGCTCGTGGTCGTCGACGATGCGGCGTCAGAGGCACAGGTGCGCCCGCTGATACCCGGTGGTGGGCACAGCCAGCTCCTGGTGACCAGCCGGCGTCTGCTGGCCGGACTGGAAGGCGTGCACCGGCTTCATCTGGATCCGATGCCGGCGGCCGACGCGTCCGAGTTGCTCAGGCGGATCCTCGCCGAGCGGGCCGACGTGCCGGATGACCGCGACTTGCAGAGCCTGGTGGATTTGCTGGGCGGGCTGCCTCTGGCGGTACGCATCGTGGGAAACCGACTGGTGTCGCGGCCGATCTGGAGTGCGGGTGATCTGGTCGCGCGGCTGTCGGTCGATCAGCGGCGGCTGGATCAGCTCAGCGCGGGTGATCTGACGGTCGGGGCTGCCTTCGGCATGTCGTATGAGCAACTGCCGGACGCGGCGCGGCAGTTGTTTCGCCGTACTGCGCTGGTGCCCGGCCCGGATTTCGGTGCCGCCCTGGCGGCGGTGCTCGGCGGCGTCGCCGTGCCGGTTGCCGAGGACCAGCTCGACGATCTGGTCGAGCTGGGCCTCATGGGTGTCGCGGAGGGCGGCAGGTATCGCTTCCACGATCTGGTGCGGCTGTACGCGCAGCAGCGGCTTGAGCGAGAGGATTCAGCCGACACGGTGATCGCTGTCAGCCGGCAGATGGTCGCGTGGCTGCTGGCAACCGTTACCGCCGCCGGGGGATGGTTCGGTCCGGACGCAGGCCGATCCGCGGATCCCGTTTTCGCCTCGGCTGAGGACGCCAAGGCCTGGATACGCATCGAGGCGGAACACTGGTTCCCGGCGCTCGGCGCCGCTGCCGTCGACGGGGACCACCACGCCGTGGTTCGCGCCGCCAGTGCCTTGCACTGGTTCGCCGAACACTGGGTGCATTGGCCCCGCTGGCTCGAGGTGTTCACGCTCGCTTCCGACTCGGCGGTCGCGCTCGGCGACGCCGGACTTCAGGCCGAATTCCTCAACCACATTGCCTGGGTCCACACGTTGCCGTGGCGCAAGGACATGCCGACCGCACTGGGTTGTGCGCAGCGGGCGCTGAGTTTGGCCCGCCAGGCCGGCAACCTTCGGCAGGAGGGATGGGCTCTGATGTACGTCGCGGCCGCGCGTCGTGGGATAGGTGACCTTGAGGCTGCGCTGACCGCGGTACGTCAAGCAGCCATATTGCTAGAACAAGCGGGTAACGCGCGGGACGTCAATCAGGCATTGCTGGCCCGGGGGACCATCGCCTTCGACCTCGGTGACGTGGCAGAAGCGCTTGCCGCCTACCAGCGTGCGCTGGCATTGGTGGAAGATCCCGCCTCGGGCATGACGGCGGAGATCGCCGAAGCGGAACTCCCGCATGTCCTCGGCCTCACCGCCCGCGCCCTTGGACGCGTCGGCCGCCGTGACGAAGCCGTACCGATGATGCTGCGCGCAGTGGATCTCTTCGGCCGCCTGCAGGTCTTCATGGGGCAGGCGGCGTGGTTGCGGATCCTGGGCGAGGAACTCTACGACGAGGATCACGCCGGCCAAGCGCGAGCCAGCCTGCTACAGGCGGCCGACCTGTACGAGTCGGTCGGGCAGCACGACCGCGCCGAGCGCTGCCGTGCCGGAGCCGCAGCGATAGAAGCAAACACTAATTCTGCATAGTGTTCTACCTGTTCCGGCACCTGGGCTACGGCTTGCATGGAATGCGAAGCGGCGGGCGGTCGGCCCGCCCCGGTACTCGGGAGCATTCCATGAGCACACCAACCATCCGTAATGTGGTTCTGGTCCATGGCGGCTTCGTCGACGGATCAGGCTGGCAGGCCGTGCATCGCCTGCTGACTCGGGACGGCTTCACCGTCAAGATCGTGCAGAACCCGACAGTGTCGCTGGAGGGTGACGTCGCCGCGGCCCGCTTCATCCTCGACGGGCTTGACGGCCCGGCCGTGCTGGTCGGCCACTCCTACGGCGGCGCGGTCATCAGCGAAGCGGGCGCTCATGAACGGGTCGCCGCGCTCGTCTACATCGCGGCGTTCGCCCCAGACAAGGGCGAGGCCGTCAATACCCTGATCGCCGACCCGCCGCCCGGCGCCCCGGTCCCGCCGATCCTGCCGCCCCGCGACGGGTTCCTGTTCCTCGACCGGGACAAGTTCCACGCGTCGTTCGCCGGTGACCTGCCCGCCGACGAGGCTGCCTTCCTGGCCGACTCCCAGGTGCCGTGGGGCGTCGGGGCACTGGCCGGTGCGGTTACCGAGCCGGCGTGGCGGCACAAGCCCAGCTGGTACCTGGTCGCCACCGAGGACCGCATGATCCCGCCGGCCGCGCAGCGGACGATGGCCACCCGCGCAGGCGCCGTTGTCGTCGAGGCGATCGGCAGCCACGCCATCTATGCCTCCCAGGCGGCCGCGGTCGCCGACCTCATCCGCCAAGCCGCCGCGTCGGCCACCTACTGATCACCACCACGTCAGGAGCTTTCATGCCTGCCAACGTCTCCCGGCGCACGTTCGTCGCCGGCGTCAGCGCCGCGGTAGCCACCTCCGCGATGGCCATGGCGGCCAGTCCGGCCGCGGCCGGCCGCACCCGCCCGACCAAACCCACCGTCGTGCTCGTCCACGGCGGTTTCGCCGACGCCACCGCCAGCTGGAGCGGCGTCGTCGAACGGCTGCAAGAGCGTGGCTACCCCGTGATCGCACCGGCGACGCCGCTGCGCAGCCTGCCCTCTGACGCCGCCTACATCGCCAGCCTGCTGCACAGCATCAACGATCCGGTCATCCTGGTCGGCCACTCCTACGGCGGCGCGGTCATCACCAACGCCGCCGCCAGCGCCCCCAACGTCAGAGCCCTCGTCTACGTTGCCGCTTTCGTCCCCGACACCGGCGAGGCCCTCGGCCAGCTCATCACCACGTACCCGGGCAGCGAGATCCAGGCCGCCCTCAACCCGATCCCGTACCCGAACCCGGACGGCACCACCGGCACCGACCTGTACCTCCAGGCCGACAAGCTGCGCCAGGTCTTCGCCGCCGACCTGCCGGCATCGACCACGAAGATCATGGCGGCGACGCAGCGGCCGTTCAGCGCCGCCTGCTTCACCGACCTGACCCAGGCCGCCGCCTGGCACACCATCCCTTCCTGGGGCTTGATCGCCACCGACGACAAAGCCATCCCGCCCGCACTGCAGCGCTACGAATACCAGCGAGCCGGCTCACAGACCGTCGAGGTCGCCGCCTCCCACGTGGCCATGGTCAGCCACCCGGATCTCGTGACACAGCTCATCGTCGACGGCGACCGAGGCACCCGCTGACCCTCCGATCCGTCTAGAAGCAGCCATGAGATGCGGGGCCCTGTCCTCCTCAGGGCCCCGCACGGCATGTCCCGGCGTTGGCCGCGGCCAGCCCGGATAAGCGGGTCCACCGACGTGGGCGTGGCGTGAGGACGCGAGGTTAGCGCCCGTACGGCCATCGGATCGGGGAGGATGCCGGCATTGGCCGTGCTGCATGGCACGCTGTCGGAGGAGTCCGGATGACCGAGTTGTTCCCGCCGATCCCGCTGTCCGCCTGGGCGGACTCGAAGGAAACCGTCCACCGGTTCACACAGATCGTCGGCAAGATCCGGCTGGACCAGGCACCACCGCGCAACCACTGGTGGCATGTGCCGTTCCATCTGACCGGCCGCGGCATCACCTCCCGCCCCATGGGCCGGGACCTGATGTTCGCCATCGACTTCGACTTCGTCGACCACCGGCTGGTCATCAACACCCTGGCCGGCCAGACGGTCTCCTTCCCCCTGCCTGGCCTGTCCGTCGCGGCGTTCCACGAGCGACTGTTCACCGCACTGTCGTACCTCGGCATCCCCGCCCACATCGAGGCCAAGCCCTACGACATGACCGACAGCATCCCGTTCGCCGAGGACACCACGCACGCCGCGTACGACCCGTACTGGGTCAACCGGTACTGGCAGGTACTCAGCCAGGTGGGGCTGGTCCTAGAGGACTATGCCTCCCGGTGCAACGCCAAGACCAGCCCGGTGCACCACTTCTGGCACACCTTCGACATCGCGGTCACCCGCTTCTCCGGCCGGCAGGTGCCGCAGCCGGACACCGTCGACCCGGTGACCCGGGAGGCGTACTCGCACGAGGTGATCAGCGCCGGCTTCTGGTTCGGCGACCAGAACGTGCCTGAGCCGGCCTTCTACTCCTACACCGCGCCCGAGCCTGACGGCCTCACCGAGGAACCGCTGCAACCCGCGCAGGCACGCTGGGTCGAAAACCGGGGTGCACACCTCGCGCTGCTGACGTACGACGACGCCCGCGCCGCCGCCGACCCCCGCGCGACGGTCCTCACCTTCCTGGAGAGCGCCTACCAGGCCGGCGCCCACCGTGCCGGCTGGGACACCAGCAAACTGCGCACCCAGTACGCACCCTGACCATCGGCACCACCGTGAGCGGTGTCCGTCATGCTGCCGGACCAGCAAGATCACGGGCCGACTTGCGGGAGCGGCTCAACCTGGACCGCAGCGGGTGGTAACCGAATCGCGCAGCGGTCGGCGTGACGGGCGGCGATTCTGGTACGTCGCCCAAGCTCACACCGGCGCCGAGCATGGTGGTGACGAGGTCCGCGCCACAGGCTTCGGCGATCCGCAGCCCGCGGAGAGCGAATTCCCGCCACCGGCTCCGTGCGTCATGGTCGAACGCGCCGGAGCGACCCAGCTGCTCATCCTGCTCACGCTGCTGGCGGTCGAGGCGGTGGCGATCGCGGTGGCCCTGGAACTGCTCGTCCGCGATAGGGCCCGCACCACGTCCTGGGGCCGCCCGGGGTGTGCCGGGACGATGAAGGGGTATCTGCGGCCCGATGACCAGGGTCCGCAGCCTGCGCGTTCGACCCGACCTGCTCTACATCGCGAGCGGGTGGAGCACCCTGGTCACCGACGTGCGCGGCCGAATCAGCGGCACCGAT